>CACXSA010000027.1 GCA_902770195.1 uncultured Prevotellaceae bacterium
AACCGATAAGCTCTCTTCTGAGAACGACTTCAACCGCGTAGCTATGTTCGTTGACACTACCACGAAGTAATCAATAGACATTAGAATAAAAGAAATCCCTGCAGATTTGGTTCTGTGGGGATTTTTTTGTACCTTTGACCCCAGAATTATTACTAATCAAAGCACAAGATGAAAACAAAACTACTTCTATCACTACTACTATTCAGCCAGATGGCTGTGGCTCAGACGCGACGTGAAATCAATCTGAAAGCATGGGAATTCTCTCGTGACAATCGCACATGGACAAAAGTGAATATCCCTCACGACTGGGCTATTGCCGGACCTTTTGATAAGAAATGGGATTTGCAGAAAGTGGCTATTGCACAGAATGGAGAGACGGAGGCTTCTGAGAAGTCGGGTCAAGCATTGACATTCCAACAGGTTACGAGGCTGCCGAACTGGTGTTCGACGGGGCTATGTCAGAACCTCGTGTTTCGATTAATGGTCAGGAGGCTGGCCATTGGGCATACGGCTATAATGCTTTCCGCATAGATGCCACTCCGTATCTGCAAGCTGGCAAGTTGAATATCGGTGTCCATCTCCAAAACGTAGAAGAGAGTTCTCGTTGGTATCCTGGTGCTGGATTGTATCGTCCTGTCACGTTGATACTCAGACAGAAAACGTATATTGACGATTGGAGCATCTATGCCCGTACAATGACTATTGGCAAGGACGAGGCTACTGTTGAGGTGGAGGCTCGCATTGTTAATCCTGTAAAGGGTACTGCGCAGTT
Source organism: uncultured Prevotellaceae bacterium (assembly GCA_902770195.1). Lineage (GTDB taxonomy): Bacteria > Bacteroidota > Bacteroidia > Bacteroidales > Bacteroidaceae > Prevotella. The sequence goes on from CACXSA010000027.1 coordinate 773, forward strand.
TTTCGTGAAGGCTCCTGACGGTAAGGTTGTTGCTTCAAGTGGTGACACCCGCATTGAAGGCGACGGAAAGATTTATGCCAAGTTCAAAATAAAGAACCCAATGCTGTGGTCGCCTGAGACTCCTTCTTTATATGAATTAAAGGTCGAGGTGTATAAGGACCACCATGAAATACTTGACAGCAAGACCATCAAGACAGGTATCCGTACCATTCGAGTCTCGCGTGAGCATGGTTTCCAGCTGAACGGTAAGACCATGAAGTTTAAGGGTGTCTGCCTGCATCACGACCTTGGGCCTCTGGGTGCTGCCATTAACAAGGCTGCTCTGATTCGCCAGATTCAGATGATGAAGCAGATGGGATGCAACGCCATCCGAACCTCTCACAACATGCCTTCTACCTGGCAGATGGAACTTTGCGACTCGCTGGGTATGATGGTGATGGCTGAGTCGTTCGATATGTGGATATATCCCAAGTGTAAGAATGGCTATGCCCGTCATTTCCGCGAATGGGCTATGAAAGACATCACCAATCTCATCCTGAACCATCGCAACCATCCATCTATCGTGATGTGGTCGATAGGCAATGAGATTCCTGAGCAGTGGAGTGAAGAAGGACGCCAGTTGAGCATCCTGTTGCAGGGGCTCTGTCACTCACTCGACCCTACACGTCCTGTTACCCAGGGTCTTGACAATCCGGATGGCTCCATCAAGGGTGGAACGCCCCAGTCGATGGATGTGCCAGGCTTCAACTATCGTGTTCACAAGTATGCTGAAGGCATCAAGCGCTTGCCTCAGGGTTTCCTGTTGGGGTCGGAAACCTGCTCTACCGTTTCTTCGCGTGGTGTCTATAAGTTCCCTGTTGTACCTGATGATAACGGGCGTTTCTCCTCATGGTGTAAGCAGTACGACCCAAAGGCTGTCCTTACTGCTGATGGTCAGTGCTCCAGCTATGATGTAGAGTATTGTCCTTGGTCTAACCTGCCTGATGACGACTGGCGTTGGCAGGATGACTACGACTGGGTGATTGGTGAGTTTGTGTGGACGGGCTACGACTATCTGGGCGAGCCTTCTCCTTACGACGAGTACTGGCCTTCACGCTCCAGCTATTTTGGTATTTGCGACTTGGCAGGTCTGCCTAAGGACCGTTATTTCCTGTATAAGAGTCATTGGAATAAAAAGGAGCATACCGTGCATCTGTTGCCACACTGGAATTGGCCAGACCGTAAAGGCAAGGTGACACCGGTTTATTGCTATACCGATGGGGTAGAGGGCGAACTCTTTGTCAACGGAAAAAGTCAGGGGCGAATTCGTAAACAGGCAGATAAGGTCAATGGTCAATCGTCAATGGTCAATGATAATCGTCTGGACCGTTATCGTCTGCGTTGGAATGATGTAAAGTATGTGCCAGGCGAAATAAAAGTCGTTGTCTATGATGAGCAAGGCAACAAGATTGGTGAAGATGTCCGCAAGACGGCAGGTAAGCCTGCACAGTTGGTAGCACAGCCGGAAACTACTGATTATAAGGCAGATGGCGAGAGTCTTATCTTTGTTCGCGTTAGTGTGAACGACAAGAATGGGGTGCCCGTTCCTACCTGTCAGGAGGGTCTGACGTTCAGTGTTAATGGTGAAGCCCGTTTCGAGGCTGTATGTAACGGTGATGCCACCTCTTTGGAGTCGTTCAAGCAGCCCCGCATGAAACTGTTCAATGGCGAATTGGTGGTGATTCTTCGTCCTACCACAACAGCAGGAAAAGCTACACTTGTTGTCCGCGACCAGCGTGGAAGGATAAAACCTGCCACCTTGACTATTGAGACGAAACGTTAAAAGATGGTTGGATTTAAAGAAAATAGGATGCGAAAATTATGGACAATTTTACTGCTCACCATTGGTGCTTTGACTATCCATGCACAAGATTTCTGGTTGGGTGCAGACATCAGCGGAACCACCGAACTGGAAGCAAAAGGTAAGCAGTTGAGAAATTCGAAAGGAGAGCCTCGTGAGAATACAGCCTTGATGCGTGAGCTGGGACTGAATGCTGTCCGCTTGCGTGTATGGGTTAATCCTGTGGAGCACGGCAACTTCTGCAACAAGGAGGATGTGGTGCGAATGGCCTTGCGAGCCAAGGACTGGGGCATGGCGCTGATGATAGACTTCCACTATAGCGACTGGTGGGCCGATCCTGGTCAGCAGAATATTCCAGCCCAATGGAAATCAATGACTTACGACGAGATGAAGAAAGCACTCTATGACCATACCCGCGATGTGCTGACAGCCATCCGGAAGGCTGGGGTAGAGGTGCGCTGGGTACAGGTGGGTAATGAGACCACTCATGGCTTCCTCTGGCCTGTAGGTCGTGCTGAAGAAAATATGCGACAGTATGCAGGACTTACCGATGCAGGCTATCAGGCTGTTAAGTCCGTCTATCCCAAGGCAGAGGTCATCATCCATCTGGACGGAGGGTGTGACCCTAAGCGTTACGACTTTATCTTTGATGGTCTGCTACGCTATAAAGCCCGTTTCGATATGATTGGTCTGAGTGTCTATCCCTATTGGGATATCCAGGCAAAATTAACAACATCTTGGCAGGAGACCGTTGAGAAGTTCACCGCCAACATCAATCGCATGTGGCTGAAATACCACAAGCCCCTGATGGTGGTAGAGACTGGTGCCGAGGTGAAGAAGCCCGATGAGGGCAAGCTGATTATGGCTGCTATCATCGATGCATCAAAAAACAAGACAAATGGACATTGCAAGGGCGTCTTCTACTGGGCACCCGAACTGGAGGGTCAATATCCCTTAGGTGCCTTCCAAGACGGGAAACCCACAGCCATCATGGAAGCTTTCACAGAAGCCTCGCGGCAATAGCTTTTTTCAGGAATACTATCATTGTAAAAGACCACAACACAATAAATGGGACCGTCGTCTTCTGGCAGTCCCATTTTCTTTGCTTTGGTACGGATGACCGTGGCGGACACGGATTTATCCATCACTTCTGACCAGTGCTTACGTTTCGTCACCGCCGCCGGAATTGCTACCTCCGCCACCGCTGTTGTCACCACCACCGGAATCCGTAGGACCTGTGGTTCCGCCATCTGTGGTTCCGCCATCTGTGGTTCCCTTGGCAGCTGCAATCTCCGCCTTGGTCTTGTCGGTCCAGCTCAGCTTGACATCCTTCTTCAGCTCCTCGCGGGTGAAGTCGCCTGTGCTCTGAGCCAGCAGCTTGATGGTCTTCACGGCAGCACCCGTCTTTTCGCCCTCCTTCAGAACACCCATTGTAGCCGAAGCCACCTTGTCGCTCTGAGCATCGTAGAGCACCTCCAGACCGTTAGACTCCACCGTGGCCTTGAAGATGGCCAGGTTGCCCACCTTTACCGTGTTGCCGTTGAGCACCATCTCGCGCACACACTTCACGAAGTCGGTCAGCACACCCACTATCAAACCCTCCGAGAAGGCCGTGTTGTGCTCCGCCATGTGCTGGGCCATGTCGTGCAGGTCCATGGACTGTTTGTAACTCACGCGGGCATACATCTTACCCGCTGTTTCGGTTTCCGAGCTCTCGGTCACCTTCGAAAGATAAAGTTCAATCATACCTTTTGTCGTGTTTTTTATGGTATTAGAAACTCCCTCAGACCAACTGCACCGGGTGGCCTGAATCCCGCTTTTTTAATATGTTTTTTGCACCGGCAATAACCCATCCTTATCTGGCAATAAGGGCATGTTATTGTGCGATAAGGGCATGTTATTGCAACTGGGTAGGCTACAAAATGACAAATGACAGATGACAGTTTCAAAACAAGGCCCATCCTCAGCATCTGCAAGAATCTATACTACTATATATATCTATTATTATATTTATTATTATATATATTTATAGTATATTTATTCAATTAATAATAAAAGAGATAATCACACACACCCACTATCGTTCATTTTCAAAACTGTCATCTGTCATTTGTCATTGCGATGCAAAAATAAACCGATAAAACATTTGGCGTTGTTTACGTTTTTTCGTACCTTTGCCCTCGGTACGGGGAGAAATCCGGACCAGTAAAGAAGCATTCGCTATTATTTCGCGCATAGCCAAGAAAAGCGTAGGAAACTCAGATTGGTATAACAAGCACGGAAATAATAAGTGACAGGTGAGCCGTAGGCAATATGGTTCTCTCTGTTCTACCAATAGCAATGTACGCACTCTTAGAGTGTGGTGCATCTTGGTAGACAGGGGTTCCAAAAAGTATTCCTACGCTTTCACCTCTTGCTATGCGCATTAAGAGCACCGCGCTCTTTTTATGTGCCGTGGCGTGATTGATAGTCTGAGTGCGCTGACTTAAAACTATCAATCGATTATGGCAAATACAAATTTAGGAAATGCTAAACAGGCAAAAAATGATGAGTTCTACACTCAATTTACCGACATTAGTAATGAGATGTTGTGCTATACGGATTATAACCCCGATGTGTTTCGCAACAAGACAATTCTTCTCCCCTGCGATGATCCTGAATCGAGCGCATTTACAAAATTTTTTGTTTTGAAATTCAATGCTTTAGGACTGAAAAAACTTATAAGTACCAGTTATGCACCTGAAAGCAAGAAAATAAAAATGCTTTATGAGCCATCGGTGTTTGAAAAGAATGCCCCCCATTACGATGAAGACAAATCGCGCACACACGGGAAAATTTTTATTCTTGACCGTAATGATTGTACGGATAAGAAAGTCTCTGTAAATGATATTCGTTGGAACTATCTGGATGGTGATGGCGACTTCAAATCTAAAGAAGTAACAGCTTTGCGCGATGAAGCAGACTTCATTATTACCAATCCTCCTTTTTCCTTACTTCGTGAGTTTATCCGCTGGATTATGGCTGGAAAGAAGAAATTTATTATTGTGGGAACGATGAATGCTATATCATATAAAGATGTATTTCCTTTGCTTATGAGAAATAAGATATGGCTTGGTGGGGGATTTGAGAATGGCAATGCTTATTTTGATGTTCCCGAACAAGCTCATAATTATGCCGACGGAGTTTATGATGAAGCAACTGGTACGGTAAAATTTCGCAATTGCTGTTGGTATACTAATGTTGAACTTAGCAAACGACATACTCCAAGCTCGTTGATGACTATAGCCAGGAATTTGAAATATAGTCGACATTCAGAGCTGAAGGGGCGTTCAGAATATCCTCATTATGACAATTATGATGCGATAGAGGTACCATTTGTTGATGCCATTCCATCAGATTATGATGGCGTTATGGGCGTGCCGGTTTCGTTTTTCGACAAATACTGCCCAGAGCAGTTTGAAGTTGTTGGCATTACTAAAACCTGGTTCGATGGCTTTAAGACAAAAGTCTATCCAGAGCAAATTCAAGTTGACAAACATGGGAAGAGAAAAAGAGTGTCTAAACTCAATGATGGTGCCGCTCTACTCCTTGATAATCCTCTTGACGGAGAGACTTATTATGAAGTAGATGGTAAATTGTATGAACAGAAATATGCTAGAATTTTAATACGTAAGAGATGAATAATAAATCCACAATGACTGCAGAGCTTGTAACAGACATCACAATCGGGCAGCTCTGTGAAAATTTTACCTACAATAAAAGAGAAGAAAGAGGCGTATACGGTTTGAATAACAGACTTATTATTCAGCCGGAATATCAACGCAACTATATTTATGAGAGTCAAAAGAGAGATGTTGCCGTAATAGAAAGTATTCTAAAGAAATATCCTATCGGATTGTTTTATTTTAACAAGCGAGAAGATGGAATGTTGGAAGTTTTAGATGGTCAACAGCGTATAACATCTATTGGACGCTTTGCTATAGGGAAAATGGAAATTATAGGTGAAGACAAAGTGCCTATGGATATTAACGCTTTATCAGATGAAGATAGACAGGATTTTTTCAATACTCCGATTCTTGTGTATATATGTAAAGGTACAAGAGCGGACATAAGGAAATGGTTTGAAACCATTAATAAAGCTGGTGTTGATTTGGAAAAGCAGGAACTATGGAATGCTGTCTATTCGGGTCCATTTGTCTCAGAGGCAAAGAAAGTCTTTAGCAACACTTCTAATCCACAGATTCAAATGTGGAGTCACTTCATTAAGGGTGATGTACGCCGTCAAGCTTACCTTAATACCGCCTTAAAGTGGGTCAGCCATTCTTATAAAGAGAAAGATGAAGATGTTGTTGTTCGCAAGTATATGCAGGATCACTGTCATGACACTAACATTCGAGAACTCCAAGAGTTCTTTGATGCAGTAATAGATTGGATAGACCAGCACTTTGATATAGTTCATGATGAGATGAATCAAGTCAACTGGGGTAAATTGTATGATGACTATCAAAACAATCCAAAACCAGACCAAGACCGCATTGAAGAACTTTTCGATGATCCATTTATCCCCTCTGGAGCAAAGAAGAATATATACGAATACGTGCTTGGTGGAGAGAAAGACAAACAACTGCTTAACATTCGGATATTTAATGATGCTGTTAAGAAAATTGCTTATAGCAGACAGACAGAAAAGGCTAAAAGTCTAGGTATAAGTAATTGCCCAGATTGTGCTTGCGGTGATAACCAAAACAAAACGAGAATATGGACTCTAAAAGAGATGGAAGCTGATCATGTTACTGCATGGAGCAAAGGTGGTGAGACAACAGTCGATAATTGTGAAATGTTGTGTAAACGCCACAATCGATTAAAAGGAAATAGATAACCAAAATTGTCAAGATATGCAAGAGATGTGGAACCGCTTTGTGTACGACTTATGCGAAGCGAAGAAGAGGGATGTTGATGAGGACATCTACCATTCACTTATAGAGACCCAGATGCAACTATTGGGATGGGCCAAGTGGAAAGGCGAGATTAGTCACAAGCCTAACATACCTATTGGCAATAGCAAGTTTATTCAGCCGGACATTCTGATTAAGCGCGACGATGAGGATCAGTTTGTCATCGAAGTGAAACGTCCTGTTCATACACAGACAGAACGTGAGCGGGTGCAGTTAGAGTCGTATATGCGCCAACTGAAACTTGATGTAGGTATTTATATCGGTGAGCATATCGAGGTGTTCTACGATAAGCCCAAGAGCAAAGATGCTGTGTCGGTGCTATACATTCCATTAGAGATAGACAACAAACTTGGAGCTAAGTTTGTGGAGAAGTTCTCTAAAGAGTCTTTCACGAAGGATGGCATCGTGGAATTCTGTGAAGCGCGAATGGAAGAAATGAACCGTCAGGCCAATCTCAATAAGATAAAAGAAGGACTGATAGCCAATGCACAAATGCAGATAACAGAGAGTCTGACACCCTATTTGATGGAGAAATATGGCAGTACGTTCTCAGAAGCAGATATCAAGGGGATGCTTTCTCAACTACATTTCTCTGCCTCACTGACTGACGCTCCAGCATTTCATGTACACAAGGACACTCCCACAGAACCAATCCAAACCTTGCCAACAGACGATACAAAGAAACGAGTATACGACCATACCGGCTACTCGCTTGAAGGTGGCGAATTCTTAGGAAAAAACAAGTTTGTCTATGCCGTTGTATCGACTTACGTCGAACAGCATCCAAAGGCTACCTTTGCAGATATTGAACGTGCGTTCCCGCCAGAGTTGCAAGGTTCGTTTGGTGTGGTGCAGACAATGGACTATATCAAGGAAAGAAATTTCAAGGGACGGCGTTATTTCAAAGAACCAGAATCTGTACTAAGGAGTGGTGACGGTATTCCCTTCGCCGTTTCAACAGAATGGGGAAAAGGTAACATAGAGAGGTTCCTCAAGGCTGTCAGACAGTTGGGCTATCGTGTGGAAACTTCTCAACCCGCTACATCTGATTCAGAGGTTGCCAGACATAATGAAGGGAATGAGCCTGTAGGCAACCTGTTCCATATCACCGTTCGTGGTTGTGATGCCCATGCCATCTTCAACGAGACTGACCACTCGATGCATATTCTTAAAGGTAGCCTGCTGCCACAGAGCACCGTTCCGTCGTATCGTGATGGCGAGAAGCGTAATGCCATCATAGCTGCCATATCGAAGCCTACCAAGGACGGTTTCTGGGAGTTGCAGCAAGACTATGTACTGGCCAGTCCCAGCACGGCAGCCAGTTATTGTTCTGGTCGCAGCACCAACGGATGGGAGCATTGGGTGAACGACGCTGGGCAGTCGTTGGATGAATTATATCGAAGTGAGTAAATTTTCGACAAGCTCCGAACCCCACCCCCGATAATATAAATATATTATTATCGGGGTGGGTGCAAACCTATAAGCGGTCGAACGATGACAAATGACAGATGACAGTTTGAAAGAATAGCACCAACTATTTGGTACTTCAAAAATTTTTTTGTATTTTTGCGCACAAACCCGGAAAGGTTCTAAAGGGAAACCATTTTTATCGCTTTAAAACCTATAATACCCCCCCATTACTATCTATTTAGTAGTGGGGGGATTGTTGTGTCTATAGGACCCTCTGTTCCATGCTTGTGTTTTTACAAATGCTGATTATTCTAACATTTTCATGCTATTTTTCAAGCATTACTCCCCTCTGCCCTTGACGCACACGAAGAATTTTTGTATCTTGCAGAAGCAAGAGTAAACCCCAGACGCTATTTCGCCAGAGTCTTAGCAGCATTTGCACTAATTGCGTGCTGCCAAGATTATGGCAACAAAGAAAATTAATTTTAAGAGAACCAAAGCGTTCTACGACATCATCAAGCGGCGTAAACAATGTCGCGAGTATTTTATTCGTTGGATGGAAGACAATGCAGACATCATGAAATTAGATAAGGGAAGTGATGTAACAAATCTGTATTATATCAAATTTAAATTCGTTTCTCACGGACGCCGTTCCCAAGAGGATATTACGAAAAGCGTAATTTATGAACGATTAGCTATCCTCTTCTTAGGTGTCGGGATGGCTGATGGGTTTGAGTATGGAGCAGAATCATTTTTTCGTTACATTACAAGCAACGACCATTCAAATCTTGCAACGGAGGCAAATGTCTTGAAACGCGAGATAATGCGCTATATTCAGTACAATCGAGAGAAAGAAAAACTGGTGGGAATTAAATGTAAGTGAAAATTAATTAACCGAAAATTCATTACATTTTATGAGCTAATAACAAGTTCATGCTGATTTAATCATTAATTTTGCAACGAGTAAAATGCTCATTCGTTCTTTCATAGTTCAGTAAATTTGACTTGATGGCGTGACGACGACCATAGTCCATCCGATTTCTGTTTGCGAAAATCGAAATTGACTCTCTTAGCAGGCTGCGAGGCTATAGGAAAGACCAGCTGGATTTCCAAGCCTCAAAGCTATCCAATATGTTATTTCGTGAATTCATAATAAAAGATTATGAGCAACACAAATAAACAAAGATGCGCTACCATTATTTGTAATGGTCGCCCAGCTCTTACCCGTAGGGCAAAGTATTTGGTCAAGCTATTAAAGACCCTTGTTCCAGACAATGTCCTTGCTTATGTCGAATGTGAGTTCTGTGCCGAGACTCGACACCATCAGAACACGATGGCTGATGCAATCTTTGCGATACTGGTTGGTTCTTTGAAACCAAGTGGCATTGACGATTCACGTCTTTCGCTAAAGGTGAATGAACTGGCACATATGCTTATCTCGTATATCGACCCATTCCGATTAAACAGCGACGAGTAAACTGTAGTAAACCCGGTGCGCGTCTTTGCGCTATTAGTAGGGGCGCGTACCTTAATATTAAAACGTTTAAAAAGATAACGATATGACAAAAGCAGTTTTTGCAATCAATCCCCGAACGAAAAATAGTAAGTCGGGTGAGATCGAGAAAAAGTTTCATCGTGGTTTCGCAGAGTCTGGAACGGCTGAGGATATTCTAAATATGCTCAGACGAGAGGACTTGCCAGAGATGCTTCGCCAGATTCGTGACGAAGGTAAGGAGGAGGTGAAGGACGAGTTGCCAACCATCTGTCCGCACTACTCGCAGTTTAAAAACAACCATCGTGCCCAAGCCGACATCATCCCCGAGGCGTTCACCTATAAGACGTGCAACGACATCGACGAGAAGGAGTTGGTGGAGCAGGCCATCAAGCGAGCTTTGGAGGTGAACGAGGACGAGTACAGCGAGTTCCACGGCATGGTGGAATACATCGACTACTCGCCACGTAAGAAGTGTCACATCTGGATTCGTTTGCTAGTGGGCATGACCATTGAGGAGACTCAGAAGGCCTTCTGCGAGGAGATTGGCGTACCCTACGACGAAAGCTGTATCACCCCTGAGCGTTACATCAACATGACGGGCGACGAAGTCTATCGTTCGGAGCGTTGGTTGCAACCACTGAGCGACGAGGAGATAGAGGAGCGTCGCGAGGCATTCCTGATGCGTGGACTCGATGTGGACGGCCGTCCGCTGAAGAAGCCTGAGACCGCCAAGACGACTCTTGTCACTGACAATCAGCAAGCGACAGCGGAGGTAGTGGCACCCAATGAACGTACCCTTTTCATTGCCAAGGAATGTCTGAAGGAGGCTGGACTGACTATGTATGACTTGAACGAGGAGGGTGGCCGTCACAATGCCGTGAAGTCCATCTTGTCGGTAGGCATTACCCAGCTGATGACCAAGGGGGAGTTTCTGGGTGTCCTGCAGGAAATGGCTCCTGCGTATAGTCAGGAGAAAGAGTGCCAGCAGCTGGTGACCGACTTCTACACCAAGTACACCGACGACAGCCAGAAGATGACGCAATTCCAGCGTAGGGTGTTTGCCCAAAGCCGCAAGATCAACCCTGCCAAGAAGAGCAAGTCAGCGAAGTTCCCCAGCGAAGAGTCGTCTGCGGTAGTCTATGGTGATACGGCATCGCTGGACGACATCTACAGCAGCCCTGAGCCGCCACGGCTGTCGAAGAGTGCCATACCACGATTTGTCAGGACGGCAATTGGCCCAACCCCTAAGGAGACGAAGGAGACTTGCGCACAACTGATGTTCCCACCACTGGGTATGTACTGTGACGCCAGCTTCGAGTACACCGACGGAACACCACGTGAACCTCGCTGTATTGGTATTGCCGTAGCGACAACTGGTACAGGCAAGGATAGTTCTACTAAGCACATGCTTAAACATCTGGAGGCTCCTCAGAAAGAGGAAGATAAGCAAAACCGCATCAAACTGGAAAAGTACAAGGAGGATTACCGCCGTATAAACCAGAACATGGACAAGCCTGTACGTCCCAACGTATCTATTAGAAGTGTGGCACCCAACATCACTCAGGCACGCCTTGCAGAGCTGATGGCAGATTCGCAAGGTCGAATCATTTACACCCGTATGGTTGAATTCGACCAGTGGTTTGCGGTAGAGGGCTGGAAGCCTGGTCCAAACTGTCCATTCACCTACCTAAAAATGGTTGACGACGAAGATAATCCCTTTGGACAGGAGCGTGTGGGTAGTCAGAGCGTCACCTATCAAGGACCGCTTTCCATCAACTTCAACGCATCTACAACGCTCAACAAGTTGATGTACTATATGCGCAACAGTGCCATAGACGGTCCCCTTAGTCGACTGACTTTGGCTACTGTTCCCGACCGAGGTCTCGGTTCCTCCATTCTCAAGCATGGCAAGTATGATGCAAAGTACGACGCTGCGCTGAAAACTTTCATCGACAATCTGCGTGAGGTACACGGAGAGTTGAAATGCATACAAGCCATCCGTATGGCTGACAGACTGAAGAAAGAAATCGATGATTTCGTCGTCAAATCGGGCGATGAAGTGCTTGACAATCTGGGACACCGTGCCTTAGTTGCCGTATTCCGTAAGGCATGTATCTTATATGCTGCCAACGGTCAGCATTGGGAAAAGGCCATCGAAGGGTTCTGTCGTTGGAGTCTGCACTACGACCTTTGGTTGAAACTACATTATTTTAGCGACCTGATTCGTCATGCTGACAGTCAGGTAAAGACCTCGCATCGTGGTCCGGCTAACCTGCTCTTGCAAATCAAGACTGATGCCGAAGGTGTGTTCACTTATCAGGATGCCGTCAATATGCGACTGGCCAACAGCAAGGATGAAGAAGGAACATCAGGCATGCTGAACCAATGGGTTAAACGTGGACACATAGAAAGGCTGGAAGACGGTCGTTTCCGCATCCTTGATAAAAATGACAGATGACAAATGACAGTATTAAAATACGGACATAAAGCAGAAAGAGGGTTCCCCCAAATAAGGAGAGCCCTCTTATTCTTTTCTGTGAGATGCTGGAATTCAGTTTTACTTCTTCTCTTTCGCTTTTCTTGCAAACTCGAAGAGTGACAGGGGTAGGTGACAGTAGCCTGTGGGGTTCTTGTCGAGATAGTCCTGATGATACTCTTCGGCGGTATAGAAATTCTTGGGCCAGTGGCTGCTGGTGGTTTTTCTGTTCTTCGGCAAACACCTTTTCGATAACAGGCAGGTCCTCTGGGTCGGTGTAGTAGATGCCTGTACGATAGCGGGTGCCTTCATCGTGTCCCTGCTTGTTGAGGCTTGTGGGGTCGATGGCTTTGAAGAACATCTGCAACAGGAACTCAAGGCTTACGACATCAGGGTGGTATTTCACATGTACGGTCTCGGCATATCCCGTAGTGTCGGTATAGACTTCCTTGTAGGTGGGATTCTCCGTGTTTCCGTTGGCAAAGCCTACTTCTGTTTCCACAACCCCTTCTATCTGCTTGAAGTAATGCTCCGTTCCCCAGAAGCATCCTCCTGCCAGGTATATCTCTCTTGTCTTCTCAAAAAAAATCATCATGATACGCTTTTTCTTAATTTGGCCGCAAAGATACAGAAATTTTTCGTAACTTTGCAGGCAAAATCGGAAAAATGAATAAATGATGGGTAAGAAAAGGATGGTGATGCGGTTTGTAGTAGGCATACTGGCTACAATCATGCTGGTTGGTGGAACAACGAGCATGCAGGCGCAGACACATGTAAAAGAACCTGTGAATATTTATTTCACGGCGAAGGAAATGCCTGATATGCGTAAGTTCATGCCTGCTCCACCTGACACGTTTGGAATTCAGTGGACGCACGACATCATGCGCTATTATTGGGGTAAGGACCTGCGTATCAAGGATCCGGAGCGTGCCAAGATGGCTCGTGCAGATGCAGAGTCAAATATTGAATGGTTGATGAAGGAATTCAGCGTTCCCTTTGGCCTGCAGATGTCCAGGGAGGAGACTCCCGAGATGTACCGCTTGCTGAAGGATGCCACTTCCACAGCCCGCAAGATTTGTACCGATGTCAAGAAATTCTATGCTCGCCAGCGTCCCTTTTTGCGCTTCCATGAGTCAACGCTTACCCCTGAGGAAGAGGAGTTTATGTCGAATGGTAGCTCATATTCCTATCCCTCTGGTCATGCTCTCATGGGATGGTGTATAGCCCTGTTGCTCTCTGAAATCAACCCTGAGCGTGCTGACACCTTGTTTGCACGAGCCTATATGTATGGTGACAGCCGTGTCATTGTGGGAGCCCACTGGCAGACCGATGTGGATGCCGGTAGGTTGGCTGCTACGGTGGCTTACGGTAAGATGCATACCCATCCGATGTTCCTGGAGCAGCTGGAGAAGGCGAAGAAGGAGTTCTGCCGGTTGAAGGGTAGGGCAATGCCCGGTGTTCAGAAGGGTGATTTAGAGAAATACTACACGACAGAGGAGATGCCTAATCTCATTAAGTGTCTGCCTGCCCCTCCTGACACTTTGAACGAGTATTTTACCTACGACCTGATGCGCTACTTCTGGGGTAAGGATCAGCGTGTCACTAATCCTGAACTGGCCAAGGTGGCTCGCCGAGATGGTATTTGGAATCCTATAGATACGCTGTTCTCCAGTTTTAACGAGGCATTGGGGATGACTATCAGCAAGGAGAATACGCCAGCTATCTGGAAACTGTTGACTCGTAGTCTGGTGACGACGGACCAGATGCGCGTGGCTCCTAAGGCATTCTATCATCGTACCCGTCCTTATGTCCGCTTTCATGAGCATATCCTGACTTACGACAAGGAAGAGGACGAGGTGGAACTGGGCAAGGAAGGTTCTTATCCCTCTGGTCATACCTCTCGCGGATGGGCTACCGCCTTGTTGTTGTCGGAGGTGTGTCCTGAGCATGCCAATGAGATACTGAAACGGGGCTGGGATTATGGTGAGAGCCGTGTCATTGTGGGAGCCCACTGGCAGACCGATGTGGATGCCAGTCGTATGGGAGCAAGTATCGGCTATGGTGCCTTGCAGTCTAATCCTACTTTCCGTGAAGATATGAAGGCTGCCCAGCAGGAGTATATGAGAAAGAAGAATATGAAATAAAACAACAGAACGAAAGCGGGTTTGCAGAAAATCCGCTTTTTTGTTGGTATTTAACGGAAAAAGCTGTATCTTTGCAGGCTAAATAGACAAATACTAAGTTAGAGATATGAAACATCCATTGCGTAGTGCGGTATGCACAGAAGGACGTAGAATGGCCGGAGCGCGTGCGCTCTGGGTAGCTACAGGTATGAAACACGAACAGTTTGGCAAACCCATTATTGCTATTGTCAACTCGTTCACCCAGTTTGTGCCGGGACATACCCATTTGCACGAAATCGGACAAATTGTCCGTGAAGAAATAGAGAAGATGGGCTGCTATGCCGCTGAGTTCAACACCATTGCCATCGATGATGGTATTGCGATGGGACACGACGGTATGCTCTATTCACTGCCCAGTCGCGACATCATTGCCGATAGTGTAGAATATATGGTTAATGCACACAAGGCAGATGCTATGATTTGCATCTCGAACTGTGACAAGGTAACTCCAGGTATGCTGATGGCTTCCATGCGCCTGAACATCCCAACGGTGTTCTGTTCGGGAGGTCCTATGGAGGCTGGTCGCTGGCGTGGTGAGAATGCCGACCTGATAACTGCTATGGTGAAGGGTGCCGACCCCTCTGTCACAGACGAGGAGATGAAGGAAATCGAGAGCTGTTCATGTCCTGGCTGTGGCTCGTGCTCAGGCATGTTTACTGCCAACAGCATGAACTCGCTGACAGAGGCGATAGGTCTTTCCCTGCCTGGCAACGGAACGATTCTGGCTACTCATACCAACCGTATAGAGCTCTTCAAGGCTGCTGCCCGTCAGGTGGTGAAGAATGCCTTTGCCTACTATGAGGATGGCGACGAGAGCGTGCTGCCTCGTAATATTGCCACTCGCAAGGCCTTTATGAATGCGATGTCTCTGGACATTGCGATGGGTGGTTCTACGAATACCGTGCTCCACCTGTTGGCTGTAGCCCAAGAAGCTGGTGCCGACTTCACGATGAAGGATATCGATGCTCTTTCCCGTAAGGTTCCATGTCTTTGCAAACTGGCTCCTAACACACAGAAATATTCCGTTCAGGAATGTGGTCGTGCAGGTGGAATCTTAGGCATATTGAATGAACTCAACAAGGGTGGACTCATTGATGGCTCTGCTCCACGTGTGGATAAGATGACGCTCAGTGAGGCCATCAAGAAATATAGTATCGTAGATGGCACTGTCGATGCAGAAGCCAACCGCATCTATCAGTCGGCTCCCGGCAATCGCTTCTCCACGAAGATGGGAAGTCAGAGTGCAGAGTGGGGAACACTCGACACCGATCGTGCCAATGGCTGTATCCGTGACATTGAACATGCCTACACCAAGGATGGCGGCTTGGCAGTCCTCTTCGGCAACATTGCCCAGGACGGATGTGTTGTCAAGACTGCTGGTGTCGATGAGAGCCTGTGGCATTTCGAGGGTCCTGCCGTTGTCTTCGACTCTCAGGAGGATGCCTGCGAGGGAATCCTGGGTGGCAAGGTGAAGAAAGGTGACTGTGTTGTCATCACCCACGAAGGTCCCAAAGGTGGACCGGGTATGCAGGAGATGTTGTATCCCACGTCCTATATCAAGTCGATGCACATGGGTAAGGAGTGTGCCCTGATTACTGACGGACGCTTTTCAGGAGGTACATCTGGTCTGAGCATCGGACATATATCTCCCGAGGCTGCTGCTGGTGGTAACATTGGTAAGATTAAGGATGGCGACATCATCGTCATTGATATCCCCAACCGCAGCATCAACGTGAAGCTGTCGGACGAAGAACTGGCAGCACGTCCACAGCAACCACTAAAGCGCAACCGCCAGGTGTCGAAAGCCCTGCGTGCCTACGCTCAGAGCGTATCAAGTGCTGATAAGGGAGGAGTGAGAATATTAAATGAGTAATGATAAAATGAGAAATGAGAAATTCCTCATTTCTAATTTCTAATTTACAGAGAATATGAGAGACAAGATAACTGGTTCGAAAGCGCTGATGCGTGCATTGCAGGCCGAGGGTGTGAAGACTATTTTCGGTTACCCTGGCGGCTCTATCATGCCCACGTACGATTCGCTATTCGACTATACACGAGGCGAGAAGAAGTGTTTCGACCATATATTGGTGCGTCATGAACAGGCTGCGGTACATGCTGCAGAGGGCTATGCACGTGTTTCTGGCGAGGTAGGCGTGGCTTTGGTGACCAGTGGCCCTGGTGCTACCAACACACTGACAGGTGTGGCTGATGCTATGCTGGATTCAACACCTGTTGTAGTGATTGCCGGTCAGGTGGCCATCTCGGCACTGGGAACAGATGCCTTCCAAGAGGTTGACCTGGTGGGTGTGGCACAGCCTATCTCCAAATGGAGCTATCAGATTCGCCATGCAGAGGATATCGCATGGGCTGTCAGCCGTGCCTTCTATATTGCCCGTAGCGGTCGTCCTGGTCCTGTAGTACTGGACTTCCCCCGTAATGCTCAGGTGGAGGAAATAGCCTGGGAGCCCAAGAAGGTGGATTTTATCCGCTCTTATGTGGCATATCCCAAGCTGAACGAAGAATTGGTAAAGCAAGCAGCAGAACTGATTAATCAGGCAAAGCGCCCTCTGGCATTGGTCGGACAGGGTGTAGAACTGGGAAATGCCCAAGAGGAGCTGAAAGCTTTCTTGGAGAAAGCAGATATCCCTGCCGGTCGTACCATGCTGGGACTGAGCGCATTGCCCTCCAATCACCCTCTTAATGTCGGAATGTTGGGTATGCATGGAAACTATGCCGTTAACCTGAAGGAACAGGAATGTGACGTGCTGATAGCTATCGGTATGCGTTTCTCAGACCGTGTGACAGGTAATACGAAAACCTATGCCAAACAAGCCAAGATTATTCATTTGGATATTGACAAGAGTGAGATTGACAAGAATGTGAAGACTGATGTGGCTGTGGTGGCTGACTGTAAGCAGTCGTTGCCAGCCCTTACCGCTTTGCTCAATAAGGCTAACCATCAGGAGTGGCGCGATTCGTTCAAGGAACTGGATCAGAAGGAGCATGAGAAGGTGATAGAACCAGCTATTCATCCGAAAGAAGGTCCGCTGCTGATGGGTGAGGTGGTGAATGCCGTTGCTGAGCAGGCTCCTAAAGGAACCGTGCTTGTAACTGACGTGGGACAGAACCAGTTGTTTGCTACTCGCTATTTCAAATATGAGCAGAAGCGCAGCATTTGTACCAGTGGTGGTCTGGGTACGATGGGCTATGGTATGCCTGCAGCCATTGGAGCTACCTTTGGCACCGACCGTACTGTTTGTTGCTTCATGGGTGATGGTGGTTTCCAGATGTGTATTGAGGAACTTGGTACTATCATGGAACAACAGTCACCAGTAAAGATGATTCTTTTGAACAACAATTATCTGGGCAATGTGCGCCAGTGGCAGGATATGTTCTGGATGCGTCGTAAGTCGTTTACCAAGATGATGAATCCCTGCTACGAGCTGATTGCCAAGGCCTATGGTATTGGCTATGAGGCTGTTACAGACCGTAATACCCTTGCCGCTGCTGTTGAGAAGATGCTGAAGACTGATGGTCCGTACATCTTGGAGTGTGCTATCAAGGAAGATGACGATGTGCTGCCAATGACTCCTCCTGGCATGAATGTCAGCGATATGATGCTGGAGATTTAAGGGGAAAGGTGAAAGTGAAAAGTGAAAAATTGGCTACCGCTATAGAATATGGAAGATAATAAGAAATTATATACGTTGCTGGTTTACTCGGAGAATGTGGCTGGTATTCTGAATCAGATTACTGCTGTGTTCACCCGCCGTCAGGTAAATATTGAAAGTCTGAACGTGTCGGCCTCCAGCATTGAGGGAGTTCATAAGTACACCATCACCGCATGGAGCGATGAGGATCAGATAGTGAAGATTACCAAGCAGATAGAAAAGAAAATCGATGTTGTTAAGGCTAACTACTTCACCGATGAACAGCTTTTTATCCGTGAGACAGGACTTTACAAACTGAACACCAATAAAGTACTGGAGAATCCGGAAATTTCACGTACTATTCGTCGTTACGATGCTAGTATCACGGAGGTGAACCCTACTTATACTATTGTGATGAAACATGGGGTGACCGAAAAAATCATAGCCTTGTATCGCGAATTGGCAGAGTTCAATTGCGTATTCCAATATACCCGAAGTGGACGAATTGCCGTTACTCGTGGTAAACAGGAAGAAGTCAGCAAATTCTTGGAACAGAGGGAGGAACAACATGGATAAAGTAGGTTGCTATCCCTTTATGTCTGAGCCGTTCCACTGTGATTTCAGTGGACGTCTCTTTATGGGCCATTTGGGTAATCACATGCTGAATGCTGCCGATTTTCACTCTTCGGCACGTGGCTTTGGCATGAAATACCTCATGACTATCAAGCGTTCGTGGGTTCTTTCCCGTCTGGCTATTGAGATGGACGAGATGCCCATGCAATATACAAAGTTCAATGTGGAAACGTGGGTGGAGAGTGCTATGCGCTATTTCACCTCCCGTAACTTTGCTGTCATCGGAGAGGACGGTCACACCTATGGCTATGGTCGTAGCATCTGGGCGATGATAGATACGGAAACCCGTCAGCCCACAGATATCTATGCCATAGACAATGGGGCTATCGAAAATTGGATAGTCAATGATAAGGAATGTCCCATTGACAAGGGTGGGCGAGTGAAGATGGGTAGTGATGCCCAACTGGTTCGTACTATTGATACCTATTATAATGATGTAGATATCAATGGACATATCAATAGTGTGAAATACATAGAACATGTGCTTGACCTATGGGATATGGAATGGTATCGTTCGCATCAGATTAAGCGTTTTGAGATAGCCTATGTTGCCGAGGCTCATGCTGGTGACCAACTTTCTTTCTATCTGGAACAGACAGGCGATACAGAATATAGTATTCGGATTGTTCGTACAGATGGGACAGAGTGTTGTCGGAGTAAGGTCGTTTTCAAGTAGTATGCAATGATTTCGGTAGAATCCCTACATGTTGAATTTGGCATAAAACCCCTCTTTACAGATGCCAGTTTCGTGGTCAATGATCGCGACCGGATAGCTCTTGTGGGAAAAAACGGAGCAGGCAAGTCAACGCTGTTGAAGATACTATGTGGAATCCAACAGCCAACGAGTGGTGTGGTGAGTATTCCTAACGATACCACGATAGGCTATTTGCCACAGGTCATGATTCTACAGGACGATACGACCGTTCGTGAGGAAGCTCAGAAAGCCTTTGCCGACATCACGAAGATGAAGGAACGTATTGACCACATGAATCAGCAGTTAGCGGAGCGTACCGATTATGAGAGTGCTGACTATATGGCCTTAGTGGAGAAATTCACTCAGGAACATGAGCGCTATATGATGATGGGGGCTGAGAACTATGAAGCAGAAATAGAACGCACCCTAACAGGTCTGGGCTTTCTGCGTACAGACTTTGAACGTCCTACCAGTGAGTTCAGCGGAGGTTGGCGCATGCGTATAGAATTGGCAAAGATTCTATTGCAGAAGCCTGACGTGCTCTTGCTCGATGAGCCCACCAACCATCTTGACATAGAATCCATACAATGGCTGGAGCAATTCCTTGCCCAGAGTGCCAAGGCGGTGGTTCTGGTAAGTCACGACCGTGCTTTTATCAATAATGTTTCCAATCGTACACTGGAGATTTCTTGTGGACGTATTATTGATTATAAGGTGAAGTATGACGAATATGTCACTCTTCGAAAAGAGCGTCGTGAACAGCAGTTGAGAGCCTACGAGAACCAGCAGAAGGAGATTATCGAAATGCGCCAGTTTATAGAGCGTTTCCGTTATCAGGCTACGAAGGCTGTACAGGTGCAACAGAAAATCAAGCAGTTGGAGAAGATTGTTCCCATCGAGATTGATGAGGTAGATAATTCTTCCATGCACCTAAAGTTCCCGCCTTGCCTGCGTTCTGGCGATTATCCCATTATTTGCGAAGATGTTGCCAAAAGCTATGGCTCACATACCGTTTTCTCAGCTGTCAACCTGACCATCAAACGAGGTGAGAAGGTAGCTTTTGTAGGTAAAAATGGTGAAGGTAAATCTACTTTGGTGAAGTGTATTATGGGCGAGATACCTTTTGAGGGAAAATTGAAGGTAGGTCATAATATTCAAATAGGATATTTTGCCCAAAACCAGGCACAGCTGTTGGACGAGAGTCTGACGGTGTTCCAAACTATAGACAATGTGGCGAAGGGGGATATTCGTCTGAAAATCAACGATATCCTTGGCGCCTTTATGTTTGGAGGTGAGGAATCTGATAAGAAAGTAAAAGTGCTCAGTGGAGGTGAGCGTAGTCGTCTGGCTATGATTCGCCTGTTGCTGGAACCTGTTAATCTGCTGATACTTGACGAGCCTACCAACCACCTTGATATGGCTTCGAAGGATGTACTGAAAGAGGCGATACGAGCCTTTGACGGAACAGCGATTGTGGTCAGCCACGACCGTGAATTCTTGGATGGACTGGTAACGAAGGTTTATGAGTTTGGAGGTGGAAAGGTAAAAGAACATCTTGGCGGTATTTATGATTTCCTTCAGGCTAAGGAGATTAGGGAATTGAATGAACTGGAAATAACAGTCCGAACGGGACAGACTGCCAGTCCGCTCCCTTCGGACCAAAAGTCCGTAGCCGACGGACTAAAAGAAGACAAGCCCTCTTCTACAAAGAATACAAGTTATGCAGAACATAAGGAACGGCAAAAACAATTACGAAAGGCAGAGAAAGCTGTAGAACAGTCTGAGCGAAAAATCAGCGATATGGAACGCCGCCTGAAAGAGCTTGATGACTTGCTGATGAAGCCGGAGAATGCATCGAATATGGAATTCGTGACAGAATACACTTCAACGAAGAAAGCCCTTGACGAAGAAGTGGAACGATGGGAGAAACTCTCAGAAGAACTAGACATTTTATCCAATTAAAATAAAAACTTATGAAAAAATTATTAACTGTTATGGCATTAGCTACAATGACTCTTACGTCATCAGCACAGCTACGCTCAGGTATCGACCTGAAAGACCTCAATACGAGTGTACGACCTGCAGACGACTTCTATGAGTATGCCTGTGGTGGATGGATGAAAGCCAATCCGCTGCCCCCTGCCTATTCTCGTTATGGCAGTTTCGACCGCTTGGCCGAAGACAACAACAAGCGTATTAATGGTATTCTAAAAGAACTGTTGGAGAACAACTATGCGCAAGGAAGTGTAGAGCAGAAGTTGAGCGACCTTTACAAGTTGGCTATGGACTCTGCCCGCCGAGAGAAAGAAGGGGTTACTCCTTTGATGGGTGAACTGAAGACCCTGGAGAATGCGAAAAACAAAGAACAGCTGTTCAACGTGCAGCTCGCTATGATGCCTTATGGCGAATCAGAGTTTTTCTCTGCATATATCGGAGCTGATGACAAGAACGCATCGGAAAATATTCTGAACATCTATCAGAGTGGTCTTACACTCGGACAGAAAGACTATTATCTGGAGAATGATGAGGCTACCAAGAAAATCCGTGATGCCTATAAGAAACATATTGTTAATATGTTCCAACTCTTTGGTTTCAAGAAAGGTGCCGCAGAGAAGAAGATGAAGAACATTCTCAAGATAGAGACAGCACTTGCAAAGGTTTCAAAGTCTCGTACTGAACTTCGCGACCCTATAGCCAACTATCATAAGATGACATTGAAGGAGTTTAATGCCAACTATCCTCATTTTATGCTTGAGAAGCAGATGAATGCCAAGGGTATTAAGACAGAGTATATCCAAGAGATGGTGGTAGGACAGCCTGAATTCATGGCAGCAGCAGACAAACTGTTTGCAGAGATGACAGCTGCAGAATATCGTGACGTGATGGAGTGGGGACTTATAGGCTCTGCTTCCGGTTATCTGAACGATGCTGTTCGTGCAGAGAACTTTGAGTTCTATGGTAAGGTGTTCTCGGGTCGTCAGCAAGACCATCCTCTGTGGCGTCGTGCTACCAATCAGGTACAAGGTGTTATGGGTGAGGCCCTAGGCCGAATCTATGTGAAGAAGTATTTCCCAGCCTCTTCCAAGGAGCGTATGAAGACGCTTGTAGAGAATCTGCGTATTGCTCTTGGAGAGCGTATTGCTGCTCAGGATTGGATGGACGATTCTACGAAAGTGAATGCCTTGCTGAAGTTGAACACTTTCTATGTGAAGATAGGTTATCCTGATAAGTGGACGGACATTAGCGGTCTGAAAATTGATGCGAAAAAATCGTACTATGAGAATATGAAGGAGTGTGCTCGCTTCTGGACTGCATGGCGCATTGAACATACAGCAGGAAAACCTGTTGACCGTGACGACTGGCACATGACTCCACAGACGGTGAACGCCTACTATAATCCAACCACGAACGAGATATGCTTCCCCGCTGGTATTCTGCAAGTTCCATTCTTTGATGCAGCTGCTGATGATGCCTTTAACTATGGTGCTATTGGTGTTGTTATCGGACATGAGATGACGCATGGCTTTGATGACCAGGGACGTCGCTTTGACAAAGATGGTAACATGCATGACTGGTGGACTTCGGAAGATGGAAAGAACTTTACATTAAGGACGGATAAGTATGCAGACTTCTTCTCCAAGATTAAGGTGTTGCCCGATCTCAATGCTAATGGTCGTCTGACGTTGGGTGAGAACCTGGCTGATCACGGTGGTCTGCAAGTGGCTTGGTATGCATACAAAAACGCTACCAAGCGCAATCCTCTTCCTGTGATTGATGGTCTGACAGCTGACCAGCGTTTCTTCCTGGCTTATGCTGGGGTATGGGCTGGCAATATTACGGAAGCTGAAATCCGCAACCGTACCAAGAGCGACCCTCACTCTTTAGGTCGTTATCGCGTCAATGGAGCCCTGCCACATATCGACATGTGGTATGATGCATTTAATGTGAAAGAAGGCGATAAGATGTTTGTTCCTAAGTCCGAGCGCCTGCCTCTTTGGTAATAATTGTTGCAAAAACTAAGAAAAATGCCGTCGTAAATATAAAATTTACGGCGGTTTTTTGTGTATTAATGAAAAAATAGTTATCTTTGCAACAATTATACTACTATTTATGTTTGATAACAACTCAAATAACGAAAATACACAAGGAAGTGTAGCCCCTCAGCGGGGTTTTGAGCAGCCAATGCGTCCGGAACAGGGGTCGATTCAGATGAAAATGGCTCAGCAGCATGCTCAGGCTGCTGGTCGCCCATGTCCTTATTGCGGTGCGATCAACGAATTGGAAGCCATGTTCTGTGCACGGTGTGGTCAGCCTATCAATAAGATGATTTGTCCACATTGTGGAGCGGAGATTGATCCGGATGCAGACTTCTGTGAGTCGTGTCATCACTATATCAAGAAAGATGTTTGCTCATTTTGTGGCGCTCATCTTTCGGGTATCGAGCCTTATTGCCCAGATTGTGGTAGTCCCCGAGGTGGTATTGTCTGCCCGACCTGTCATACCCTGAACGAATTTGCATTTTGCAAAAAATGCGGTTCTGCCTTGACAGAAGAAGCTCGTTCCTTGGTCAAGCAGCTTCAAAAGAATCCTGATTATCAGGAATTGCTTGAAATAGTTCGTGACTACACTAATCTGGAAAATGCACTTCCCTATAATTCCGAGCGTGATGTTGTCCGTGAACAGATGAATGCCAAACTCCGTGAACGTGTGTTGACCCTCTTGGCCAAAGATGACGGAGTAGAATTCCCTGTTATTTCCAAGGTAGAGTCGAAACGCATGACCCGTGAAGAGCTTGAGGGACAAAAGATGGTCAAAATAAAGATGCTTTCAGCTATTCTCGACAAGTTGGCTGTTGTCCCGTCTGCATCACCGGTAAAAGCCCGAAATTATGCGATGGCTTGCAAACCTCAGGGTGTTCGCTTGGCTTGGGTATGCAATTACAAACATGCTATGCATAGCAGTCCTTGCGGATGTGCTAAACCTCATCTTGGTGGCAAGTGGGTAGTGTTAGGAAAAAATAGTAGAGAGGAAATTAAAGACGACAAATAAGTTCTATGGACGAGACCATAAGAAAACCAGATATGGGTGCCACCATTCGAGTGGATGCTGCACCAGTAGTCTCAAAGCTCAACACGGACACTACAGTAAGGCCAGGTAGTATTGCGGATACTTCGCAGGCTGGTGATGGCGATTTCATTCTGAAAGGTCGTATATATCGGGGCATTAAGTGCCTTAGCGACAATTCCGGAGAAGCCCAGGTCTATCTGGTTCATGGTGAAGAGGGGGAGATGGTGTTGAAGATTTACTATCCCAATTTCACTATCAAGAAGGAGTTGATGCGCATTATCCAAAACTTCAACATGGAGATGTTGGTTCGGGTTGTTGACTATGGTAAGACCTATGTTGACGGCAAGAACCGCGATTATGAATTGATGGAATATCTTCGTGGAGGTACGCTAGCAGAATATGACCTTGATGGTAATTTTGTCCAGTTCCGTCGTATTGCTCTTCAGGCAGCAGCAGCGTTAGCATACTGCCATAACAACAATATTATCCACAAGGATATCAAACCTAGTAACTTTTTCTTTCGCGATAAGGACCATAAGGAAGTTGTATTGGGCGATTTTGGTATCTCCAGTATTATGGAAGGCGAGGAACGTTTGCATAGGACTACCCAGGCTCGTACACCTGTATTTGCGGCTCCCGAGATGTACACTGACGTCATTGATGGAGAGGTGGAAATTACTCCTTCCGTTGACTTTTATTCTTTGGGTATCACATTGATGTCGCTCTGGCTGGGCGAAAACCCGTTGAGCCAGAATGAGCGTGTCATGATGCGCAAGAAAAATGAAGGACGTCTGCCTAGAATGAACGAGTTGCCTGACCGCGTGAAGATGATAGTCCAGGGTCTGACAGCTGTCAATCCTCAGAGCCGATGGGGTTATGATGAGGTGGAACGATGGTTCTTGGGCGAGGATGTAAAGGTTGACGTGTCTTCTCCTTTGTTGAAATATCGTAGCTTTGTTGTTGATCCCGAGCAGAATCTTGTTGCAGACAATGTTCATGAACTTATTCCTTTGCTACTTGATAACGAGCGATTGGCTATTAACTATTTGTATAGTGGACGAATTGCCAGCTGGCTGGAGCAAAGTGGAAATGTCAAGCTGAGTTCTGCCGTCAAGGATATTGTGACTAATCGCTATCCTGTTGACCAAAGGGCGGGGCTGATGGCTGCCGTTTACGTGATGGAGCCCACTTATCCCTACAAGGATGTTCATGGCAATCGTTGTGATGACATTCATAGTGTGGCTATTTCCGTGTTAAGCTATCAGGAAGAATATATATTGGCGTTAAGAAATCCCAACGACAACTTCTTCTTGTATATTGAGTCTCATTCAAAAGTAGATATCAACCGTCTGCGTGGCTATTTTAATTCAGAAAGCCCTTCTGAGATGCGTATAGCTATCTTGAAGACTATATACGAAATTGATAGCGAGATACCTTTCTTACCCAAATATCCCTCAAATAGTTTAACGGAAATAGTTCATTCTTTCGGCTATGAGGATTGTACTGATGATGAGTGGACCAGCTTGAGCGATGGCCGGTTGCTTTCTTGGATGTATAGTCATGAAGACAAGATGGCTTGTGAGGCACTTCGTATCATGACTCAAGGTCAGCAGCCTTCTCGCTCGTTAGGATATAAGGTGCTATATAATATTGACCGTGACGCTGCCTATGATCTCCGTGAAGCTGACACCCCCTTGAAGGTAGGTGAAATTCTATGTGAACAAATGAGACAATGGCAGCATCTTAGTGACGATGAGTTTGCTGAGGTAATCAGTGATTATTCCAGTCCAGAAGGTCGTTTCTCGTATTTTGCCCAATTACGTGGATGGTTTGAACCACTTAGCCAATGTCGTGCATGCTTTGATTTACGAAGTGAGGATAATCGTGAACGTCTAAGTGCCTACGACCTCCGCACGGCAGCTTATCGATTCTGTTGCATATTGGGTGCACATCCAACCTATATCCTTCAGAATGGCTTGGAACTGAGAGACGGACGTAATTTTGATAAATTGGCACACCGACCAGCCTTGATACCTGAAATCAAACGAGGTGCATTAAGCCAGTGGATGTCGGTATTCTTCCATGAGAATCCCAATGAGGAATTCGCCGAAACATACAGCTATGAGCGTACCTTGGAGAAATGGCTTCTTGATATTGGCGAGATAGACCATAACCAAAGGTATTATAAGCGATATGTAACAGCTAAAGATGAAACAGCCCGAAAATATAAAGAAGTGCGTACTAATTATCATCGCGCCCGAGCAAAGGAGAACATGTGGCGGCTAATATACTACGTACTTTGTGCTATATGGATTGGCATGGTTGCCGTGCTGGGTATCAATAATCGCGAGTATGTTTTCGGTCACACTTTGCTTACCATTTCCCTGCCTCTTGGTGGTATGACTGCTGTCATTGTAGGCATGAGGGCTTTCTTCCGTGGATATGGTTTTGTCCTCTCCTGCTTGTGGGGACTGTTAGGTTACTTCTCCTCTTATATCACCGTCTTGATATTGAAGTTTGTCAACACTTCATATCCCACCATGTTGGTTCCTGTGATTATTGTCATTACCTTAATCTATATGCTGATTTGCCACCTTACCGATTTCCGTAGTGATTCCCGTGGTGACAATCAATTGGTAAACGAAGTGATGGAAGACGATATAAAGTCAGAACTCTTGGAACCCCTTTATTATACTTTTAAGCAGAAGTCGTTCAAGTTTAAGGGGTCAAAGTTCAATATGCTTGACGATGTGACGAACCAAATTCGTTCCATTAGTGGTGAGTCTGTGCTTCACTATATCTTATGGAGCACACTTTTTGCCTTACTTGTGTTAGAAATGATTATCGTCAGTCCGAAACTGTTGAATCGTCACCCCGATGTAGGTAACGTAAAGGTAAATCCATCAGGGGTTATTAAGCAATTACAGAAAGATGTAGAATAAGAATATGGTTTGTGAGCATTGTCAAAAAGAAAACCGATCTATAGCCAAGTTCTGTAAGTTCTGTGGTCATCCATTGGTATCTCAAAATGTACTTGACCGTATGGTCGGGCTTGATGAGGTAAAGAAACAACTGAAGAATGTTGTCGATACCTATACTTATTTGCACACTCGCAAGGATGTAATCAATGTCCGTCTAAGTGTGAATACCATTATTATTGGAGAGACAGGTACGGGAAAAACTGCTTTGGCTGAAATCATCCGCGACTATTTTTACCAGTATAAGATTATAGAGAAGCCCCAACTGACCATAGTTGATGCCGTTGACTATCAACGCTTTGTCGAAAAATGGGATGAGAACGTGCAAAAGGCTAGGGGAGGTATTCTCTTCTTTGATAACGTTCAGAAATTGTTGCCAGACAGCTATTCCAATCAGGTCAATCCACTTGACAAACTTTTTGTTGAGATGGACAAGTGGGACGAGAATCCTATTGTCATTATGGCTGGTCTTCCTAAGGGCTTAGACGATTTCTTATCCGCTAATCCTGCTGCGCAAAACCGTTTCAAATACACTTTCCGGCTGCCAGTTCCTAATTTTCAGGAACTATGTGAAATATGCAAGCTGGAGTTGCGTACCAAATATGGTATTACTGCTTATACTCCTGAGGCGGAACATCGTTTGTTGCGCTTATTCCAGTATCAGCTAAAGACAAAGGATGAAACCTTTGGATATGCCCATGTGGCTGTCAAGACGGCAGAAGATATCTTTACTTCATTTATTAGTCGTGGCTCTGCTGCTTCAATGGTTGAAGAGAGAGACATCCGTGGCTATGTTCCTGAGGAGCGTTCGCTGGAGGATATCCTTGGCGATCTCGATCATTACATTGGTATGGATGAGGTGAAACATGCTGTTCGTGAGATTGCTCTTACTGTTCACAACAATATAGAACGAGCTCAACGAGGCTTAGGTGAACAGGAGAAGATGGGTATCCATATTGTCCTGACGGGTAATCCTGGCACGGGAAAGACTACGATAGCGCGTAAACTAGGTGAGATATTGGAGTCTATTGGATACCTCGACAGCGGACATGTTGTAGAGGTGGATCGCTCTAAGATGGTTAGTCCCTATCAGGGTGAAACTCCCAAAGTGGTAGATAGTCTTTGTGATAAGGCAATGGGAGGTATTCTCTTTGTTGATGAGGCTTATACACTTGCTCCTCTGAGTCAAAGTGGAGAACGTGACAGTCAGGGTGCTCAAGCTTTGGAGCAGTTGATGAAGCGCATGGAAGATGATCGTGGCAAGTTTGTAGTAATTGCTGCTGGTTATCGTACAGAGATGGAGAACCTCTTCCGCATTAATGTTGGTTTCCGGAGTCGTTTCAGTTATTTCCTTAACATTGATGACTACACACCTGACCAGCTTTATCAGATTATGGAAGTCTTTGCTCAGGAGAAGAAGTATCATTTTGCTTCCGATGCTAAAGAGTTAGCTCTCAAGATGATTACAGAAATCTATAATGCTCGCGAAAAAGACTTTGCCAACGGACGTACTATCCGTCAGCTGTTTGATAAGATAGTTGCTAAGCAGGCAGAGCGTTTGCAGAACGTAGATATCTCTACGCTTTCTAACGAACAGTTGATGACTATCACCGTTGACGATATACCCTATGAGGCTCCACAAGTCGTTAATTATACAGATTGCTTGGCAAAACTTGATGGTATGGTCGGATTGGCATCCGTAAAGAAGGAAATCTCTAATCTGACAGCCTTCCTCAACTTGCAGATTCGTCGTGGTGAGAGCAATACGTTCCAAGGTAAGCATTACGTGTTTACAGGTAATCCAGGTACAGGTAAAACAACGGTGGCTCGTATTATGGCAGATGTTTTCCGTAGTCTTGGCATCCTTTCTCGTGGTCAATTAATAGAAGCAGACCGTTCTAAGCTCGTTGCAGGTTATTCAGGTCAAACAGCCATAAAGACTAATCAGCTCATAGATTCGGCAATGGGTGGTGTCCTCTTCATCGATGAGGCTTACACTCTCAAGTCCAACGATCAAGATAGCTTTGGCTCTGAGGCTATTGATACCTTGTTGAAGCGCTTGGAAGATGATCGTGGAAAGTTTATCTGCATCGTTGCCGGATATACTGACAATATGCATGACTTCATTGATACGAACCCTGGATTGAAGAGTCGTTTTACGCAGACCATCCATTTCGAGGACTACACTCCTGATGAGTTGACGCAAATCTTCATCAACCTTGCCCATAGTAAAAAGTTTACGGTTGATGAGGAAACACGCAATGCTATTCATCGCCAGTTTGAACAGCTGTATTTGCGTCGTGACAAGAATTTTGGTAATGCTCGAGAGGCGCGTCGTATTTTTGACCAGGCGGTTGAAAAACAGAGTCAGCGACTGATAGCTGAGATGAATAATCCAGACTTCAACAGTGAAGACATGTATCGCATCACAGTAGCCGATCTGGCTGTTGGACAGAGCGAACAGATTCGTCCCCTTGATGAGGTACTCAACGAACTCGATGACTTTATTGGCATGCTTTCTGTCAAGAATATGATTCGTCGTTTGGCTGTTCAGAGTATGTTTATGAAACAACGTGCAGCACTGGGTGCCGGTAAAGTTCAGCAGATGGCCATGAATTTTATTCTTACTGGTAATCCTGGTACAGGTAAAACCTCTATTGCTCGTAAAATGGGTGAGGTCCTCCAGTCTATGGAGATTCTTCCAACTAGTCGAGTTATAGAAGCCAGTCGTGCTACTCTTGTAGGTAAATATATGGGTGAAACTCCCAAGATAGTTAATAATATGTGTGATAAGGCGATGGGCGGTATCCTGTTTATAGACGAGGCATATACATTGTCTGCAGAGAATGATCCATACGGTAGGGAGGCTATTGATACGCTGATGAAGCGTATGGAGGACGACCGTGGAAAGTTTGTTGTCATTGCAGCAGGTTATCGTGATGAGATGGAAAATTTCCTTGCTGTCAATCCGGGATTGGCCAGTCGTTTCTCTCACAAGATGCATATTGATGACTATACAGCCGACGAATTGGGAGAGATTTTCATAAAGATGGCTTCCAAGGACAATTACAAACTGTCGCCCGAGGCAGAGTACAAGCTTATGAATGTTATTGCTCGTATGGTTTATAACAAAGATAAGAACTTTGGCAATGCCCGTGAGATGCGCAATCTGCTCGATACAACTATTCAGCAGCTTTCTATGCGTGTAAGTATGATGTCCCCGTCGGAGATAACACAAGAGACTTATCAACTGATTATGCCAGAAGATATTAAGGAATAACTATGATTATATGTCCAAGTTGTAAAGAAGAAATAGAGGACGACTCACGCTTTTGTGATCAATGTGGTCAAGAACTCTTTTACTGCAGTAATTGCGGACGTGTGGGTATGGGGCGTCGCTGTACTCATTGTGGTGGCTTGATGGTTAATTATGATGAGCTTGAAAGACAGCGCAGTCAGCGTCAGCAATCTGTTTCAATGTCGTATGCAGGTTATGCTACGAGTCACAGGGATCTCTATGCAGAGACGTCACATCGTCCTCCTGAAGGCTCTCAGATGCCTGTCCAAATAGGCATTCCAACCCTTACACTCTATAATCCTACACTCGATATCCGTTTGGTTGGTGTTAATGGAGCTATCATAGGACGTCGTCAAGGACCCTATATGCAGTTGTTTGAGAATAACATGTATATATCAGGAGTGCATGCCCAACTCATATATAAGCCGGATACAGGATGGTGTGTTATTGATAAGCATTCGTCCAATGGAACAAAGCTGAACCAGCGTGAGGTGCAACCTGACGTTCCAATGTCTTTAAAGAGTGGTGACATCGTTACTCTTGCTAATATAAATTTACAAGTAAGTATTAATTGAATCAATGAGTAGAATAGTTTTAACAGCAGCCAGCCGAATAGGTTGTGTCAGGAGCAATAATGAAGACATGGTGCTGGCTTATGACAAGTTGTTGCGTAGTGACGCATACAAGACAGAATTTATGACGGAGAATACCGATCGGTTTATCATTGCTCTAGCTGATGGAATGGGAGGTCATAATGCTGGTGAGGTAGCCAGTGAGGAAACCCTTTCCAATCTAAAGTTTTTTATCCATGATTTACCTCGTGGATTGACTCCAGGCGATATGAATGAAATGATGGTTGAGTGGCTTAAATCCGTTAATAAGATGATTAATTCCCATGGACTGATGGATCCATCCAAGCTTGAAATGGGTACCACATTGGTTGGTGTGCTTTATTATGGAGAGCGCTATTATTGGCTCAATTGTGGTGATAGTCGTCTCTATCGTTTGCGTGATGGGCAACTTACCCAATTAACGACAGACCACTCGCTTACTAGGAATGACGAAACTCATCGCCATTCTAATGTAATTACCAACTGTATTGGAGCAGGTATTCAAAACTCTTATATTGATTTCTATGAGTTTACAAACGATGTCTTTCCTGGTGATACCTATCTACTTTGCTCAGATGGTCTGAATGATATGATTTCTGATTCTGAGATTCAGGAATTGATGGTTGCTAATAAGTCGGCAAATCAACTATGTGAAGCAGCCATAGAAGCAGGAGGCTTTGACAATGTTTCCACCTGCTTATTCCATATTGAAAAGTAAACACACAGAAAAATGCCTTTAAGATTACCAGATAAGTTACCGGCTATTGAATTGCTGAAACATGAGAATATCTTTGTGATGGATGATTCTCGTGCTCACATGCAGGATATCCGTCCTCTGAAAATAGTTATTCTCAACCTTATGCCATTGAAGATTACTACAGAGACAGACCTGATTCGTCTGCTCTCAAATACGCCTCTTCAGTTGGAAATAAGTTTTATGAAGCTCAAAAGTCATACCCCTAAGAACACGCCCATTGAGCATATGATGATGTTCTATCGCGATTTTGCGGAGATGCATAATGAGAAGTTTGATGGTATGATAATTACAGGTGCCCCTGTGGAGCAGTTGGAGTATGAAGATGTTACCTATTGGGATGAAATGACAGAGATTTTTGCTTGGGCTCGTACGCATGTTACCAGTACCTTATATATTTGTTGGGCAGCACAGGCAGGATTATACTATCACTATGGCATCCCCAAGTATCCCTTGCAGAAGAAAATGTTTGGCATCTTCCCTCAGCATACTTTAACCCCTCAGTTGCCCATTTTCCGAGGTTTCGACGATGTATTCCAAATGCCTCATAGTCGTCATACGGAAATACGTCGTGAAGACATCCTCAAAAATCCGCAATTGACGCTGATTGCAGAGAGCCCAGAGTGTGGTGTAAGTATGGTGATGGCACGAAATGGTCGTGAATTCTTTATTACAGGTCACTTGGAGTATGCTCCAGATACGCTTGATCGTGAATACCGCCGCGACCGTGACGTGCGTGATGATGTTGATTTGCCCTGTCATTATTACTTCCATGATGACCCAAAGCAACATCCCATGGTTACTTGGCGTGCTCATGCTAATCTGCTGTATAACAACTGGATAAACTATTACGTCTATCAGGAGACGCCTTATGATATCAATAAGATTGAATAATGACAAATCTTGAGTTGCTGGCACCTGCCAAGAACCTAGAATGCGGTATAGCTGCTATCGACCATGGTGCCGATGCGGTCTATATAGGAGCTCCCCGTTTTGGGGCTCGTGCTGCAGCAGGTAACAGTATTGATGATATTCGCCAGCTCTGCCATTATGCTCATTTGTATGCTGCTAGCGTTTACGTAACAGTCAATACCATCATATATGATTCAGAATTAGACGACACCATGTCGCTGGTTCATGAACTAGCAGATGTTGGGGTTGATGCTATCCTGATTCAAGACATGGGACTTTTCTCTCTAGCTTCATCTAATACTCAGCTATTATCATCTATCTCATTCCATGCTTCAACCCAGACAGATAATCGTAGCCCTGAAAAGGTACGTTGGTTACGTTCACTGGGTTTCCGTAGAGTTGTCTTAGCTCGTGAATTATCTGTACAAGAGATTGCAGAAATACATCGTGAGGTACCTGATGTGGAATTGGAAGTGTTCGTTCATGGTGCTTTGTGTGTCAGTTATAGTGGGCTATGCTATGCATCTCAGCATTGTTTCTCACGTTCAGCTAATCGTGGAGCCTGTGCCCAGTTCTGTCGTATGAAGTTCGATTTACTGGATGCAAATGGGGTAGAGATAGAACATCAGCGGCATCTGCTGTCCTTGAAGGATTTGAACCAGTTGAATCATCTTGATGAGTTGATTCATGCCGGTGCGACTTCATTCAAGATAGAGGGGCGTTTAAAGGATGTGAGCTACGTCAAAAATGTGGTAGCTGCTTATAACCAGCAACTTGATAATATCATAGCGAAAAATCCAGGTGTTTATCAACGTTCGTCTAAGGGGCATTGTACATACACCTTTACACCCAACTTGCGTAAGACATTTAATCGCGGCTTTACAAATTATTTCTTACAGGGGCGTCAACCAGACATTTTCTCACCTGATACACCTAAGGCTATGGGGGAGTATGTAGGAACGGTGAAGGAAATACGCCGTGATTCATTTAATGTTGCAGGTACAGCTTCTTTTGCGAATGGCGATGGTCTCTGTTTTATAGATTCAAATCGCGAGTTGCAAGGTTTCCGCGTGAATAGGGCACAGGGAAACAGACTCTTTCCCCAACAAATGCCACGTTCGTTGTGTGCTGGGACTGCGCTTTATCGTAATAACGACCAAGAGTTTGAACGTTTGCTTTCCCGTCCTAGTGGGCAACGTAAAATACCTGTAAGTTTTTCGCTGGCTACAACTCCTGACGGCTTTTCATTAAGTGCAGAGGGTTGTAAGGTAAGCATAGTTTGTGAGCATCAGGTGGCAGAGAAACCACAACGGGAGAATATTGAGAGGCAACTGTCCCGCTTGGGGGGGACTCCATTCCAGTGTAGTGGGGTAGAATTGCCTGACAATTTTCATTATTTTATCCCTAGTAGCTTATTGTCTGACCTTCGTCGTCAATGGGTGGATGCAGTCCTTGATTTAAATACTAAGCCTGTTAG
This sequence comes from uncultured Prevotellaceae bacterium, assembly GCA_902770195.1. Classification (GTDB taxonomy): domain Bacteria; phylum Bacteroidota; class Bacteroidia; order Bacteroidales; family Bacteroidaceae; genus Prevotella. The sequence continues at coordinate 35,206 of CACXSA010000027.1, forward strand.
TTCAAATCCAACTGCTAAAACTGGTCCATCTAATCTTCCGCTTTATTCTTATGGCTATCTTTATAATATCTCCAATCGTGAGGCACGTTCGTTCTATGCTGCTCAAGGTTTGAAACATATTGAACCAGCTTTTGAGCTACAACCTTCTCACCACAGCTTGTTGATGCAGTGTCGCCATTGTCTGCGCTATGCACTTGGCTATTGTGTCAAACATGGTGGACGCACGCCTAAATGGTCCGAGCCACTTTGCTTACGCTTAGGTGATGGACGCAGGTTTCGTTTAGAGTTTGATTGTCATCACTGTCAAATGAATGTATATGCAGAATAAGAGGGAATATTGTTTTTGGAGTCAGGTTGTCTGTGCTCTGTGGATGTCTCTTCTGTTGACCTCCTGTTATAATCATGGTCAGCAAACACCTGATGCGTGGGATTTGACCAAACAGCAAATTGATTCTATTTCCTTCTCTACTACCCATCATTATTCGCAGAATTTCAACTTTGTCGTGAATGCCTCTCAGTTACCTTTAGCAGATGCATTACCCGATATGGCTTTTGACACGCTCTATGTGGTTCGGGGTGAGCGTATCGTGGTTGCTGATATTGAGACAGTTCCTACTGATACTATTGATTCAGTATGGGTAAAGGTGGCACGCGATCAAATTACACAAGGATGGATACGCGAAAGCGAATTATTGGAAGGTGTCTCTCCCGACGATCCCATCTCGCAGTTTATCGATCTTTTCACAAATAACCATTTGCTGCTTTTCGTGGGACTCTGCGTGGTAGCTGCTAGTCTATATGCTATGCGACGACTACTTCGTCGTAATGCGTATATTGTACATTTTCATGATATAGATTCTCCTTACCCCACACTTCTGTGTTTATTGATTGCATTCTCTGCAACTCTTTATGCCAGCATTCAAATGTTTGGTGCGGAGTCATGGCGTCATTTCTACTATCATCCATCTCTCAATCCCTTTGCCCTCCCATGGTATTTAGGTATATTTATAGCCTCTGTATGGACTATGATAATAGTAGGTATAGCAGCTTTTGATGAGGCGGTTCGACGTCTTCCTACTGCCGACGCATTCCTTTATCTCATAGGACTCGTTGCTGTTTGTGCCGTTAACTATGTTGTGTTCAGTATTACAACATTATATTATATAGGCTATCTACTCCTTATTGCCTATACTTATTTTTCTTTACATATGTATTTCCATGTCACTCATTTCCCATACTATTGTGGACATTGTGGCAAACCCCTTCGTCATAAAGGGATTTGTCCTCATTGTGATGCTATGAATGATTAATAAGATAATGTGCTGTGACTATCTGGTGTACCATCTGGCTACCAGAGCCCCACTTATATTATGCCATACACTGAAGATGGCACCAGGAATAGTGGCAAGCGGAAACGCTCCGAAATGAAGGACTGCCAGACTGGAAGCAAGTCCGGAATTTTGCATTCCTACCTCAATACTTACAGCAATGCATTTCTCACGCGAAAGGTGAAGTAATCGGCCAATAGCATAGCCAAAAGCCAGTCCGCTGATATTGTGGAGCATAACAACAAGTATGACGAGCAATCCGCCAGCCAATAGCTTGTCGGCGGTGTGGGAGACAACGATACCTACCACGAAGGTAATCATCAGGGATGAGAATGCTGGAAGATACGGAACTGTTCTATGTGTGAGTTTGGGTAGATACCATTGACAGAGCAGTCCTGCAATAATAGGGGCAATGACTACATAAAAAATACTTTGGAGCATACCTATCGTGTCAACATCCACTAATGTCCCAGCCAACAACCATACTAGAAGTGGTGTCAGGATTGGCGCTAAAAGAGTAGAAGTTGCAGTCATGCCAACACTGAGGGCAAGATCGCCCCGTGACAAGAAGGTGATGACATTAGAGGCTGTTCCACCAGGACAACAACCAACAAGAATCATGCCTACCGTTAAATCTTTTGGGAGAGAAAATAGTTGTGACAATAGCCATGCCATGAGAGGCATAATGGTAAACTGGGCAAGACATCCCATCAGAACATCCTTAGGACGGCTGAATACTATACGGAAATCTTTTGCAGAAAGAGTTAATCCCATGCCGAACATAATAAGTCCAAGCATGGGATTAATATACCAAGTGTCAATAGCTCCCAGGGGAGCAGGATACCAGATGGCTACAAGGGCCATCACGAGTACCATCACCCCCATCCAGCGGGCTATGAAATCACAGATTTTCTTCATAATGTGATGTTACGACAGGAAGCCTAGTAGAGCACCTGCTGCTACAGCAGAACCTATAACACCAGCCACGTTGGGTCCCATAGCATGCATTAGCAGGAAATTATGACGGTCGTATTCCAATCCGAGATTGTTCGAAATGCGAGCTGCCATAGGAACAGCACTCACACCTGCGTTACCAATTAGTGGATTCAACTTCTTGTCCTTTGGCAGGAATACGTTCATCAGCTTAACGAAACATACACCGCTCATAGTGGCAATGATAAAAGCACCAGCACCAATAGCGAAAATATAGATAGTGTTCATTGTAAGGAACTCTGAAGCTTGTGTAGAACAGCCTACGGTGAGTCCTAAGAGCATGACAACAATATCGTTAAGTGCGGCACCTGCAGTCTTGGCCAGACGAGTAGTCTTTCCACTCTCCTTCAATAAGTTTCCAAAGAAGAGCATTCCCAGCAAAGGAAGTCCAGACGGCACAATAAATGTGGTGAGCAGAAGTCCTACGATAGGGAATAGAATACGTTCTGTCTGACTGACTTCGCGTGCTGGCTTCATCTTGATGAGTCGCTCCTTTTTGGTGGTCAGCAGTCGCATCAAAGGAGGCTGAATCAATGGTACTAGAGCCATGTAACTATAGGCACATACAGCGATGGCACCCATCAGGTTAGGCGATAGCTTGCTGGACAGGAAAATGGCCGTTGGACCATCTGCGCCACCGATGATAGCAATACCCGCAGCCTGGTTAGGCTCAAAGCCTAAAGCCAAAGCGAACATGTATGCGCCAAAGATACCAAACTGTGCTGCTGCGCCAATAAGCATGAGCTTAGGATTAGCCAGCAGGGCCGAGAAGTCTGTCATGGCACCAATGCCTAAGAAGATGAGTGGGGGATACCATCCCTGTCGGACGCCCTGGTAGAAGATGTTCAGCACGGAATTGTCTTCATAAAGACCAATCTCCAGGCCGGCATCAGCCCGGAAAGGTATGTTACCCAGTATAATGCCAAGTCCGATGGGGACGAGCAGTAGCGGTTCGAAATCCTTCTTTATGGCTAGCCAGATGAAGAAGGCACCTACTGCTATCATGATGAGGTTTCCTGCTGTCACGTTGGCAAAGCCTGTGTAGGTCAGGAACTCATTAAAGTTATCTATGATAAATTGCCACATAATTGTCAATTTTCTAATCGTTTTTTAAACGCTTTGTACCTTTAGGTCAAAGAATTTTCAATTATCAGTTCAGCCGATGGTCAGCATGACGGCACCTTCCATGACAGAGTCACCAGGATTAACAAGAATAGATGTTACGGTACCGGCATTTTCAGCCTCAATGTTGTTCTGCATTTTCATAGCTTCCAGAACGATGACCACATCACCTACTGCTACGGTATCACCTACCTTCACGTTAATGGCATTAATGGTGCCCGGCAGGGGTGCCTTAACTGGAGTTCCTGCTCCAGCAGCAGCTGCCGGTTGCGCAGGCTGTGGTTTGGCGACAGGCTGAGCGGATTGAACAGGTGCTGCAGGAGTGACGGGAGCAGCAGGAGCCGTACGCTTCGTAGCGGCCAAAGCTGGGTGCTTGGCAGCATTGATGGGTTTTTGCATCTCAATCTCAAAGGGGATGCCGTTTACATTAACATGGGCTATCTTGCCTTCAACTTCGGCGATTTCTACCTCGTAGTCCACGCCTTGTACTTTATATTTATATGTCTTCATTGCTATAATATCTTTTTAGTGCAGTTCTGGAGTTGTCGGAATGTTGGGAGCATTATGCTTGGAGGGGATAAATGCCTCATGCAGATGAGTCATCTGACTATATTCGTCATCCCATCCTGTATCTTTAGGCTTGATGGTGATAACACCACTCTCCACATCGTGTATGTCATCTTCGTATTGTCGTAAAGCCAAACCAATAACAGCCATATATACCTCTTTGTCAATACCCTTGGTGTCGAAGCCTTCCTTCAGGATGACACCTGTCTTATGGCCAACCTCCATTGTTTTTTCTACTGTTTTGGTGATAGGCTTGATAGGTTGCTTGTTTGCCACCAGTTTGGCGGTATCCATGTGACGCATCAGCATTCCAAACAAGGTGAATGTAATCCAAAGGAGAGCCAGACAGAAGAATACTATACCCATGGCCATTAGCGCCATACCAAATCCATACGGGTCTTCACGTTTGAATTTCTCAACCTTTGACTCGCTGATGGTAGTAACATTGGAGATTCCAGGAGTTACACGGTCGGCCGACTTTACTTCCCAATCCTTTGCTGTTCCGTTATTGGCTATACGGGCAAATGACTGGTCCTGTGCCAATACCGGTATGGTGATAGAGTCAATGAGTTGGGTAGCATTACCATTGTAAAGTGCAATCCATACAGGTTTTGTAGCATCAACGCTGGCAGTAAGATGAAGTGAGCCCAAATGAGGCTGACTGTTAAGGAAGAGAACCAGGTGCTGATGACCGCTCAAGTTGGTACGCTCATCACCATTGGGGATGATGCTCATTCGCTTGATGCGCTCAGGCACACTCATGTTTGGACTTAATACGGAACGATCCGTGGTAATATACATTCCACGGATGTTGTAGGTGGAGTGCGAGATGTTCTCAATCTCCAGCCATGCTTTGTGCTGTCCGTATTCGTCCTGTAGGCTGGTACCATTATCGGTCATGACCTCGTTCAGTTTGATGCTTGCGTCCATTTGGGCGAACATCGGAGAGGCAAAGGCCAGAAACATGGAACCTAACAGTAATCCGAATTTGTTCATTTGTTTTATATCGTGTATTATTATTTTATGTCACTACTGTCCCGTTAAAGTGAACTAATCGCTCTTTGAAATAATTGAAATTCAGTCTATTAGGCAGGTTTTTGAAATGAAACGGACTTGATTTTGTAAC
>CACXSA010000028.1 GCA_902770195.1 uncultured Prevotellaceae bacterium
TTAATCAAAACAGGACAGGTCTCTCCCGCTTTTGACGGGCTGGAAGAGGCATGCGGTAAGGCCTGCATGGACTGGTATGCAGACTATTACAAAGTAAACTGGCCTCATGCTGATGATGAAGAAGAGACGGGTGCCTTCTACACCTTGCAAGACATTTCTGTTGCCACTAGTGACATAGAGATAGAAGAAAGTTCAAACGCACTGATTCCACTGAAGGCAAACTATGCAGATGGTCATACACAGGACATCCGTGACCAAGCAACCTATACCGTTGACAATCCCTCCATCGCCAGTGCAGAAAAAGGCTATGTCAAAGGACTCACCCCAGGCTCTACAAGGATTACGGCAACCTATTCCAAGAACGGACAGCAGTATCAGACAACTTTTAATGTTACCGTGACTGCTCGCGAATTCTTCTCGTTTAAGCAAAATGATGTAATTGCTATTTGGGACAATTGCACCTACAACGAAAGTACACATGCCTTTACAATGGCTGCCTATGGACAAATCGGATGGAAATATCCAGAAGGCATTGACATTTCAAACTACAAGTACTTAGTTGTCAAGCTCAAGCAAGAACAGAACATTGGTGCAGAAGTCCGCATCTTCCCTGTTAACACCATTTGGGGAGCCAATGAGCACATCAAAGCTCTCTCAGGCACAATAACTGTTGCTAAACTCAGTGAGGTCAATTTCGATTTGTCGAAAGTATATATCATTGACTTCTGGTCAAGAGGCGGTACCATATATGTCGATGATATCTATTTGACCAACAATGATGACTACAGTAAACCCACAGGTATCGCCACGATCCATCGCGAGATAGAGAACGATGTGGTATATAACCTACAGGGTGTAAAAGTTAGCACACGCAGTCAGCTGAAAGCACTTCCCCGTGGCATCTATATCATTGGAGGTAAGAAAGTGGTTGTGAGATAAGAATCACTTTATAAGAGAAAAGAAAACGAGCGGAATGCTGACGGTAATTAGGCATTCCGCTCATTCTGTTTCATACAGTTCGCTGAAATCGGATATACGTTCTTATTTATTATTAAGCCAATAGTACAGGAAATAATCATAGATACAGTATTTTCCTTCACTACACGAAATAATGTCTTTTTCCTGTAAAGCAGACAAACTTCTCTGAACTGCACTTGCCGAAGAAAGATGATATTTTTTTATAAAATCTCCGCTCGTAGGCTTGATATCTCTTCCTGAATGAGCCAAAGCAAAGAGTAACGCCTTTTGGCTAGCAGGAAGTCTCGCTATCAAATCTTGATAGACGTCATCCTTCTCCTCTACTGCATAATTAATAGCTATATCCACTTCCTTGACTCCTATGGGATTCGCAGAATCTGCCATTGCATACAATTCATTGCAGATTTTTTGGATGTACCATGTGGTTCCTTCAAATTTATCGTATATATAGCTGATAGCCTCAGGTTTTATATGCAAATCACCTTGAGCAAAATGATATGCAATAAAATCAGCATAAGCTTTCTGTGGAATAGGCTTTAACGAGATGGTGGACGCACTTTGATAGAAGGGTCTTGCTGGCGACGAGAACATTTCTCCCATCATGTGGCGTTTAGAGCCAGAGAAAACGAACCATGCATTATTACATCCCTGGATATAGGTTCGTAACAAGGCTTCAACATTCTGTTCAGGATAATCCGTAATAGCCTGGAACTCATCAATAGCTACTATGCATGGTTTGTCTGCAGAACTTAAATATTGGAATATCTCATCAAGAGACACTTTAGGCGATTGTATATCCCCCATTTCAAGATTCCAACTAGGTTGTCCCAAACCATCCAATGTAATACCAGTACGCAGCGAGCTTACTATCTGTATAAAGTGTTCCCATGCCTTTCGCTCTTTCGATTTCAAAACAGACAAAATGGCACGTCCAAGTTCATAAATTAGTTCTGACAAAGATTTTGTAGCATAGATGTCCACTACAAACAGATAATAATTGTCCTGCAACTCTTGTTGGGCAAAGCAATGACGAATAAGTCCCGTCTTTCCCATTCGTCTTGGAGAAATCAGGGCGACGTGATTACCATTAATCAGTAATGAAGTCAAGCGTTTTGTCTCTTGCTCTCTGTCGCAGAAATACTCTGCCCCATTATAACCATAAGTCAGGAAGGGATTTTTCATCATCATAGATACTTTCTTCGTTATATTTCTGGGGCAAAGATAATAAGAATTATTCAATTATACAAATTTGCGTAACGCATTTTTGTATAATTGGATGATTCTTTCTGGTTAAAGACAATAAGAATTGTGTCTTATTGCATAAGTTGAAGTCACTCCCCCGTGGCATCTATATCATCGGAGGAAAGAAAGTGGTTATGAGATAAGGATTACTTTAGAAGAGAAAAGAAATGAGCGGAATGCTAACAATAATTAAGCATTCCGCTCTTTCTCCCTTCTTCCCCCCACTGTTATTCGTCTGTTATTCGTCTGTTGTTCGATTGTTGTTCGATGTTTAAACGTACAACAAACGTATATCAAACGCAGTTCAATCGTACAAAAAAAGGAACTGCTCCTTGGGAACATCGAAGGAATACTTGTTAGGCTATCGCCAATCAGCTCGTATGGACTGCCGCTTCGGACTTTCTAGCCTTCTTCCCATTTCACGGGCATCCATCTTGACAGGACGCGACGTAAAGTCAGGTGTATTATAGGAATACAACAATTCCCGATAATACTCCTTGGGATTGCGTTGTGGAAGCATAAAGGGCTTGGTAGCTCGTCCATGCTCATCTATTGACGAGAAATAGAGTCGCGTGTATAGCCCGTCATCCCTGCGACTGGTAAAGAGGAACCAATGACTATTGCTGCTCCAGTTGTGCAAACTCTCCGACCTACGGCTGTTCACCTCGTTCATCGGTCTGTTCTCGCCCGTTTTCAGGTCTATCAGAAAGAGTTCTGCCTCAGGGTGCCAAACAGAGAAATAGCCGTAATCCAGTTGGGTGTACATCAGATAGCGTCCGTCGTAAGAAGGTCGTGGCCATGTGGCGCTCTTGCCTGTCAATGCAGCATTCACCAGCGTATCCACCTGATTTCCTATCTTTCCTGTAGCCTCATCGAAAGCCACCCTACAGAGGCTGTATTTCACCTTGTCATAATCCTGCTGATAGTTGCGAGTGGGCGTGGTAATGAAATAAAGACACTTGCCATCGGGCGAGAAAACTGGAGTGTTTTCCATCCAGTCTTTCTTCATCAGCAAAGAGTCCTTGATAGCCACATGTTCCTGAGTGTCATAGACAAACACATCAGAAGACGTATCGTAAACCTCGATACGCTTGTTGTTTGCCATGTGGAAAATCTGGGCTGTCTTATTGGTTGAGAAGGTGCAATAGCGACCACCTGGATGCCAATAGGGATAAACCATCGAGCCTCCGAGGCTATCGTTGCGAGCCTGTAATACCTCGTCACGTCCCATCGTATGAATCACCGTTGCCCCATGAGCACCTCTGACATGGAATACATACTGGTCTGGATTCGTACGATTCTGCGTATGACAGTTCATGCAATTACCATGAACCCGCGAATTTTCTATCATTGCCTCTTCCTCAAAGTCAGCCAGGTTTCGCTGATAGAGTCCCATGTGGCTATAGAGCATATAACTGGGCGGGATGCGACGATAGGTAATGCCCCACTCGTCCAACGGATACAAGCTCACACGGATGGAAAAATCCTTATATTGATACCATTGACCCTCTTTCCGAGCACATACGGAGACCATAAGCTGGCTACCCTTGTTAACTTCTAACAACTGATGCCAGTCATCAATGTCAAAGTCCGCAAAAGAACCATTGACATGCAAAAAGCCCCCTTTCTCACCCTTCACCTCCACGTCAATATCCGTGAAAGAATCATCTGCCATCGAGAAATTCAACGGAGCAATACCCACAGGCACCGTTACTCCAGTATAGTCAGGATAGATCTCCGGTAACTGGTCAACATGCTGGACATTCTCAGGGCGTGAACTGCAAGCTAACAGCATACATGTCATGAGCACCCAACATCCGATATGTGCTATCATCTTTCTCATCGTTCGCCTATTCATATAAACAACTCGTCTTCCGTTTCACCATAAATCTTCTGCAAAGCACCATACTTCGGATGGTTCTTGATGCCCTCTGGATGGGTAGCCAACTGGCGCATTATCTGTGCCCAACGGCGATAAAAGAGTGTTTCCTCCAAGATAGAAATATATTTCAGAGCCACCTCGTATTGTCCCGTTATCATTGCTGTTTCCGTCAGGCGACACAATGCCCTGGCACTCTTGTTGTAGTTTGACGTGCTCTCCATTGCCTCGAACATCGTCCGCTGGGCGAAGTTCACAAAGCCCATCTGGAAGAACAAATCGCTCATCATCATAGATGATGTCGTACTGGTAAGGGCCGTGAAAGGCTGATACAGACTCATTTTCAACTCTTCGGGACTTATCTCATGCTGATAAAACCTAGCCAGACTGACAATATGATGACAAGCTTTTGCCTTAGGCTCCACCCTATTTGCTTTTTCCAAAACCTTCTCCCACGCTAATTTACGTTGTAGGTAGTCGTATTCCATCATTTCCAGCGTTCCAGCCTTGTCTCGCTGAATGGCAACGTAATCGATACCCTTCACGATATTCTCCAGAGAATAAGGGACGAAATAGGAGCTTCCCCACATGCAGACCACCAGCAGCAATACCAACGCCATGCTCTCTGTCACTACCCACACCTTCTTGAGGGGTTTACGCAAGAAACGCAACTGATAGATTGCTAGGAGCAGCGCCACTGGTCCTGCCAGCCAATAGCCAAAGGGGATCATTATAAGTGATGCTGACAGGCTCTTTGTATTCCCCGAAGGCAGGAGTGCCATCAGCAGCAATGTCAGCAAGACACCTACAGGCAACGACATGGAGACATCTATGTCGCACAACAGATAGCAAAGCTTCATGGCAGGGAGGAAAGAAATGAGGAAAAGCAGTTTTTCTGCAACAGCAGGAAGACAACGATGTAGCAATATCCACGAAAGCCACTGTATAGCCATCAACAAAAGGGCAAGAATGCAGGCTCCCGTCTTCTCTGACATGAAGAATTGTGTCAGAAACTCACCTACATAGCGAGAAAATCCTCCTGGCACAGACAAACGTTCTGTCAGATAGTCACTATTGAATAGAAACAACTGAAACGACTCGCGCTCCATCAGCAATTCCGGACGCACAAAAGCCCAAAAACAGAAAGCCAAGACTCCAAACAAAGCAGTCAGTGCTATTTGCAACTTATTTTTCCTCATTCTCTTTTTTTATTATTCATCAGAAGTCTCTGAAATCACTGTTCGCCTTCTTCACTGCCATACACTCCATCTCGATAAGCCATGTAGGACGGCAGACGGGAGCCAATGTGAAAACAGTAGGGATATGAGGGAATTTCTGGTCGAACATGCCTTTCACCATCTCATAGTCAGCGCTATCTCGCAGATAGACAATGATTTGCATCACATCCTCGTAACTCATACCTCCCTCGTTGAGCAATGTCTCCACGTTCTCCCACATCCGAAAGGTTTGCTGTTGCACATTACCTACATACATCACCTCACCTTTATGATTAATAGATGCGGTTCCTGAAATGAAAACATGATTGCGGTCACCATACTGCATCAGCGTAGCCCGCTCAAAAGTAACCCCATATTCGATAGTCCGGTTCAGGTGGGAAAGCCCATAGAGATAACGCTGCTGCTGGGGCTCAAAACCAGTCATCGCATAGCTGTCCAACTGGACAAGAGCCTTGGGGTCATAAGGCGACCCACCTATTCCGGTTGAGGCAATGTAATGGGTCTCCGAGGTAAGTCCCTGTTCCACAAAACATTCCCTGCGCGACTTGACGAGTCCTCCATATTGCGTATCCACATCACGAACAAAGAACCAGGTGCGAACACAGTTCCCCTCTAACGTAGCCTGGAAAAGCTTCAATATGTCTATATAGATAAAAAGGGTCTGCCAAGTCTGCATGTACGAAGTTGCAGAGGTGGAATCCATCAGTCCGAAGGTCCATACATGCTGATAGCCATTGTGCCTGACTACGGTAGAGTTATTCATAGGATTTACCTCTGTACCCTTCTGCAGATAGAGCCATACTACTACTTTAGAACCATCAAGGGGTGGCTGTTGGATGTATGAGACGGTACAGGCGTCACGCTCCTGGATAAGAGGAACTTGATTAGTAGCATCACTCAGGAAATAGCGTTTGAAAACAATACTGGAACCCTGTACATCCTCCATTTCCAAGAAGATTTTCTCTGCCTGCTGGATACGGATCATCTGCCCTTCGAAAAGTTCACAGCGAGGCTCCACATGCAGCATGGCATGTACCTCCTCCACTTCACCAGCCGTGAAGTGTGCCCACTCTATCCGAGCCCCTATCTCTTCTATACTCTTTGACTGATAAACAATCATAACGATTTTGCGAGCACAAAATTACAAAGAAATCCCTATTGCACCAAATTTTCAAATACAAAAGTATCGCTATATATTTAAAGCGAGACTTCATAAAGAAGCCCGCATCTTCTCAGACACGGGCTTTCGTTTTCAAAGTTCTCGCTATCCAGCGAGACTTCATAAAGAAGCCCGCATCTTCTCAGACACGGGCTCCAACACATGTAAAGTTCTAAAAATTACCTTTTAGGGGTAATATCTTTATTTACCTGGCTCATAAGGCATACCGGCAAGACCAGTAGCGAAACCAGCATAAACATGCTTACGGTAGTAATCCTTATCCCAGAGGCCAACAGGTTCATCCTTACGCCAGCCACTGTCTGAAGGTGCATCAGTAGCGCACCACTGGCAGATACCCCACTGCTGAGCAGCAGGAATGATTTCAAAGTACTTCTGGATAATCCAGTTGTAGAGTGCAGCCATCTCCTTATGTTGGTCCTCGGTGAGAGCTCCAGTCTTAACGCTGGCTCCATTTGCATCTACATAACCCATATCCAGCTCGCTGACACGTACCAGCTTGCCGCTCCGAGCCATCAACTTGAACATATTCTCAATAGCAGCCTTCTTGCTTTCTTGAGTTTGTGCATTGGCATAGCAAGAGATATGCATCTGAGTTCCAATACCGTCAATCTTGGTACCGTCAGCCTCCCAACGCTGAATCCAGGCGATAAGACTCTTAAGTTTTGCGTTCTGATCCCAGTCACTCTCAAGGTTGTAGTCGTTGATGAACAGCTTTACATCCTCAGGACCATACTTACGAGCCAGAGCAACGGCAGTACGAACATAGTCGAGGTCACCAAGGTAATCCTGCCAGAAGAAATCGTCCTTGTTACCTTCTTGTCCATGCTGCAAGTCATAGATGCCATCGCCATCCAGATCAGCACCTGAAATAGCCTCGTTGACAACATCCCAGGCCTTAACATTTCCTTCGCAAGCTTCCATCATGCCCTTAATCCAACGATCCATAGCCCAAGTAAGGGTGTCCTTCTTCTCCTCAGGAGTGAGGGGGATAGAGTTGAGTTTCTCAACCTTGCACACCTTCAAAGAGTAGAAGTCGAGTGTGGCATCAGCTGTCTGGGGCTTCAAAATACAGTCGTAGTTCTTGCTAGGACTACCTGTGAGTCCGGGGAACTTGAGAGCATAGGTGTGACGACCTGGCTCAACGGGAACAGCAGCAGTAAAGTTCTGAGCATCACCTCCCCAACCATTCTGGACAGTGAGTTGAATACCAGAAGCTGTCTTGTCAGCTGCCATATCAAGATAGAATACATAGTCACCTTCCTCAAGTTGGTTATCGCCACCAGGAACTACAAAGAATTGGCTCCAGCTACCATCGGGAACAAAGTGTAATGCACCATTAACAATCGGAGGAGTGGCTCCCATTGGATAGTGAGGGAATGGACCATCGGGCTTGTTCTCGTAGGTATAGAAGTTAACTTCCTTCTCTACCTCGACAGCGGGACTCTCGAGCTTATAAAGTGCTACGCTCTTGATGGTGTATGAGCCGGCATAGTCGCCGGACTGCAACAGCATGTGTACGCCGGTGACGGCAGCGGTGGTGGTGAACTTGATGTCGCGTGTCTCCATGTTGCCGTTGAAGTCGATGACACCCGTTTTCACATCGTTGCCCCATGCTCCGATGGCATAGTGCAGGTTGTCGTTGGCGGGGTTGCCTTGAATCTCGAGGCGCATCACGTACTCAGCACCCTCTTCCAGCGAAATGCCGTCGGCAACCATGTACTGCAACTCCCAGAAATTGGGTATGGTGCCTGTCGTTGTGACGGTGAGGCCGTCGCTCGTGGCTGTTGCTTTGGCATTGATGGCCTCTGGGAACTGTCCCCACATGGTGTAGGAGCCAGCCTTTGTCCAGTCCTGCTTGTAGACCTCTTTCTCTATCTTGGCATCAGGATCAATATCCAGCTCCTTGTCTTTCAGAAGGCTGTTAAGCCACTTAACAGGCTGCTGAGCATGCCATGCCAGCGTGTGACCATATACGGACAGACCTGCTTCGGTAGCGGTACTAACATACTCCGATACTGTTCCGAAGTCCATAGAACCGTTATCATAGTTAACGCACGAAGCCATCTTCATGCAGTTGCCTGGCTCGGTCTCCTCGAAGTTTGAATTCACCAGCGCATACACCAATTCCTTCTTCAGGTAGTCGCTGGCCGTAGTACCGATTCCCAACTTGAAATTGGGATATTTTGAGTGATCGACATATTCCTTCAGCGGTTCATAATCGTCTAAGTAAGCATAGGCAGCTGACTTAGCAGGACGATCTCCCGCATAATAGTTGTTCGTGTCGAACTCATCGGCACACGAAGCCATAAACATGGCTCCGAGTGCTGATAGAATGATAGTCTTTTTCATTGTGTCCATCATTTTAGGTTGTTAATTATATTTAACCGCAAATTCTTCTGTCTTAACACCACTGCGCTGCCATACCATCTTTTCATGGGTAACACCCTTCTCAATGGCATTGCCGTAGTCATCGACACCGAAATCAATCGTATAATTCAGTTCCATCAAGTCACGGTCCTTGTTGTTCCATGACTTTTTAGCACCATCGTCTTCCCATTTTCCAGTACCTATGGCTGTGTAACCCGGTGTGAGAGAGCTGATAGTACAATTCTCACTACCATCGAAGGTCAGCAGCAAGTCTGTGGTCAACACACGGTCTTCCCACTTGCGAACTTCATTACCATCCTTATCATAGGTCTTGGCTTCATACTTACGAGTGAACGAGACTCTATAGATGCTCTGATTGAGACTCTTGGTCGTGATGGCATGAGCCTGAGCCTTTTCGATATTATCAATCGAGGTAGTGCCATGAGTCAGCCAGTAACCAGAGTACTTGTTCTGGAACTTAACACAGTAGAGGACATAGTCCATAGGGAGCACCTCCCACTGAGAAGCATCGGTGCGAGTGGGATTGGCATTTTCTTTCAGAGTACCTTTAAGGATGCGATCGAATCCAGACTGTTCTGTGATTACCAGAGGAATAACGTAAGTATTCTTAACGGCATCAGGGTCATTGAAGAAATCATCGCTCAGCTCAATCTCCACAGAAGCATTGTAGGTTCCATTGAACTCCCATTTAGTAGTGGCAGGAAGGTCATAATAACTATCTGGCATCAACTTCACGGGTTGGCCTGTAGCTTCAAAAGTAAGGTTATTTAGCAGCGTGGGGTCTTTAACCACCGTAATGTTACCATTGCTGCCACTGCGTGATCCACCAAAGGTAGCCTTGATTTGGAACATGTGAAGCTTATCTAATGTCGTATCGTACTCGTCATCACCCAATACGATGGTACGGACTGGGGTCTGATAGGGGAAATAGACAGTAGTGCCTCCTTCATAGTCGGGGAAATCTGCATCACCATTCTTGCACGAAGTAAACAATGCTCCGGCCAGCAGCATGCCCAACATATATGATACTTTCTTATTCATAATCTTTTTAGAATTTTACATTGTTATTTACTTGACCATCCGTCGTTCTGCTCCAAATTACTCCACTTCAGCATTTCTGAATAAGGAATAGGACCATAAATCATATAGTCTTGATAGATTCGGGATTCGACGTCAATTTTCTTATATTCTACAGCACTTGTAACAGCATTCGTAGTGATACTCATACCCTTAGCGGTCTCGGTGAGAGGAGCCTTATAACGGCGCAAATCCCAGAAGCGATGATTCTCGAAGCAAAGCTCCAGACGACGCTCGTTGCGAATGAGCTCACGCATCTTAGCCTGATCGTTCTTGATGCTCTCCAGGTAGGGGTCTGCCCAATCCTCTCCGTTGTGAACACGGTAACGCAGTGCCTTCATTACATCGTATGCAGAGAAGTTAGCACCACCTACATTTGCGGTTGGACCTTGAGCCTCATTAGCAGCCTCGGCATAGTCGAGGAACAACTCGGTTGTACGGATACGAGCACCGAAGTGACGCTGGTCTGTAACACTTCCAGGAGTCAGATTTACATCGTCACGCATCAGCTTACGCAGATAGTAACCCGTAGTAGTCGATTTACCATTCTCATGATTCAGACCATCAAGGGTAGGACTATCAGCTTGAGAGTTAATGGCTTTTCCTACTGCTCCGATAGCATCGCCGTTTACCAGGATATAAGCACGGAGGCGTGGGTCGCGGTTTTCGTATGGATTAGCTGCATCGTAGCCAGAAGCGGCATCCGTAATAGGATAACCATTGGCTGCGGGGAAAGCATCCACCAAATTCTGTGTAGGATTGATGCGACCATTGCCATCAGCCATGGGGGGATAGCAGTCTTGCTCCATTGAATGACTATCGCCAACGTTACCACGCCAGACAATCTCCTCACGGTCAGGATCAGTGAACTTATAGTTCTTGATATAATCCTTATCGTTAAACCATTTCCAGCCGCTTGGATCCATAGCAGACATTCCGCCACGAAGCATCAGATAGTCAGCGGCATACTTAGCAGCCTGAGCGTAAGTCATAGCATTGCCAGAAGCATAGGCAGGAGAGGCGGCAAAGATAGCCACCTGAGCCTTGATAGCTGAAATGATGTTGCCATCAATCTTACCACGCTGCAGTTTACCGAAGGCACGATTGTATTCTGCATCGGTAGCACCCATCGCTTTATATTTGGCAGGAACAGCATCAGCAGAAACATCGCCAAACTTAGCTGGCAGATACTTCATAGCCTCATCGAAATCGGTCATGATACGATCGATGCAGTCCTTGAAAGTGGCACGAGGCTGGTTAAAATCTGAATTCTGGTCTTCTGAAGTCAGGTGGATGGGCACACCCATCAACTGATCACCAACCATACCGCAATGGGCACGCAAGAGATAGAACAAGTGAATGGCACGCAAAGCATAGGCCTGACCACGATACAAATCCAAGTGCATCTGGTTAAGAGCTTCACTGGTATAGTCCCACTTCACCTGCTCAATATTCTCGAGGAACAGGTTACAATACTGAATGGCGTGATAACGGGTCTCCCACTGGTTAATGGGGTTCATCTCCGATGTCCAGTTGCCCGTTGCCATCTTCTTGTAATTATTGCTGTTATCGTTTGACACGGCATCGTCAGTAGCTACGTCACTGACAGAAGAGCCGTCGTACGGCAGCACCAAGAATGCATTGTCTATCAGACCGCGGGCAAACTGTGGGTCACTGTACATTTCCGACAGTTCAAGATTGTTCTCCAAAGCCGGTTCAAACAGGTCGTCACAGGCAGAGAGCGCCATGACAGCCGTACCTAAAAGGATGATATTTTTAAGTTTCATAACTTGTGTCATTTTTTAATTAGAAAGCTACTTGAACACCAAGGTTGTAGAAACGGGCCTGAGGTGCAGAGCCTACATTCATCTCCAGCAACTCACGCTCCTTAGCAATGGTCAGCAGGCTGTTTCCACTTGCATAGACTTGGAGTCCCTTCACAAAACCATTGCCAATGATTGACTTCGGGAAGTCATAGGTCAACTGAACCTTAGCCAGGTCGAAACGAGAGGTAGAGTAAGTCCAGAAGTCTGAAGTGGTATTGTTGTTGGCACCACTTCCTGTGGTCAGACGAGGATAGGTAGCTGTAGCAGCAGTCTCAGGAGTCCAACGGCCTCGAACAACAGCAGAATACTTGTCGTTCTCATCAATCCACCAATAGCTGTTGTTCTTAACAGCTTTTCCGCCAAAGCCACCTACACCCAGCATGAAGAGGGTGAAGTTCTTATACTTCAGGGTAACGTTGATACCCAGAGTGGTAGGAGAACCAGCCTTACCCAGATTAACCTGGTCCTTGGTATCAATGATACCGTCACCATTCTGGTCTTTATACTTCAGGTCACCAGGACGTACAGTAGTACCACCCAGCTTCTGAACAGGAGAGTTATCAATATCTGCCTGATCCTGGAAGAAGCCCAGACACTCGTAACCCCAAATAGCATCCAGAGGCTTGCCCTCACGATACTGATAAGCATCTGCATAGGCTGTATCATCACGCTTAGCAGCATTGGTAGTATAATGAGTCAAGTTAGCACCAATCTGGAAACCAAAGTCCTTGAAATCCTTCTTGTACTTCACAGCTAAATCAAAACCTGTACGAGTATCCTCGTTGAAGTTGATATTGGTCAAGAATGAAGACTCGGGATAGTACACTCTGAAATAGCTGGGCATCTTTGTGGCAGAACTGATAATACCACCAGAAATCTTGTTGGTGAAGAACGAGAAGTCAGCGGTCAACGAGCGCTGTAACAGTGCTGCATGCAGGCCAAAAGAGAACTCCTTGCGGTGCAAGAAAGTCAAGTCGTCGTTACCACCACGCTTTGACTGAACGGCAGTGTGTCCTGTCTCACCATTCCAGTCCCACCAGCCACCCCACTGGTACGTAGCCTGATACATGTAGAAGTTATCAATACCCATATCGGTCTTCAAGTCGCTATAGCTGGCGGTCAGTTTCAGTTCATCGAAGATACTGCCCTGCATGAAGTTCTCCTTAGCAATGTTCCAACCCAGGGTAAACGAGGGAGAAACACCTGCACGATGACCTTCTGGCAGGCGAGATGACCAAGGAGTAGCAATAGCTACGTCAGCATAGTACTTCTTAGCATAGTTATATCCTACCTCAAAGCCTAGATTGGCATTGCTCAACTTGTGATAAACACCAGATACAGACTGCTGATAACCATTAACAACAGCGATGGCGCTGACGTTATGAACATCATTGAACGTACGGTTGTAATCGAAATGGGCATTGAAGGCGATGGTCTGGTTGTCGGTAGAACCACTGATGTTCTGTACACCAGACTTCTTATCAACAGTATCGTGGTTGTTCAAAGCAACAATGACATCCTCGCCGTTATAAGTTGACCAAGTAGGTTCAAAAGTTGCATAAGTATTGTTAAATGAAGTAGAATAAGTCGTAGCATAGTCAACACCTACCAAAGCGTGGAAACTCAAGCCCTTAGTCACTGAACTGAGGTCAACATTCACACCTGCATCGAACTGGAACTGACGGCTGGTCCATGTATTATAGCCAGCACACTCCATGTCAGCAAAGACGTTGGTCAAGTCAGTCTGCGTACCACCCAGGAAACGTCCGTCGATAATGTTGGTCGTGTTGGCCAGCATGGTCAAGGCAGTCTCTGCATTGGGATCGATATAGCTCAGGGGAATGAATGGACTTATACGGTTTGGACGCAGCGTTGCAGCTGTTTGCCAGAAATTAGCACCATTGGTACCGCGAGAATTATAATAGGTAGCATTGGCATTGACATAAGCAGTAATGAAGTTGTTAATCTTCATATCCACATTACCACGAACGTTGAAACGGTCGGTGAAATTATTCTTTGCCTCAGCAAACTTCAGGAAGTCGCCCTGACGATAGTAGCTCACGTTGGCATAGAACTTGGCACGCTCGTTACCACCTTCAATCTCAGCAGTCACGTCACTACGGTTATAAGCCTTCTTAACGAACTCTGAAGAATAGAAATTCATGTTCGGATAACGATAAGGATTCTGACCGCTAGCAAAATTGTAGATGTCCTCGGCCTTATAAGGTAGAGCTAAGAGTGGATTATCATTGTGAAAGGCCTCGTTGTAGAGAGTCATGTACTCGGCAGACCCCAAATACTCAGGATACCTCTTAGCTACATTCCAACCAGTGTTGGCACGTACGTTAACCTTCAGTCCATCGGTTACCTGACCACGTTTTGTGGTGATGAGCACAACACCCTTGGCAGCACGGCTACCATAGAGGACTACAGCTTGTGCACCCTTCAAGAAGGTGACAGTCTCAATTTCATCGGGTTTCACGTTGTTGGCGGCACGGGGTACGCCATCAATAAGAACCAACATACCATTGGGAATGTTGTCCGCAGTGAAGTCAGACGAACCCTCCAGGCCCCACATGCCATTGCCATTGAAACCAGCTACATAGCCCTGCATATTGTCAAGGCTATAAGTATTGTAGTTCTTCTTCATCAGCTCTCGATAGTTGATGGAGGAAACACCACCCAGCACATCGTCGGCAGCTACCTTGCGGAAGGCCACATTGACCAACGAGTCCTGTCCTGTTTCAATCTGGGCAGCAGCAGGTGTCACTGACGTCACTGCCAAGAGAGCTGACATATATAATATCTTATGTTTCATGATTATGAATTGTCAATTGTTAATTGTTCAATTTTCCATTGTTCACCATCCGGGGTTCTGTGGATACTCCGAATACAGGTAAGTCTCAGAATCCTTGAGAGGCAACAGATAATGCTTGGTAGCAAATGGGCGCTCAACGATAACAGTCTCGTCCCAACCAGTGACCTCTGCATCACGAGGATCATTCTTAGCATAGTCGAAGTTGCCAACACGCTTGAACTCCTGACGAGTCTTAATGTTGTAAGGAGCCTCGGTCAACAACAGCCAGCGCTGCAAGTCGTTCCAACGGAACCCTTCAAAGGCCAGCTCGCAAGCACGCTCACGACGAACCTCGTCCATAAACTTATTCTTATCACCTAACAGCTTATCTGCAACATGTCCAGCTCCAACGCGATCACGCAAGATGTTGATGGCATCAACGGCATTCTTGTTGCAACGGCTGCTCTTATAAGTAGAACCGCCAGCAGCAGCACAAGCCTCAGCGTACATCAAATAGATATCAGCTACACGCATATAAGGCAGATAAGTCTGCAGGGCACCACCCCAGTTATACATACCATCATACTTGTTGCACTGGTGAGGAACCAACTTCTGGCAGAAATAACCGGTACGGCTACCATCCTGGTTACGAGCAGAGTTGCCAGTGGGAACCATGTTACCGCCAGTAAACATCTCCAAATACTGGAAACCTTTATCAGCCTCACCTGGTGTTGTGTTCAAGAACTTGAATCCGTCAAACATGATGTCATGATAGAAGCGTGGGTCACGGTTCTTGAAAGGATGAGTAGGATCGAAACCTGACTCAGGGTCAGTAATGGGCAGACCATTCTCCATACCATAGGCATAGTTGATGTAGTTTGCCGTAGGCATGTGGATGATAGCGTCGTGCTCAACAAGGTTGTTCACCTTTGGACCCCACAGCTTGGTAAAGTTCCAGTTTGAGCCATTGATGTCGGGCATCGGACCACGCATGATAGCCTCTACGCTACCTGGCATTCTCCAACTCTGACCTGTTGTACGGAAAATGTCAGAGAAGTTTGAATTAGAACTCTTGTCGGCTACGTGGTCGTAGATATTCTCATACTTGTATTCTGCCAATGAATAAGGACTCTTGCCACTCTCAATGTCAGTAATAGCCTCAGCCAAGGCATCAGCAGCCTGAGCTGCCAACTCTGTATTATACTGATAGGTCTTGCCATTCTTGGAAGCACCCATCTGAGCACCGAGCTCGTTCAGAGGAGAGGCAGCCCAAAGCAGTGCCTTACCCATGTAACCTAAAGCACAAACCTTCGTAATACGCAGATCATTCTTACCCAAGGTGCGCTTACCGGCAGGGTTGGTATCCCAGTTGTCGGGCAGCAAATCAGCAGCAGCACGGAAATCCTCGGCACAACGTTTTGCACAATCTTGGAAAGAAAGACGAGGGAGGTCAAATGGACCATCGGCAGCTATCACATGATCCACATAAGGCAGACCACCGAAATAGATAATCTGCTCCAAGTGCCACCAAGCACGCATGAAGAGCAACTGACCCTTAATGACATTCTTCTCATTCTGAGTAGCATTGGTCAGCTTATCTATGTTCTCCAGACCAAGGTTCATTTTACGGATAACATACCAAGCGTGCTCCAAAGAATGAGCAAACTTGTCATTCGATGTAGGATTCAGGTTACCACCACCACGGTGCAGGTATGTCTGGTCGTTATCTTGCCAGTTGCGGTAGTCACCTAAATCGAAATGAGCGGTCAGGTGAGAGTCACCACCACCAGTATTCATAATCTCATCCTCACCCCAGTTAAAGGTGCAGCACCAGAAATTGGACTCTTTATTGGGAATACAGTTGTAAGCCTCTTCCACAAAGCCCTGAAAGTTCTGGAAATTCATGAACGCCATCTCTGGATTCACATCCGAGTCAGCAGTCTTGTCCAGATAGTCGGTGCAGGAAGTTGCTCCCAGTGAGAGCATAGCTGCTGCAAGTCCTAGGAATATATATTGACTAATAAACTTTTTCATTTTAATCTTCATTTTAAAGGTTGAACTTTACACCGAAGTTAATACGCTTTACTGTCGGGTAGGCACCCGTAGCACCACCGCTTGAAGAGAAGTTCGACTCACGGTCATCGGGCATACGAGTCCACAACCACAGGTTGTTACCACTGACAAATACCTTCAGGTTCTGGATACCCATCTTACGAATCCAAGGCTGAGTGAAGGTATAAGCTACCTCGACGTTCTTCAGACGGATATAACTTCCGTCGCAAAGATATTGCGTACCATAATAATAGGTAGGTTTAGAGATGAAACGTGGGGTGAGCACATCAGCATTCATGTGGTCGTTGCTCCACCATGTTCCCTGATCATAAACATTAGCCAACATAACATCAGAGAGGCTAATCATGGTAACATCACGAGTTACATTAGTTACACCATAGAACTGAGCGAAACAAGAGAAGCCCTTGTACTCAAAGCCGATAGTGGCATTATACGTATTCTGAGGAGATCCTGTATAACCGTAAGGAACATTATCATTGATATTGTCAATGACACCATCACCGTTGAAGTCAACGATATAGTAGTCACCAGGCAACTTCTGACCATCACTGGTATCATGTTTTGGAGAACCATAGATATCATCATAGGTCTGCATCATACCTCTATCAAGGAAAGCATGGGTCTGACCGATGGCATAACCTTCCTGCTTACGATAAGCGGGCAACAAGCTTGGGTCATCGCGCTTCACGATTTCGTTAACAGCATGAGTCATATTCATGTTTGCCCATACACGCATCTTGTTGGGGAATACCTTATTAACACGGAGTTCTACCTCATAACCATGAGTCTTTACTTCACCGAGGTTAACCCAAGCAGGAGACTGACCAAAGTATGAAGGAACGAGCTGTGAACCACCAACCAGAATGTCAGTACGGCGATCGCTGAAGATATCGAACGAACCTGCGAGGAGACCACCCAGGAAGCCGTAGTCAATACCGAAGTTGAACTTCTTCACTTTCTCCCAGTGTACATTCTCGTTACCAACGGTCTTCTCGCGATAGAAATAGTAAGGAGAACCAGGGGAACTGTTATCGTTGATGTTGAAGCCGTTGCCCGAGGTCACATCGAGCACGGTGCGTCCGCCGTAAGCCCACTGGCTCATGTACATCCAGCGCTCACCGACGTTGTCGTCACCGATGGCACCGTAAGAGGCACGCAGCTTCAGCATGTCGATGATGTGCTTCTCGCGCAGCTTTTCCATGAAAGGCTCTTCACTGATGGTCCATCCTAAAGCTCCTGATGCAAAGAAGGCGAAGCGGTTGTCCTTAGAGAACTTTTCAGAACCGTTGTAAGCACCATTGAACTCCACAGAGTAGCGGTTAGCCCAGTTATAGGTAGCACGGAATACCCAGTCTTCACGATAGTGAGGAATCTCAGAACCCGTAGCATACTCCTGACGTCCAAAGTTACCCATCAACGAAACATCATGCAAACCGAACTGACGAGCCCAGTTGAGCTGAAATTGGTAATTAAGGTTACGCTGGGTAGCCCAGTTATTAACCTCACCACCCTGAGTGCTCCACTTATTACCCATGGTATAGTCGAAACGGTCATACTGCTCGTAAGGCTGCTTGTACTGAGCAATACCAGTCTCAGGATCAATCCACTTCAACTGTGGATCGTTATACAAGTCGGCAATACCACGGCGATCCTCGCGGAATACGTTATCCCAAGAGACCATACCACGGAATGACAGACCCTTGGTAATGAAATCGAGTTTCTGCTCCAAAACGAAATCAGTATTAATACGTGTTGTCGTAATGGTCTGCACACCACCGATAGAAGAGGTCTGAGCCGAGTTACTCACATTGGTAGAACCAGGCAGGAAGCCCCAATAGCCGCCCTCATACTGTGGTAAGAAGGCATCTGGAGAGATGTTATAAACACCTGCCCACATCTGCGACATCTGCCAACCAAGGCTTCCACCACCATCCCACTCGTGACCACGCTCCCAAGGGTTAGTCTGCTTGCCGTTAGAACCAGCGATGTTCACCTTGAATACGGTGCTCTTCGTAATCTGGAAATCCAGATTAGAACGAACATTGACACGATTATAAGAAATAGAACGATCGTAATGACGACCGGTGGGGAATGACTTGAACAAGTCGCCCTCACTGACAAAGTCAACAGAAGCGAAATACTTCACAAACTTGGTACCACCAGATATGTTCAAGTTAGCATTGTAGGACATGGTGCTTTTCTTGAACATGGCACGTTGCCAGTCCACATTCGGATAACGCTCCCGCTGTTCGACGGTAGTCTGGTTGCGATAGTTCTCAATAAAGCTCATTGGCTTCATGTAAGAGAAAGCCTCAGGGGCAAGGTTCAACTCATGTTCTACAGCAGTGTTACGAGCAACAAGGGCATCGTAAGAGTCGAACTTGTCAGGCAACATAGAAGGTATCTTCATGATGGCGTTTGCAGAAACACTAATCTGTGCCTTACCTTCGCTACCACGCTTGGTGGTAATCAAGATAACACCGTTAGCACCTTTCACACCATACACAGCCGTAGCAGAAGCATCCTTCAATACGGAGACAGTAGCCACAGACTGCATGTCCACGCTTGACATCGGACGCTCAATACCATCTACGAGGACGAGAGGTGCTGAGTTGTTCCAAGACGACTGACCACGGATGACAATCTGCGGATCTTCCTCACCAGGAATACCTGACGAAGCCGTCGTTACAACACCAGGCAGGTTACCCGTCAAGGCCGAGCCAATGTCGTTAATACCTGCGGAGCGCTGCAGCACTTCACCAGTAGTCTGGGTGATAGCACCCACGACTGAGGCTTTCTTCTGCTGGCCGTAGCCCACCACAATCACTTCTTCCAACTGGGTGTCGTCAGCAAGCGTTACCTTAAAAGTACGCTGACTACCGACCTTGACTTCTTTTGTGGTCATACCCACATAAGAAATAACAAGAACGCTAGACTCCGATGGAACCTTCAATACGAAGTTACCATCGAAATCAGTAACAGTACCCAGGGAAGTTTGTCCCTTCACTACTACAGAGGCACCAATAAGTGGCTCCCCTGCTGCATCTGCGACCGTTCCTTTGACTGAAATGTTGTTTTGGGCACACAGCGTAGTGCTGAATGCCATCAACATGAGAATCGCGGGAATAGTCTGTCTGATCAATTGTTTTAGATTCTTCATTTTGACAGATTTTGATTCATAGTTGTACTTTATTTGATAATTAAAATGTTAGTTCTAACCAGAGGTAGAGTCATGTTTGCGGCTGCAAAGGTATATTATATATTTTATACCGTTTTACTATATTGTTACATTGATTTTATCTTTTGTAACAGGTCTTAAATAAACTAATTTTTCCCTTATTTTTTGTTACTTTAACAAAATTCAAAGGCAAGTCCAAATCGTCCAGAACAAAAATTAGCCAAGAAACAAAATTTGCAGGGACTTCTTCAAAATTACTAGTCTTGAATTAAAAAATACCAGTCATATTTACAGCCTTAATACCGAATTACACCTTATAATGTATAGCGAAACATCATATTTAGACCATACTGATACCATTACACCCAAAGTTTGCTGGTGCCGCAATGCCACAAAAAGCAAGCAATTATATAACATTAACTTTATTATTTGTAACATTCATTTGGAGATTTCTTTAAAACATATTACTTTTGCATAGTTTTTGTAACCTGAAGCAAAATGATAAAACGTAAAGTTCTAAGACCTAAAGGTCATAGTGTGCGGGCATGGTTCCTACTAGCATCTCTATGCTTTCTATCTAACTTATGCGCAATTGCCCAGACAGGCAGGCATTTTGATGCCGACAAGCAGATGTCGAGCAGTTTCACTACACAAGTTTACCAAGACCATGATGGATTTATCTGGGTTGCCACACGTAACGGCTTGAACCGATACGATGGTTACCAGTTCCGTATTATCAAAAAAGAAAATCCCGGCAACGATGGCATGGCCAGCAATTACGTCAACTGCATGATGCAAGATAGACGAGGTATTTTCTATATCGGAATGTATGGCGCATTCCAAACCTATGATGGGGAAAAATTCCAAAACATCAAGGTGATTGACCTGAAAGGGAACACACAACCAGGATATATCACTTGTCTGTTGGAACGGAAGAACGGTGACATTTTGGCAGGTTCCTCGGGACATGGACTTCTGAAGATGGCTGACGGGCATACTGCACGGCAGATTGGCGGACCGCTGAAAAAACTACGAACAATCAATGCAATCATGGAAGACAGCAAACAGGTCTTGTGGATTGCCACTGAAAACAACGGTCTATTAAGATATGACGGGAAAAACGTGAAATATTATTTCACAGACCCTCATCAACTGGGAAAAGTGCTGGATATCTGCGAGAGTAAAAGTGGAAAGATATTTGTTGCTACAACCAATATGGGACTTTTCAGAATGGATGGTGACACACCAGTACATATTGAGGCTACTGGAAATAAACATATCTCCAAACTTTATGTTAACCACGAAGGCGACATCATCCTGGGCTACGATGGATTGGGAGTGGCTATCTATAACCCACGACAAAACACATTGACCGATAATCCATTCTATAGCCGAGACGTTGATCTAAGTACGGCTAAAGTCTATTCCATCTGTGAAGACAACAACGGAAACCTATGGTTAGGCCTGCTGCAGAAGGGTATCTATATGCATCCCGCCAAAACCACAGGTTTCAACTACATGGGCTACAAGCTCGGAACTCGCAATACTCTTGGAACAGCCAGCGTAACCAGCGTTCTTATCAGTAGTAACGGCTTAGGATGGATTGGTACCGACAAGGACGGACTCTACTGTATGACGCAAGAAGGGAAGGTTGTCAAGCATTTCAAGGAAAATTTTCCTTCCACTATCCTAGGTATTACCGAAGACCAACAAGGAAATGTCTGGGTTGGCAGTTTCAAGGAGGGGTGCGGAAAGATTAACACCCAAACATTGACCTATACCCCCTACTCTCTTCCACAAGGAAACAGCATCAGCATATTTGACTTGGTTACAGACCAGCAAGGATTTATCTGGCTGGGAACCATGGGACAAGGACTGTTACGTGTCACCCCAGGAACAGACAATGTTAAGGCTTACACGATGGACGAGAGAGCTGGAGAGGATCGCAAAATTAACAGTCTGGCCAACAACTACATCTCACAACTGGCGCTGTCACCAGACAACAAGCGCATCTATGTAGCGACCTCAATGGGCGTCTGTGCAATGGATCTGAACACAGAGAACTGGCTATCAACTTTTAACAGCAACTGTCCAAACTACGGAACACCAACACGAATTGCCCGTGAATACGACGGGATTTTATACATTGGAACCAATGACGGACTTGTTTGTTATGATTTAAAGACGAGAAAGACATATCGGCACACTATAGAGAGTGGTTTAGGAAACAATGGCATATCATCCATTGAGCAAGACGACCAAGGGAGACTTTGGATTTCGACAGACCACGGACTTTGTTGCTATGACACCAAAACCAAGAAGACAAGCAACTACTTTGTAGATAACGGTTTACAAGGTAACGAGTTCAGTGACGGTGCCTCCTGGAAAAACGCTGACGGAAATCTGATTTTTGGCGGACTGGGAGGCGTCACTTGGTTTAACCCTAAAACCATTAAGCAACAGGAATGGAAGGCTGAGGTGAAACTGACGGGCTTCTCCGTAAACGGTGAGCCTGTTACACCATCCACGATGTCGGGACTATGGCATATTGTAGATACCACCGTGATAGCAGCCAACCGATTCACGCTAAGCCCTGGCGACAATTCGTTTGCACTACAGCTTTCAACGCTTACATACTACACCCCTGAGCACATCGTGTATCGATATAGCATCAACGATGAGGATTGGGTTCGCTTACAGCCTGGCATCAATGAGATTACGTTCAGCCATATGGCACCAGGAAACTACAAGTTCTGCGTGGTAGCTGAGCAAAACGACATCCCGACACCAGAACGATGCTTTACCGTTGTCATCCATTCTCCATGGTATCGCACTCCATTAGCATACCTTATATATATATTCATTGCGGCAGGGTTGTTCTGGTATTACCGAAAGGCGCATCAACGTAGAGAACAGGAGCACCTACGTATGCAGGAACATATTCACGCAGAGGAAATGGCTGATGCCAAGCTGCGGTTCTTCATGAACATATCGCACGAGGTCAGAACTCCTATGACCCTCATTATCACGCCATTGCTGTCGCTCATCAAGCAAGACGAAGACCCTCACCGTCGGAGCATCTATGAAACCATCAGACGAAATGCAGAACGTATTTTAGGTTTGATAAACCAAATGATGGACCTGCGAAAGATTGACAAAGGCCAAATGGTCATGCACATGTGCGAAACCGACATCGTTGGATTTGTAAACGACATCTACACGCTGTTTACCCAACAGGCCAAAGCCAAAAACATCAGATTCAGCTATGAGCACGACACGAACGAATTACCTGTATGGGTGGATCGCGGTAATTTTGACAAGATTATTGTCAACATCCTCTCGAATGCCTTTAAATACACGCCAGCAGGGGGTGAGATACACATCCGGCTCACTCATAACAGCGAACAGGTCTTCATAGCTGTCAAGGACACAGGAGAAGGCATTCCAGATGATAAACTACCGCATATCTTTGAGCGATTCTATCAGTCTCCGTCAAGCATCAACGACCGTAATGTAGGTACAGGAATTGGTTTGGACCTGACGCGCTCATTGGTAGAACTGCATCACGGAACTATTGAAGCTCACAACAATACAAGCGGAAAGGGCTGTGAATTCACAGTAACAATTCCTTTAGGCAACAGCCATTTGAAGCCAGAAGAAATGATTACGGAAAATCGTGAACCCGAACAAATCACCAGCTTGATTGAAGATGACAACATGGCTATTGAAACTGAAGAGGGCAACGAAAGGGAACCTCTGAAGATTAGCCGTCGCCAG
Source organism: uncultured Prevotellaceae bacterium (assembly GCA_902770195.1). Classification (GTDB taxonomy): domain Bacteria; phylum Bacteroidota; class Bacteroidia; order Bacteroidales; family Bacteroidaceae; genus Prevotella. The sequence continues at coordinate 23,634 of CACXSA010000028.1, forward strand.
AAGTTGGTGATTGTGGAAGATGATATAGAAATTCTGGACTACCTGACCACGGAATTGAGTCCAGACTATGATGTCATCAGGTGTAGCAATGGTAAACAGGGCTTACAAGCGACTCTGAAAGAATTACCCGATTTGGTCATCTCTGACATTATGATGCCGGAGATGGATGGCAATTCGCTTTGCTCAAAAATTAAGACAAACGGAACAACCAGTCACATCCCTGTTATCCTGTTGACAGCTAAAAGTCGCGACGAAGACCAGTTAGAAGGTTTGGCAACAGGTGCCAACGCCTATATCGTGAAACCGTTTAACATGGATATTCTGCGACGTACGATTGTCAATCTCATCCATACCCATCAGATGTTACAGCTGAAATATGCCCGTAACGACCAATTGGAAGAACTAGTAGAGGACATCAAGATGAAATCACCTGACGACAAGCTATTGGAGAAAGTGATGTCGGTAATCAATAAAAACCTGGGTAACAGCGACTTGAGTGTTGACAGGATTGCTGATGAGGTAGGCATCAGTCGTGTACATTTGCATCGAAAGATGAAGGAACTGACGGGACAAACTCCACACGACTTCATCCGCAATATCCGCTTAAAAAAAGCCGCTACCTTACTCTCTTCCGGCGACATGAACGTATCGGAGGTGATGTATGCCTGCGGTTTCTCTAACGCGGCTTCTTTCTCGACCGTATTCAAGAAACTTTACGGCGTATCACCACGTGAATACATGAACGAACATCAGAAGCACCAATCATGACAAGGTGCTTCTGATGTCCCTATACTTATTTTTCTGCTATTTTGCGAAAACTTTGAAGCTTTTCGCCATAACACAGGTCACCACAGTCACCAAAACCGGGGACAATGTATTTGTGTTCGTTCATTCCCAGGTCAATAGCAGCACACCAGATGGTGCTATTCTCCGGCAAGGCTTGCTTTACGACTTCGATACCTTCGGGAGCTGCTATGACACAACAAACATGAATCTTCTTGGGCTTTCCTGCCTGCATCAGGCTCTCAATAGCAGCTGCCAGACTTCCTCCCGTTGCCAACATCGGATCAACAATGACCAAAGTCTTGTTTTTTGCACTCTGGGCAGCGATGTATTCGGTGTGGATACCTACCTCGGTGTGTTCACGATTGATATACATACGAAAGGCTGAAACAAAACCATTATCGACATTATCGAACATATTCAGAAAGCCTTCATGGAAAGGCAGGCCAGCGCGAAGAACAGTTGCCAGCACGATTTCTTCCTGTTTGGCCAAAGGAATATCAATGGTGCCAAGAGGTGTAGTGATAGTTTTAGGCTTATACGACAACGTCTTTGACAACTCATAAGCCATCAGTTCGCCAATACGTTTGATGTTGTTACGAAACAGCAGACGATTCTGCTGGTACTTCTTGTCGCGTAACTCTGCCATAAAATGGTTCATTACGCTGTTTTGCTCTGAAAAATTGATTACTTCCATGGTGTTTTTATTTATGTTGCTGCAAAGATAATCATTAAAAATTAAAAATGTAATACGGAGTTGGCAAAAATATTGGAAGAACATGCCTTTTTAATTACTTTAACGCTAAAAGAACCATTTTAAAGCAAATAATTGTGAATTATGAATTATGAATTATGAATTATTTTGTAACTTTGCGCCGTGATTTTCGAATCACGTCTTAAAAAAGCAAAATAGGTAATAGTAAATTCACAAAATAAAAGTTTTTAAGTATTATGGCAAAGTTAGATTTAACTCAGTATGGCATCACCGGATCTACCGTGATTGCTCACAATCCATCGTATGAGTTCCTCTTTGAGGAAGAGACAAAGGCTGGTCTGACCGGTTTCGACAAGGGTCAGAACACAGAACTGAACGCTGTAAACGTAATGACAGGTATCTACACCGGCCGCTCACCTAAGGATAAGTACATCGTTAAGGATGCACAGAGCGAGGACAAGGTATGGTGGACAACTGAGGAGTACAAGAACGACAACCACCCCATGAGCGAGGAAGTTTGGGCCAAGGTTAAGGAAATCGCTATCAAGGAGCTCTGCAACAAGGAGCTTTATGTAGTAGATGCTTTCTGCGGTGCTAACGAGGCTACACGTCTGGCTGTTCGTTTCATCGTTGAAGTTGCTTGGCAGGCTCACTTCGTAAAGAACATGTTCATTCAGCCAACAGCTGAGGAACTGGAGAACTTCAAGCCTAACTTCGTTATCTACAACGCTTCTAAGGCAAAGGTTGAAAACTACAAGGAGCTGGGTCTGAACTCAGAGACTTGTGTAGCCTTCAACACCACAAGCCGTGAGCAGTGCATCATCAACACATGGTACGGTGGTGAGATGAAGAAGGGTATGTTCTCTATGCAGAACTACTATCTGCCTCTGCAGGGTATCGCTTCAATG
>CACXSA010000029.1 GCA_902770195.1 uncultured Prevotellaceae bacterium
ATCTTGAGCCGCTCGGCTTTGCCGCTTCGCGCGTCGAAGAACTTTTTGTTGCTCAGGAACTTATAAAGAAAGTTAAACTAAAGTGCTGCGGAATTTAGGATAAACAAAAACTATAATTATATAATACTATGGATAAGAATAAGAAATTTGTTATTTCCATTAATCGTGAGTTAGGTAGTGGCGGTCGCACTGTTGGTGAGATTCTGGCCCACAAACTGGGTGTGTCCTTCTACGACAAGGCTCTCATCATGGCTTTAGAAGAGAAGTATAACCTCACTGCCGAGGAAATTGAGAAGTTGAAAGGGCGTGAAATCAGATGGTGGGATGGTTTTAAGCGCATCGCTGGCATCGGTGAAGGAATGGTTGACAGCAGATACTGTCTTGCGAAATATGGTAAGGAGCCTGATGTGCTGACTACTGAAAACGTGTTTAAGGCAGAGACGGAGATTCTGCATGAGATTGCAGAGGCGGAGTCGTGTGTCATTGCGGGCCGTTGCGGATTCTTCGTGTTCAAAAACCATCCTAACCATTTAAGCATACTCGTTCATGCACCAATGGATTACCGTGTGGCACGTGTTGCCGCCAAACAGAATATTTCGGAAGAGGAAGCCCGTAATATCATAGAGAAGGTGGATAAGATGCGCGAGAATTACGTGAAGCGATTTACAGGCACTTCCCGCTATGAAGCTCGAAACTACGACCTCGTATTCAATGCGGAAGGCAAGACCGAGGAGCAGATTGCTAATCAGATCCTGATGTTTGTTGAAGATGTGTGAGGGATGATGGATGATGTATGACTCAAAATTCGTTGGCTTTTCCCACGCTTATTTGTAATTTTGCAGCCCCAAACGTAAAGAAGTGATATGGAAAAAGATTCAGTATTGATATTAAGCGGTGGCGTGGATTCCGTCACCTTATTATATGATGAGCAGGAGCGCATAGCACTGGCCATCTCGTTTGACTACGGCTCGAAGCATAATGCTCGGGAGATTCCGTTTGCCCGCATGCATTGCGAGCGGTTGGGCATCAAGCACATCACGATACCCTTGGACTTTATGACGAAATACTTTGTCAGCTCGCTGTTGGAGGGTGGGGAGGAGATTCCCGAAGGACATTATGCCGACGAGAACATGAAATCGACGGTGGTGCCGTTCCGCAATGGCATCATGCTCTCTATTGCCGTGGGTATTGCGGAGTCGAACGGGCTGAAATATGTGATGATGGCTAATCACAGCGGCGACCACACCATCTATCCGGACTGTACGCCTGAGTTTGTAAAGGCGTTCGATGAGGCTGCTTCTGCAGGTACTTTCGTCAAGGTGCAGCTTCGCTCACCTTATACCCATATCACCAAGGCGGACATTGCCCGTCGTGGAAAACAGTTAGGCATCAACTATGCCGAGACATGGTCGTGCTATAAAGGAGGTGCCAAGCACTGCGGAAAGTGTGGCACTTGCGTAGAGCGTCGCGAGGCCTTTGCTGAGGCAGGCATCAACGACGCGACGGAATACGAGGAATAGCCGTTGTCAGAATACGAAGCCCAGGTTGATATAGAAATAGAACTTCTTGGTTAGGTTGCTATAGCCTATCGAACCGCCTAACGGACCTAACATGGTGGTGTAGTAGTAGCTCATGCTGGCTCCGAGCTTCGTGCCATGACTGAACAGGTTCTTGAGCTTTTCGGCATCTTGTCCGGCAACGACGCGCATAAGGATGATGTTATTCGTGGTGAGGGTGTATTGCGCTTGCAACTGGGCAGCAGCCAGGTTCTGATAAGCCATCTCCAGATGACCTGCACCGGCAAAGGGGAGGTGACCTTCTACGTAATGGTCGAACCATTCGCCACCGATGAGGTTGTTCATGACTATAGGGATGTCGGTGCCCTGCAGGAATCGCCCATAGACCATCGGTTGCACGGTGAGCTTCTTGGTCAGCGGGAAGTTGGAACGCAGCATGGCGGCATATTCGCTGATGCCTGCTTTCCCGTTCAGCTTGATGAAATTGTCGGTATGGTAGGCAAATTTCGCCTGGAACCTCACACCGCTGGTAGGGAAGTGCCACTTGTCCTCGCTGTTATACCAAATCTTGCCTTGATAGCTGATGTAGCCTTTGTCTATGGCATCACCTTCCTTTAGCTGGTGTTGCTTTTGATTGTTGGAAAGGAGGGTATAATAGTTGTAATAGTCCCAATGGGCTCCTATGTTGATGTTAAAGTTGCGCACATTGAAATTGATGAGCGACATTCGCACGGTATGCTGGTTATACGTGAAGGTATAGGCTTTGTCGCCGGAAGCGAAGAAGTCAATCTCGTTATTGCGATAAATATATGATATGATAGGATGAAAGAAACTGGTGGGGTGAAGGGTCCAGTCAACTTGAGCCTTCAGTCGCTTGCCCAGTCGCAGGGTTAGCCCCACATCCATCGGCATCTTGGTAAGAATGGGCATCTGGGCGTTAGCCTGCAAAGCCACTGCCTCCTCGGTGTCGAATCGCACACCCAGGTTGAAGACGGGGTCTTTCCTTTTTTGAATGTTGTCCTGATGAGCATCCATAGGAAGAGCGGCAGGGATAGGACGGACGAGGCGCTTTTCGTGGATGGTTCCTAACTTCTTGCTGAGAGCAATGATCTCGTCCCAATGAGCCATAGCCGCCTCTTCGCCTCTGCGAATGAGGGTGTCGATTGCTGCCTTGGTAAAGCTGGCGGCACTATAACCATCGGTGTTCACGCGAATCACGATGTCGGTCTTGCGCTTGTTCTCCTCGTATTTGTTCATGCAGAGCCAGTCGCTGATCTGTGACAGAATCTGTGTTCCCGTCTGCAGCTTGTCGGCAGGTTTCGGAACGTCCTGGACATCGACGCCTATCACGTAGTCGGCTCCCATCTCGCGAGCAATGTCAGCAGGGAAATTGTTACGCATGCCTCCGTCAATGAGTACCATGCCATCCTTTCTCACAGGGGCGAAGACACCAGGAATGGCCATGCTGGCTCGCATAGCCTGGCTGAGCACACCACTATGGAACACATATTCCGTATTGTCAACAATGTTGGTGGCGACACAGGCAAAGGGAATGGGCAGGGTGTTGAAGTCAATAGAATCGTTATAGGGCGCGGTAATCCGGTCGAAGAGGGGCGTGATGTTCTTGCCTCTGATAAATCCGCCTCCGCTTCCGTTCTTCTTTCTCCTGAAGTTTAGTGTCTTGGTGATAATATAGGTGTTATTCTTCTCGCGCATCTGTAAGTCTTGGTCGCTGAAACTCTCTTTGTCTGAGAGCAACACGGCCCAGTCTTGCGTGCGGACTATCGAGTCGAGCATATAGGCAGGATGTCCGCAGGCATAGGCTCCTCCGATGATACTTCCCATGCTGGTACTGGTGATGATATCGACTGGGATACCGGCGCGTTCAAGCACTTTCAGCACACCAATATGGGCAACACCTTTGGCACCTCCGCCTCCCAGCACCAAACCAACCTTCGGATTCCTGGCTTGTGGCTTGTCCTCCATATTCTCGCTGTTCTCTCCCCATGCAGCTTGCAGGCAAAAGAACAACAGCAGTATCGGGAAGTATCGTCTCATGCTCTCTCCTTATTTATCCAAACAATGCCCTCAGTGCCTCTTCCACTTTGCGGACGGGCACCAGTTCTATCTTAAACTTCTTTCGGTTCAGACCGCTCATATTATATTTAGGTATGATCATGTGCTGGAAGCCTAACTTTTCAGCCTCTGCGATACGCTGTTCGATACGGGCTATGGGGCGCACTTCACCGCTCAATCCTACCTCGCCAGCCATACACCATCCGCTCTCGATAGGTGTATCGACATTCGAGGATAAGACGGCAGCAATCACGCTCAGGTCCATTGCCATATCGGTTACGCGCAGTCCTCCTGCAATGTTCAGGAAGACGTCTTTTTGCATGAGTTTGAAGCCTACACGCTTCTCTAGAACAGCCAACAGCATGTTCAGTCGGCGCTGGTCAAATCCAGTGGCGGAACGCTGAGGAGTGCCATAGGCTGCTGATGATACCAAAGCCTGCGTCTCTACCAGGAACGGACGGACACCCTCGATGGCACTTGATATCGCTACACCGCTCAGTCCGTCGTGGTCTTCCGTCAACAACAGTTCCGAGGGGTTGCTGACCTGTCTCAGTCCCGTTTGCTGCATCTCGTAGATACCTAATTCGGAAGTGCTTCCGAAGCGGTTCTTGATGGAACGGAGAATGCGGTACATATAATGCTGGTCGCCCTCAAACTGAATGACGGTATCGACAATGTGTTCCAGAATCTTAGGACCTGCCAGCGTGCCTTCCTTCGTGATGTGACCAATTAAGATGACGGGAACACCGGAAGTCTTGGCAAAGCGGAGTAGGGAAGAGGCACATTCGCGCACCTGGGCTATGGAGCCGGCGCTCGATTCCACATCCTCCGTGGATATGGTTTGTATGGAGTCGATAATGACCAGTTCGGGTATTACCTCTTTAATATGTTCAAAGATAGCCTCCAGGGAATTCTCGCAGAGAATCAGGAAATTGTCTTCAGAGGTGAGAGGTAAGTGGTGAGAGGTGAGAATACGCTCGGCACGCATCTTCAACTGGTGGGCACTCTCCTCACCGCTGACGTAGAGGATGCGCTTCTCGGGCATGTTCAGCATAGTCTGCAACGACAGGGTCGATTTTCCGATGCCTGGTTCACCACCCAGCAATACAATACTTCCGGGTACCAGTCCGCCACCCAGCACGCGGTTCAGCTCGGCATCGTGCATGTCGATACGCGGATCATCCTGTGCAGAGATGTCCTTGAGCCTGAGCACCTTGTTCTGGCGCAACTGGTGACCTGCCGAGGCTGCCGCCGAGTTGGCTGTCACCTGTTTCTTAGTGTCAGCCACCTTGATTTCCTTGAACGTGTTCCACTGGCCACATGCCGGGCATTTGCCTATCCATTTTACGGATTCCTGTCCGCAATTACTGCAGACGTACATAGTCTTATCTTTTGCCATATCGACGGCAAAGGTACGAAAAAAAACTATATGATAGTACTTGCGCAAACGATTTTGCATGGATAAAAAAGAAAAAAATGGTTGATGCGTATGAAGAAATAAGAAAAATTCGTACCTTTGCCCATAGAATTCTAAAAACCCGACACAATGAAAAAACGTATTTTTTTCCTAATGGCTCTTATGGCACAAATGACGACTATGAGTGCAGCAAAGACGGTGGTTGATCGTATTGATCCAACCAATTGGTTCGTGGGAATGAAGAACCCACAGGTGCAGTTAATGGTTTATGGCAAGGATATTGCCAAGGTGAAGGATGTAACAACCGACTATCCGGGGGTGAAGATTGACAGTGTGGTACGTCTGGATTCGCCCAACTATCTGCTGGTCTATCTGAACCTCAATGATGCGAAGGCTGGTACGATGACTTTAAAATTTGACAAAAAGAAGGTTGAGTACACACTGAAAAATCGCGAGATGAGTGGCAATAAGCGTCAGGGATTTACCAATGCCGACGTGCTCTATATGCTCATGCCAGATCGTTTTGCACAGGGTGCTAATCATAATCCTCAGGTGCCAGGCATGCGTCCTTACAAGGAAGACCGCACCAAGCCCTCTCTGCGTCATGGAGGTGATTTGAACGGTATCCGCGAGCATCTCGACTATTTCAAGGAACTGGGTGTAACGGCACTTTGGCTTACTCCTGTCCTCGAGAACGATTCACCTGATTCGCCCAATGGTTTTTCCACTTATCACGGATACGCTACGACGGACTATTATCGTGTAGATCCTCGTTTCGGCACCAATGAAGATTATCGCCGGCTTTGCGATGAGGCTCATCAGAAGGGATTGAAGGTAGTGATGGACATGATTTTCAATCACTCAGGCTTTGAGCATCCCTGGACGAAAGACATGCCAACCAAAGACTGGCTCAACCTGCCGCAATGGCTCATCGAATCCAATGGAACTTCCAATTCACAGGGCACCTCGTTCCTGCAGACCAGTTACAAGCTTACGCCTGTCAAAGACCCCTATGCATCTAAGGTTGACTTGCAGGAGACCGTGGACGGTTGGTTCGTTCCAACGATGCCCGACCTGAATCAGCGCAATGAGCATCTCATGACTTACCTCATCCAGAATTCCAAGTGGTGGATAGAAACCGTAGGAATTGATGGCATCCGCATGGATACTTATCCTTATGCTGACGCACGCGGGATGGCTCGTTGGATGAAAGAACTGGATGAGGAATATCCTAACTTCAACACCGTTGGCGAGACATGGGTCACAGAGCCTGCCTATACGGCAGCATGGCAGAAAGATTCCAAGCTCTCTGAGCACAACTCTTATCTGAAGACGGTGATGGATTTCTCGTTCTTCGATAAACTTTCGCAGGCTAAGAACGAAGAGACTGATGCCTGGTGGCAAGGGTTGAACAGACTTTACAACTCGTTTGTATATGACTATCTTTATGAAGACCCAGACCACGTGATGGCTTTTGTCGATAACCACGATACTGATCGCTTCTTGGGTAATGGCTGCGATTCGCTGATGCTCAAGCAGGCTTTGGCGTTGCTAATGACGGTGCGTCGTATTCCTCAGCTTTATTATGGTACAGAGATTTTGATGAATGGCACCAAGGAGGTGACGGATGGTTATGTGCGTAAAGACTTCCCCGGCGGTTTCCCTGGCGACGACCATAACGCTTTTAAGGCTGAAGGTCGCACGAAGGCAGAAAACGATATGTTCCGCTGGACGAGTCGCCTGCTTCACTGGCGTCAGGGCAACGAGTGTATCACCAAGGGTAAGCAGACCCAGTTTATCCCCTTCAACGGCATCTATGTCATTGCCCGTCAGTATAAAGGTCGTACCGTCATGACGATTCTTAACGGAACGACCAAACCGGCAACCCTTAAAGTGTCGCGCTATGCTGAGGTGATTGGTGATACCAAACGTGCCAAGGATATTCTTACCAATCGTTATTACGACCTTTCAAAGGATGTTCAGATGAAAGGCCGCCAGTCGCTGATACTTGACTTCTAACGGCGTTTGCCTCAGGACTGCTGAATGCTCTCAATGCGTAGCTTCAGCAGTCCTGCGGGAACACGTACTTCTACCTCGTCGCCCACCTTTTTATTTAATAACGCTTCAGCGATAGGCGACTTGATAGAAATTTTTCCTTCTCTTAGATTGGCCTCGTGTGGACTGGCTATCGTATAGGTCATACGGGCATTGTTTGCCAGGTTGGTCATCTCCACCTTGCTTAGCAAAGCAACACAATCCGACTTCAGTCGCTCTGCGGGAATCACCCTCGCATTCTCCAGGATGCGCTGCTTGAAGCGTATCCTTCCCAACAGACGTGATTGTTCACGCTTGGCAGCATGATATTCGAAGTTCTCACTGAGGTCACCTTTGTCGCGTGCTTCGGCAATGGCGTCCCTGACCTGAGGCAGTTCCACACTCTCCATGTGACGGAGTTCGGCTACGAGTTTGTCGTAGCCCTCCTGTGACATATATTCTATACTCATTATTCGTTGACCTCGATACTTTTCTTTACCTTATCGACATACGCATCAATGGCTGCAACGGCTACGATATTGACAATATCGCGGACTGAAGCTCCGAAATCGACGAAGTGTATTGGTTTGTTAAGACCCATCTGTATGGGGCCAATAATCTCTACATCCGCATCGAGCATCTGCAGCATCTTATAACTGGAGCGTGCCGAGGTGAGGTTGGGGAATACGAGTGTGTTGACGTCCTTGCCGTGAAGACGGGTGAAGGGATATTGCTCATCGCGCAACTCACGGTCGAGGGCGAAGCCTATCTGTAACTCTCCGTCAATGGGCAGGTCGGGATATCTCTCTTGCATATACTCAGTGGCACGCTTTACCTTGAAGGCTCCATCGCTCTGGCTACTTCCGAAGTTCGAGTGGCTGACCATAGCGACAACGGGGCTCTCGTTGAAGAACTTAACGCTCTTCGAAGCGAGCTTGGCAATGTCGATAAGTGTCTCGGTGTCAGGATTCTCATTGACGAGAGTGTCTGCAATATAGAGTGTGCCTCGTGCGGAGTTGATGATATGCATAGCTCCGAAATGATTGTACTGAGGTCGGATACCGATGACTTCCTTAACCACCTTAACGGTATTTGAATACTTGGTGTAAAGACCCGTGATAAAGGCGTCAGCCTCGCCTGTCTCAACCATCATCATACCGAAGTAGTTGCGCTCGAACATCTTGTCGTTAGCCTCCTGGAAGGTGTAACCCTCACGCTGACGCTTCTGGGTGAGAATCTGGGCATAGCGCTCACGACGCTCCTGCTCGGAAGGATGGCGCAGGTTGACAATCTCAATGCCGTCGATGTTCAGGTCGAGCTGGGCAGCCAATTTCTGGATAACCTCATCGTTGCCTAAAAGAATAGGTTGGCAGATACCTTCAACCTTTGCCTGTACGGCAGCTTTGAGCATGGTGGGATGGATGGCTTCAGCAAAGACGATACGCTGAGGATGAGCAGCTGCTGTGGCATATAGCTTTTGTGTCAGCTTGGTCTCTTGACCCAAAAGCACGGAGAGCGAACGCTTGTATTCGTCCCAGTCTTCAATATTGCGACGGGCTACACCGCTGTCAATAGCAGCTTTGGCCACTGCTGCGCTGACCTCTGTGATAAGACGTGGGTCCACAGGCTTGGGAATGAAATAATTGCGTCCAAAGGTCAGGTTGTTCACCTTATAGACATCGTTCACCACATCAGGAACAGGTTGCTTTGCCAAGTCGGCAATGGCATGAACGGCAGCCAGTTTCATCTCCTCGTTAATAGCGGTGGCGTGAACATCCAACGCACCACGGAAGATATAAGGGAAGCCAATAACATTATTAATCTGATTGGGATAGTCCGTGCGACCTGTTGACATCAGGGTGTCGGGACGCGCTTCCATAGCATCCTCATAGCTTATCTCAGGAACGGGGTTGGCCAAAGCAAAGATAACAGGATCCTTTGCCATCGACTTCACCATATCCTTGCTGAGCACATTTCCCTTGGAAAGACCTACGAAGACATCGGCATCCTTAACAGCTTCCTCCAGTGTGTGTATATCTGTACGAGTGGTGGCAAAGAATCTCTTCTGCTCATTCAAATCGGTACGGTTGGTGGAAATGACACCCTTCGAGTCAAGCATCACGATATTCTCCTTGCTAGCACCAATAGCCATGTATAATTTCGTACAGGAAATAGCTGCAGCACCGGCACCGTTCACGACAATCTTCACCTTGCTGATGTCCTTGCCGTTTACTTCAAGGGCATTCTTCAGTCCGGCAGCAGAAATAATGGCAGTGCCATGCTGGTCGTCGTGCATCACGGGAATATCAAGGGTACGCTTCAGGCGCTCTTCAATATAGAAACACTCAGGAGCCTTAATATCTTCAAGGTTGATGCCTCCGAAAGTGGGGGCAATCTTCTCAACGGCCTCACAGAATTTCTCTGGATCTTTCTCTGCTACTTCGATATCGAATACATCAATGCCTCCATAAATCTTGAAAAGAAGCCCCTTTCCCTCCATGACGGGTTTGCCACTCATCGCACCGATGTCGCCCAAACCGAGCACAGCGGTACCGTTGGAAATGACAGCAACCAAATTGCCTTTATCGGTATATCTGTAGGCGTCATCGGGATTCTGCTGGATTTCCAGACAAGGGTAAGCCACACCAGGCGAATAAGCCAGTGAGAGGTCAGTTTGTGTACGATAAGCCTTGGTAGGCTTTACTTCGATTTTACCAGGACGGCCTGCCTCATGATATTCGAGGGCAGCTTCTTTCGATATTTTTACCATAATTGTGTATTATTATTTTATGTTCGATTTCTTTTTCGGACGCAAAAATACAAATAAACCACGGAAAAAAAGCCGTTTTTTTATATTTTTTTGTAACTTTGTGCCCTGAAAATGATATTTATGCAAGAATATGCAGGAAAATAAAGAAAAGAACAGCTATCGATTGGCCTTGAAGGACAAAATCCTGGATGCTGCTATGCATGCTTTTTTCATGCATGGCATCCGAGCTGTAAGGATGACCGATATCGCTAAAGAACTTTCAATTTCGAAGCGTACGATGTATGAAATCTATAAGGACAAGGAAGAGGTTCTTTACTATAGCATCATCAAATATCATAACCAGCGGATGGCTTATCTGACGGACTATACCAACAAAGGACATCATGTGATTGATGTGATATTGGAGGCTTTCCGTCTCAAGATGAAAGAGGTGCGCACGGTCAATCCTGCTTTCTATGAGGATATCATGAAATACCCGAGGGTGGAGGATTATATTTTAGACAGCAGGCGCAAGTCGATACATAATTTCCTGGAATTTATGCAGTTGGGTGTTAAACAAGGCTTGCTGCGTGAAGAAATAGACTATGATATGGTGCCTATCATCTTTGACGCCATCGGAAAACATATCATGGACAATCAACTGCTACGTCGATATACGGTGGAACAGTTGTTTACGAATTTCTTTCTAATACCTATTCGCGGCCTATGCACACCATACGGCGTGGAAGTGCTGGACAAAGCAGTGGTTAAAATTCAGTAAAAGAGAGAGGCATCAACTGCTTGATGCTGTCAATGACGAAGGTGCGCTTGCGACCATAAAGCAATATGCGGACAGGGTGCTTGAAGCGTGTCTCCGTTTCTATAATAACCTGTCGGCAGGTTCCACAAGGACTGGCAGGCTCGTCAATCAGTTCACCTTTGGTGTTGCGGGCAGTAATGGCCAATGTCAGGACAGCCTGGTCAGGATACTGTGCGCCAGCAGCAAAGATGGCAGATCGTTCGGCACAGATGCCTGCAGGAAAAGCGGCATTCTCTTGATTACAGCCAATGAACATCTTGCCGTTTGCCAACAGAATAGCAGCACCCACATGGAAATGAGAGTAGGGAGCATAAGAGCGGCTTGTGCCTTCAATGGCCATATTGATTAACTGACGGTCGGTTTCCGAAAGTTCAGACAGCTGAGCTACCTTAATTTCGCTTTTAAGTGTCATTTCTTCCATAATAATTCGATTTTTGTTGCAAATATAATTCTTTTTCTATAATTTTGCACAAAATTTTGAAGAAAAATAATGAAACGACCTATATTTACCCTGATTTTGCTCGTTGTAGCATTAGGAACGGCTTCTGCGCAACTGAAAAAGAACAAGGCTTACATTGATTATTTCAATCAGTGGGCCGAGGTTGCTATGCAGCAGATGATACAATATCGCATCCCTGCCAGTATAACATTGGCACAGGGCGTGTTGGAATCAGGTGCGGGTAAAAGCGAACTGGCTCTCAGGGCAAACAACCACTTTGGCATTAAGTGTAATGGTTGGACGGGACGCAGGTCGTATCATGACGACGACGAACGAGGTGAGTGCTTCAGGGCATACGATAATGCCTATCAGAGTTATGTCGATCACTCTGTTTTTCTAAGCAACAGTCAGCGTTACAGGCGGTTGTTCGACCTGAAGCGTACTGATTATAAGGGATGGGCTAAGGGCTTGAAGGCATGCGGTTATGCTACGAGTCCGACCTATGCCACCAAGCTGATTGAGATTATCGAGACGTATCAACTCCACCAGTATGATACAGGTAAGGAGTTTACTAATCGTGAGAATATTCTGATGCAACAAGGCGATGTCCGCCATATTTATACCTTTAATAAAAATTATTACATAAGAGCCCGTCGTGGTGATACGTTCCGAAGGATTGCCGACGATATGGATATATCCTACCGGAAACTGGCAAGATATAATGAGAGAAACAAGAATGATGTGCTTGCTGAGGGTGAGATAATATGGTTGCAGAAGAAAGCTAAGAAAGCTCCCAAGGCCTTTAAGAACAAACCTCATAGAGTAGAACCCGGTGAGTCGATGTACACCATTTCGCAACGTTATGGTATTCGGGTGAAATATTTATACAAAATGAATGGTCTTGGTCCTGAATACGTTATCAGAACTGGCGATCTGCTACGAGTAAGATAAATATAAAATGTAGCAATTATTCTTTTAGGAGCTTGTTCAGGAAATCGTCTAAGTCCTTATCAAGATCAGCCATCAACTCCTCGTTGAGAATCACGATATCGTCGTCAACGAGATATAGTTCCTCAATGGTTTCGCGATCATCGTCTTCCAACACGAAAGAATAGGGCTTCAGAACAGACATCTGCTCTATTAGATCCTTACGGTTGTTGAGGATGGAACGTAGCGTGGAAGCAACGCCTTCATAGAAATGGTCTTCCTTGTTGTCAATCCATTGCTCTATGACACAGCGATTTATCTCGTTGTCGTCATCGTCGAAAGCCAACATCTCACCCGTGTCCTGCGATACACGGATGTGGATATCCGTCAGTTGAGTAGCTTCCTCGGCAGGAGGAAATTTTTCAGCGATCTTGCGGATGGCGCGCTCGGCTTCTTGCAATGTTTGTTCTGTAGGTTTCATCGTAATAATTGCTTTTTGACGTCACAAAAGTAAGAAAAAGATGGGAGAATTGCAAACGATTACGGCATTTTTTCAAAAAAATCTTTCCTAACGCGTGCGTAATTCATAATTTATTATTACCTTTGCCGATGAAAGACTACTTAAACACTAATGAGTAACAAAATAAAGCATTCGGGGGTTGTCGAGAAGATCATGGACGATTGCATACAGGTGCGCATTGTCCAGACGTCTGCATGTGCGGCCTGTAAGGTTGCTGGCTATTGCAATGCCTCGGAATCAAAAGAAAAGCTGATAGATGTGTATCATGCTGGCTCTCATCGTCTGAATGTAGGCGATGCAGTGACGGTGACAGCCTCTACGCAAGTGGCTGCCCATGCCCTTTTGCTGGGTTTCGGACTCCCTTTCATTGTGATGGTTACGGTATTGGTAGTCGTGTTGCAGACAACCGGCAGCGAGGGACGAGCAGCCCTGAGCGGCCTCTTGGCGCTCGTGCCTTATTATGCTGTGCTTTACCTGTTTCGCAATCGCTTGCGCGACAAACTCTCTTTCTCAATAGAATAAGCAAAATCATATAATAAACTAAACAAATAAGTTAACTTTATGGATTTTATTTTAATTGCTGTAGCAGTGCTTGGCGCAATCGGACTGATTGCCGCTCTTGTGCTGTATGTCTGCTCCAAGAAGTTCGCTGTCTATGAGGACCCACGCATTGCCCAGGTTACTGAGCAGTTGCCTGGTGCAAATTGTGGCGGTTGCGGATTTGCTGGATGTGGTGGCTTGGCCGACGCACTTGTCAAGGGTGCTGACGCAGGCAGCATTGAAGGATTGAAGTGTCCTGTCGGTGGAGCAGAAGTGATGGGTAAGGTGGCCGACCTGTTGGGTATGGCCATTGCCAACGGTGAGCCTATGGTTGCCGTAGTACGTTGTAACGGAACATGCGAGATGCGTCCGAAGATTGCCGAGTATAGCGGTCTGCGCACTTGTGCTGCTATGAACTCATGCGGTGCTGGTGAGACGGCTTGCGGATTCGGTTGTTTAGGATGTGGCGATTGCGTAGCTGCTTGTCAGTTTGACGCTATCCACATGAATCCTGAGACCGGCCTTCCCGAAGTCGACGAAGAGAAGTGCACGTCATGCGGTGCCTGTGTGAAGGCTTGTCCTCGTCACATCATCGAGCTTCGCAAGAAGGGTCCGAAGGGTAGGAGAGTGTTCGTCTCTTGTGTCAACAAAGACAAGGGGCCTGTAGCCATGAAGGCTTGTAAGGCCGCTTGTATCGGTTGTGGCAAGTGCGAAAAGGAGTGTAACTTCGGTGCCATCACCATTGAGGGCAATGTTTCGTACATCGACTTCAACAAGTGCCGCATCTGCCGCAAGTGTGTTGCCGTATGTCCTACCAAGGCCATTCACGACGTCAACTTCCCCACACCGGCTCCCGCTCCGAAGCCCAAGGAGGCTGCTGCACCTAAGGCAGAAGCTCCTAAGGCTGAGGCTCCTAAGGCCGCACCTGCTCCTAAGGCTGAGGCTGCTGCACCTGCTGCCGCTCCTGCCGCTGAGAAAAATGTTGAACCCGAAGTAAAGAAGGAGGAGAAAGCATGAACGTAAGAACATTCCGTATTGGTGGTGTACACCCCGAAGAGAATAAGCTGACCCATGAGGTTGCTACGAAGGTTGCCGCCCTGCCTAAGCAGGCTATCTTCCCCCTGTCGCAGCACATCGGTGCTCCCGCAAAGCCTGTTGTTGCCAAGGGTGACAAGGTGAAGGTCGGTACGCTGCTGGCTGAAGCTGGTGGTTTCGTGTCTGCTCCTATCTACAGCAGTGTCAGCGGAACCGTGTTTAAGATTGACACCGCTATTGATGCTACCGGCTATCGCAAGCCCGTGATTATTATTAATGTAGAAGGTGACGAGTGGGAAGAGACCATCGACCGCTCAGACAAGTTGGAAACGGTGAAGTCTCATCCCGAGCTGACTCCCGAAGAGATCGTCAACCGTATCAAGGCAGCCGGTGTCGTTGGTATGGGTGGTGCTTGTTTCCCCACCTTCATCAAGCTCTGTCCACCGCCTACGGCGAAGGCTGAGTGTGTGATTATCAATGCCGTAGAATGCGAGCCCTACATCACTGCCGACTTCCGTCTGATGATGGAGCATGCCGACGAGATTCTCGTTGGTCTGGAACTGTTGATGAAGGGTGCCAAGGTGACTAAGGGCTACATTGGTATCGAGACTAACAAGATGCCAGCTATCGAGTTGTTGACCAAAAAATGTGCCGAAGTGTTCGGTGCTTCGGAGTACAGCGTTGAGGTCGTTCCCTTGAAGCAGCGCTACCCGCAGGGCGGTGAGAAACAGCTCGTTGATGCCGTTATCCGCCGTCAGGTTCCTGCTCCTCCCGCTATCCCTGTCAACGTTGGAGCAATTGTTCAAAACGTAGGAACTGCATACGCTGTGTATGAGGCAGTTATGAAGCGTAAGCCTCTGTTTGAGCGCTATACCACCGTAACCGGTAAGAAGTTGGCTAATCCCGGTAACTTCCTGGTTCGTATGGGTACGCCGATGAAAGACCTCATTGAGGCTTGTGGCGGAATGCCAGAGGGCGACAACAAGCTGCTGGCCGGTGGTCCGATGATGGGTAAGGCACTGACCTCTACCGAAGTGCCAATTTGTAAGGGTACCAATTCTGTGACCATTATCTCTGGTGAGGAAGCTTTCCGCAAGGAGCCCAACCCCTGTATCCGTTGCGCCAAGTGTGTCAGCGCATGTCCTATGGGCTTGGAGCCTTACTTGCTGGCCAAGCTTGCTGCCGTACAGAATTGGGAGCGTGCCGAGCACGAGGAAGTGGTAAGCTGTATCGAGTGCGGCTCGTGCCAGTTTACGTGTCCTGCCCACCGTCCGTTGCTTGACAATATCCGTCAGGCTAAATCTACTGTCATGGGTATTATTCGTGCTCGTGCAGCAGCAAATAAATAATTAGTAATGAGTAATTAGTAATGAGTAATTATGATTACCTTGCACGCCCAACATCAAACGTCTTTCTGCCGCAATGCCGCCGCAGAACAAATCATAATTACTAATTGCTAATTACTAATTAATCATTAAAGAATATGAATAAATTAATTGTATCACTATCGCCTCACGCACACGGAACAGACACCGTTGAGAAGAATATGTATGGCGTCATCATCGCCCTGCTGCCTGCGCTCCTCGTGTCGTTCTATTTCTTCGGCATTGGCTCTGCCATTGTCTGTGCTACGAGCGTTGCAGCCTGCGTATTCTTCGAGTGGGCTATCAACAAGTTTATGCTTAAGAACGAGCGCAACACCGTCTGCGACGGCTCTGCCATCCTGACCGGTCTGCTGCTCGGCTTCAACCTCCCCAGCAACCTCCCCATCTGGATTATCATCATCGGTGCCCTGTTCGCCATTGGTGTGGCCAAGATGACGTTCGGCGGTCTGGGTAATAACCTCTTCAATCCTGCTTTGGTGGGTCGTGCTGCCCTGTTGGTAGCCTTCCCCGCCCAGATGACCACATGGCCAAAGGTTGGTCAGTTGGGCAGTTATCTTGATGCCGAGACGGGCGCTACACCGCTGGCTATCATGAAGGACGCCATCAAGAGTGGCGACGCTTCCGTGCTGGACCAGCTGCCTTCATCCCTCGACCTCTTCATCGGTAACCATCCCGCAGGAGCCGGTGCATTGGGTGAGATTTGTGGATTGGCCCTCTTGCTGGGTCTCTGCTACATGCTTTGGAAGAAGATTATCACGTGGCACATCCCCGTGTCGATTATCGGTACCGTCTTCATCCTGGCCGCACTGATGCACGTTGCCAATCCTGTTTATGCAGACCCCATCTCAGTCATCTTCTCCGGAGGTCTCATGCTGGGTGCCATCTTCATGGCTACCGACTATGTGACGAGCCCGATGACTGCCAAAGGCCAGCTTATCTATGGTGTCGCCATCGGTGTGCTGACCGTTGTCATTCGTAACTGGGGTGCCTATCCCGAGGGTATGTCGTTCGCCATTCTTATCATGAACGCCTTTACACCTCTTATTAATACATACGTGAAACCTAAGCGCTTCGGTGAAGTGCCGGCAAAGAATTAAACAGTTAAAAATGAAAAAGTGAAAAGTTATGAAGAAACTCGAATCATCTTTGACTAATATGGTGCTGGTACTCACTTTAGTAGCAGTCATCATGGGCGGAATCCTCGCTTTTGTGAATCATCTCACCGAGGGTCCTATCAACTTACAGAAGGAGAAGGCACTGGCCGATGGTATCAAGACCGTGATGGTGTCCGACAATATCACGGTAGCACAGCCTGTAGAGGTGAAGCAGAACGACGCCAAGGGTAAGGAAATGGTGTTTACCATTTACCAGGTGAAGGACGCTCAGGGCAATGACCTGGGAGCTGCTGTTGAATCCACTACCGGTGGTTTCGGTGGTGACTTGAAGGTGCTGGTAGGCTTCGACCCCGAAGGCAAGATTTTAGGCTATACCTTGTTGGAGCATGCTGAGACACCAGGACTTGGTGCCAAGGCTGACAAGTGGTTCCAGAAGGGCGAGAAGGGCGACATTATCGGCAAAGACCCGAAGGAGCCCCTCACCGTATCGAAGGACGGCGGTCAGGTTGATGCCATTACGGCTTCCACTATTACCAGTCGCGCCTTCCTCCTGGCTGTCAACAATGCTTATAAGGCATACAAGGCAACGCCCGCTGAGTGAAAATAGTAAATGGTCAAATAGAATATTATTTTATGAATTACGTAGATATTATCAAAAATGGCATTGTCAAGGAGAACCCCACGTTCGTCTTGATGCTTGGTATGTGTCCTACGCTGGCCACTACCACCTCGGCCATGAATGGTATGTCGATGGGTTTGGCTACGATGGCCGTGCTCATCTGTACCAACTTTGTGATTTCATGTCTGAAGTCGGTTACTCCCGACAAGGTGCGCATCCCCGTGTTCATCGTGGTGATTGCAGCCTTCGTTACCATGCTGCAGCTCGTTATCAAGGCCTATCTGCCTGATATTGATGCAGCCCTCGGTCTGTTCATTCCCCTGATTGTGGTGAACTGTATCATCCTCGGTCGTGCTGAGGCTTTCGCTGCCAAAAACTCACCCGTTGCTTCGCTGTTCGACGGTATTGGCATCGGTCTGGGCTTCACGCTGGGTTTGACCCTGCTGGGCATTTGTCGTGAGATTCTCGGTTCTGGCTCCGTCTTCGGACTGACCCTGCTGCCCGAGACTTACAACATCCTGCTCTTTGTGCTGCCTCCGGGTGCATTCATCATGCTGGGATTCTTGATTGCAATTGTTAACAAGTTGCGCAGCTAAATTGTAAATTGTAAATCGTCAAATTGTAAATTACATTATGGAGTATATACTGATTTTCATTAGCGCGATATTCGTCAACAATATCATTCTGTCGCAGTTCCTCGGCATCTGCCCCTTCCTCGGTGTTTCCAAGAAGGTTGACACCTCGTTAGGTATGTCTGCCGCTGTGGCCTTCGTGTTGACATTGGCCACCATCGTTACCTGGTGCGTTCAGACCTATGTGTTGGAACCTAACGGACTGCAATATCTGCAGACCATTGCCTTCATCCTCGTCATTGCATCATTGGTACAGATGGTTGAGATTATCCTCAAGAAAGTGTCGCCCGCCCTTTATCAGGCACTCGGCATCTTCCTGCCGCTGATCACCACCAACTGTGCTGTGCTGGGTGTAGCCATTCTGGTTATTCAGAAAGACTATAATCTGCTGCAGTCCGTGGTTTATGCCTTCTCAACGGCTATTGGTTTCGGATTGGCACTCACCGTGTTTGCCGGTATGCGCGAGCAACTGGAGCTGGTGAAGGTTCCCAAGGGTATGTCGGGAATGGCCATTGTGATGCTGTCTGCCGGACTCCTCAGCCTTGCCTTTATGGGCTTCTCAGGAGTAGATGGCGGTCTGAAAGTGCTTTTCGGATTGGATTAAACTCGTAATTCCCAAAAGGCTACGGCAGCGGCGGCTGCTACGTTCAGCGAGTCAACACCGTGAGCCATCGGGATTCTTACCGTATAGTCGGCCTCTTCTATCGTTTGATAGGGGAGGCCGTCGCCTTCTGTCCCCATGATGATGGCGAGCCGCTCTTCCGCCTTCAGTTGTGGGTCGTCCAGCGATATCGAGTCGTCTTTCAACGCCATTGCTGCCGTCTTGAACCCAAGCCCTTGCAGCGACTTCACTGGCTCGTCCAGCCACGTCCAGGGCACCAGGAATACCGAGCCCATCGACACGCGGACGGCTCGCCGGTTCAGCGGGTCGCACGAATCGCGTGTCAACACCACTGCGTCAATGCCCAGCGCTGCTGCCGAACGGAAGATAGCCCCGATGTTTGTCGTGTCCGTCACCGCCTCAATCACCACGATGCGGCGCGCACTCTTGATTATGTCAGCCACAGGGGGCATCTTCTTCCTGCGCATGGCACACAGCACACCGCGTGTCAGCGTGTAACCCGTCAGTTGCGCCAGCAGTTCACGGCTTCCAGTATAAATTGGAATATCGCCTACGCGTGTGATGATGTCACGGGCATCACCCTCTATGTGTTTGCGTTCGCAGAGTAGGGCGGTAGGTTCCCATCCCGCATCCAGTGCCACACGGATCACCTTTGGACTCTCCGCAATAAACAGTCCCTTCTCCGGCTCCAGCTCCATGCGAAGCTGTGCCTCCGTTAGTGTACTGAACACCTCGATACCCGGTTCTTTCAGCGAAGAAATTTCAATAATTGCCATAATCAGGGTGCAAAAATACAAAATAAATTAAATTTTTTCACTTTTCACTTTTCACTTTTCACTTTTTTTTGTACCTTTGACCTACGGTCTTTGGTACTCTCGTTCGAAAAAACTCAAAATTCTTTTGGTTTTTTGCTCACTTATTCGTACCTTTGCACCCCGAAATGGTATGGTCTGGTAGCTCAGCTGGATAGAGCAACAGCCTTCTAAGCTGTGGGTCTCGGGTTCGAATCCCGACCGGATCACTTTCACAAGGGACGGCTATTAAGGCCGTCCTTTTTATCATTAAAGGAAAATCTTGCAAGTATTAATGGTAGCAATTGTTACCATTAAATCTAGCAATTGCTACCATTAATGAAAGAAACGAAATGGTTTCATGTTAATCCCAGCATTCTATATCGTTCTCTATCTCAGGCAACTTACTGCGATGGAATACAGGTTCCTTGATGCCGTTGCGCTTCTGCTGGCGATAGTCGTCGAGCAGACGAAAAACATAGCGCCCCAAGAGCGTAATGGCTACAAGGTTGCATGCCGTAAGGAGAGCCATAAAGAAATCGACCAGATTCCACACCAGTTCAAAACTGGCAAGGGCACCAAACATAACCATTATGCCGGCTGAACAGATGCGATATACGGTTATAACCTTCTCGTTTGATGTGATGAATCTGATGTTAGCCTCGCCGTAGTAGTAATTGCCAATAATGCTTGAGAAGGCAAAGAGGAAGATGGCTATAGCCACGAATATAGGACCGATGCCGCCGACCTCGTTTTGCAGGGCCGACTGGGTCAGCGCAATACCGCTTGATGTGGTGTTCTGATAAAGGCCGCTGATAAGGATGATGAAGGCCGTACACGAGCATACCACCAGCGTATCGGTAAAGACCCCCAAAGCCTGAATCAATCCCTGCTTGACGGGGTGTGTCGTTACGGCTGTTGCAGCCACATTCGGGGCGCTTCCTTCGCCAGCCTCGTTCGAGAACAGTCCCCGCTTGATGCCGTTCATCATAGCTGCACCAATACCACCTCCGGCAATTTGGGTAAAGCCGAAAGCGTCGAGCACAATGATCTTGAATACATGAGGAATCTGGTGGTAGTTCATCACGATAATCACCAGCGTCAACACCAAATAGCCAATCGCCATAAAAGGAACCAGCACGGCACTTACCTGAGCAATGCGCCAGATGCCGCCAAAGACAATGAACAAAGCCATAGTGGCAAGCAGGATGCCAACCCAAATAGGTGACCATCCGAAGGCCTCCTGCATGGCACCGCATATCGTGTTAGCCTGAATGGAGTTGTTAGAAAGTCCGAACTGAAGGGTAATAAGAATGGCAAACAATATAGCCATCCATCGTTGCTTCAGACCTTTCTGGATGTAGTAGGCAGGCCCGCCAATGAAAAAGTCCTTGTACTTCTGTTTATAGAGCTGGGCCAGCGTTGACTCTACGAAAGCTGTAGCCGATCCAATCAGCGCAATGACCCACATCCAAAACACGGCGCCAGGACCTCCGATAGCTATAGCCACAGCAACACCAGCTAGATTGCCAGTACCCACGCGGGTCGCTACGCTGACGGCAAATGCCTGGAACGAAGACACACGGCGTTCCTTCTCGCCTCTTGCATGGTCCTTTACAGTACTCATCGTAGATTCCGTTAGCAGTCGTATCATCTCGCCCACCATCCGGAATTGTGCAAAGCGTGTGCGCCATGTAAACCAAAGACCACATCCCACCAGTGCCACCATCAGCACATAGCTCCATATAATATCGTTAACCGTGGTTATTAGTTCGTTCATTGTCAGTAGATATTCAAATTTGTTGCAAAGGTAACAAAAAAGCTGTATATTTGCAAAAAAGGCTAAAAATAAGTTTGATTTAAAGTTCGCCGCCAAGGGCAGAAGGTTGTTCGTGCGTCAGAGGTGAACGGAAACATCGCATCTTCGACTGTTTTCATTAATTTTTGTCATTTTTTCATTGAATAGGGAAATTATTTTAAAATAATGTTGTATATTTGCACTTGGTTTAATAGACAATAATATGGCAAATACAGCATCAATGCCTCCAGAGGGTCAGATTTTGGTCAACATTGAAGACATGTCACTGTTGAAGGACATCAAAAAAGCTATTAGTATGGTCAAAGGCGTAGGGAAAATCACTATGCCGCGCCGCCGCATGACTTCATACGAGCGTTCGCTGCGCGACCTCGACGAAGGACGTGTGTATGAGGCTAAAGACGTAGATGATCTCTTTAAGCAGTGCTTAGGATGAGTAACACGATGTACACCATCCGTTTTACGGTGTTAATGTACTTTGACCTCAAAGCATTTACGGAAAAAGTATAAGAGGGAAGGCGGGGAGAAATATGGCGACCTGATCAACTGCAACTTATCCGCAAGGGTAGATAGTATGAAACCTCTATAAAAGACCCCGCTCCAATACAAACAGGACTTGCATCCAAATCTGCAAGTCCTGTTTAGTAGGATACAAATTGGGTATATTTTACTTGAAATTAACCCCAACACCACAATTAGTATTGACAACAGATAATTAAATCGACCTATCCTACCTTTAAAGAATTCGTTTATTCTTTTCATTATATATTCGAATTTTATCATTTGTATTACTTCAGCCATCACGTCCTCAGACATCACATATTCGTCACTGAGGTGATTTTTCATTTGCTGTTTGCTTATCCATGGTAGCATACCACACTAAGCAAAACATAAGCAGGGATGCACACGCAATAATGACACAAGTTGTTGCACTCATCTCATCTTGCCCAGATTCACAATGATGATAATCATCGTCTGGATAGAGTGCAGCCCATGCCGCAAGCTCCCAAAGCAAGGTAAAGAGTCCTGAAACTATTCTGATTGTATATTTAAATATTTTCTTTTTCATATTCCGTTTGTTTCTCTTCCATCATCCATCAGACCTCATATATCTTATGTCACTCATCTGTCCCTGTGGCATCTTACTATTATTCTTAGGCAAGATGGCTTGAGGGTAGTAGTTGAGGACATAATAATTATTTCAGGGTAAATTACAGGGTACGTTACCATGCTTTTTTCTAAAAAACATAAATACTTTCACCCCAGATTCACTTATATGAAAGATAATTCGTACCTTTGCAAATAAAATTTAAAAACCGATCTTTGTATGAATAAAAAGAACTTCTCTTTTATAATCGCTTTCATTGCCTGTATAACACTTTGTGACTGTGGGAATACTTCAAAGAACAGCATCCCGTTTGAAACCCCAGAAAGTCCAAAGAAAGTATTGAACGACTTTATTGATGCTACAGAAACAAAACCAGAAACAGTATCAGACCTTATTGATGGCTTTTCTTTTGGCATGAGTGAGAAACAATACCAAGTCCATCTCTCAAAATTGAAAAAACTAAAAGGCGACCATGTAAATCTTGATATTGATGGAGTCTCTTATTTCGCATATTATAGTAAACCATCTTTTTTCGACAATAAAATATACGAGTTGAATGTTCAGTTGTTTTACAAAGGTTCTATACAGAATCATGTAACCAAAGAAGACTTCAATTCTTTAACTGCCTATTTTAAATCTGTTTACGGTTCCGATTCGTTGAATTATATGTATACAGAAAAGCCAATATCAGATTATCCAACTCATCATTGGAGAAAAGGCAATCTGTATTTCAAACTCTATATGGTGTTGATTGAAGATGATTTGAACTCTATTGCTTTAGAATATCGAAATGGGCATGCTTATCGTTCTGTTGTGAAAGGTATTCAGAAAAGGGACCAGGAACGCCGTGACAAGAGAGAAAAAGAGATAATGGAAGCAGGTGCTGTAAATGTTTCTAATAGTTCATACGATGCTTCTGTTAGTCAAGTCATAGACTATTTGAAGAAGAACCTCAAAGACCCAAAGAGCTATGAGGGAATTGAGTGGAGTAAAGTAAAAGAAGAATCTTACGGATATTCTGTCTATCACAAATATCGAGCAAAAAATAGCTTTGGAGGCTATATGGTCGAATCTCAAATCTTCCATATTGATTTTGGTGGTAATATTATTAAAGTTGAAAATGTAAAATAATCGTTTTCATAACCTAGCACTATTATGATATTAAAGAATATAATTCAAAGAATTGAAACTCTATACAAGAACTATCTCGAACAAAATTCCGAAAATCTTTTTAACGCAAACACTGATTTCTTTTTTGAAAAGATATATAGTATTTCTAATTGTAATCAGATATTGGAAGAACTTATACTGCACAATAAAGTAAAAATAGAAACTTTTGAAAATAGAGAAAATTTAGAACCTTTTAATTACATTTATGACATAGTCTCTCTTGGTGAAGAATATTATATTGCTTATTGTATACAATATTATCATTTCTTGCATAAGAAAAAAATATCAGGATATAATCGAGGAGAAAGATATTACGACGATGTTTTGTGGACTGAGAATGACAATTCGTCTGAATTAGAAAAGATGAATTTGTTTAGGTCTGGTTTTATACGTCCAATCGTGAATTATCTCACTGGAAATATTAAGAATGAAAGTGTCATTATTGACACTATTCAAAGATACAAGCAAAGAGTTGAACGTTTCAAGAGTATTATGGCATCACAAACTCTAACAGAGCATATTTTACAGCGCGATTTAGCTCTCTTCCTTTTCGACAATCACTTAGAGTTCGATAAAGAAATAGATACTTGTGATGGCAGAATTGATTTTAAGATAGGCGGCGATTCCGCTGTTTATGGAACAATCCTTGAATGTAACGACAAACCATATATTGTTGAAGTCAAATATTTGGACAAGAAAGAAAAACTGTCTTCTATAAATGATGCTAAAGGGCAACTACGAATATATATGGAACAAGTTCCTTCATATGGTTGTCTGCTCATATACACGAATGATGAAACCGACTATGAATTATCAGACTGGTCAGATAATCAAATTACAATTATATCTGTCTATATTGGTGACAAAACACCCAGTAGACGACATTATCGACCAGCAATAGGTTGAGATGGCTAACCAACGCAAAACAACACCGCAGTTTGTCGAGGAAGCACAGCGGGTGCATGGGGAGAAGTTCGACTATTCAGAAGTCGAGTACATCAACACCCACACGCCAGTAAAGATTAAGTGCCGACAATGCGGTGTCGTTTTCATGCAGGAGCCTGCAAGCCACCTTGCGGGTTGCGGCTATCCCAAGTGCAGCAAGAAGAAGACTGATAGGAAGATGAGTCAGGAGACTTTTATTGCAAGGGTAAGATCCGCCTCGGTGCTTCAGTTGCCATGAAGTTCAGTCAGGAGTTTTCCGCCAATGTTTCGTGGCAGAAGATAGACAAGTACAATGGTGCCGAGATTCCCGATGAGGACATCATTGACGGTGGCGGTAACGAGTCTACGCCCACACCAAATGGAGAAGATGACCTAAAGGGGTTATCATCTGAAGCATCTAATAGAAAATCGGGAAGATATCATAAATTGAGTATTTTCTCGATCATTTGGCTTTTTAGCAAAATTTAACGAGCAATCAAAAGGGTTTGAGAACTAAAGAAAAGAGGTTTACTTATAGGCGAAAGTTAAAGTGATATTATTAACTTTTTGCTAAAAGTAAGCATATTGGTTTACTCTTCTTTAGCCCATATCATAAAATGTATGAAATTGGTTAGTTTTACCTTTATCGCCAAATTTGGTAGTTTGAATCGTTTTTTGTAACTTTGCAATCAAATTAAACCCCCTTAAAGGCAAAACAATATGGATAGTAAAACGTATGATGACAAAATTTTAGAAACGTATGTCAATCGTTGTATTGACAACATTATTAAACATGAACTGATAGAAGGTGTAACTGATGTAAATTCGTTTGCAGAATTTGCCCTTCCATTGGAATTTGATGATGAAAGACTTGTTGAGGGTATAGGTCAAGGAGCAGCAATGACTTATGATGAACTTTCTGATGAAGAAAAGAACTCGTTAAGAAGTTTCTCGATGCGAGTCTATGCTACAAAAGAAAAGTCTTCTGGAGATTGTTCAAGAAGAATTGACAATATCGAGGTGTGGTCTGGTGTTCTGTTGGAACTTGTGCATAAAAGGATTAGACAGCGATTAAAAGAAGATCTTAAATGAGAAATTGTGTTTACACTCAGAAATGCATCATCTTACAGATGCCGCTCGCGCTACCGCTATCGAAGAGAAATTGTGTTTACCCTCAAAAATACAACATTAAACATGGTGCCAAACAAGACACGAATAGATATGTTTATTGTGTTTACCCTCAAAAATACAACATTAAACATGTGAGGATGATATTGTAGAAAATCAACATAAATTGTGTTTACCCTCAAAAATACAACATTAAACATGACAATGTTGACAAGACATTGAATTTGAGATGGGTATAATAAAGGTAAGCCAATTAGCCTAAGTCCTTTGAGGACTACGTTAGGGGTGAATGTATAGGCACCTTGAAATAGTTTCAGCCCAAGTTTTAAGCTCTGCGGTCAGTAATTAAAAGGAGCGAAAGCGACGGTGTTACTGATATATGAAACCACCCCATAACATTGGCGATGGGCACATAACGGGTATAAACCCGACTTATAGTTTTTAATAAAATAGTCAAGATGGTATATGTACTTAACATGAACGGAAAACCTCTGATGCCGACAGAACGTCACGGCAAGGTTCGTCGTATGCTACG
>CACXSA010000030.1 GCA_902770195.1 uncultured Prevotellaceae bacterium
CGGTAAAGATACCATTTTTTTGCAATTTTTCCATAGATTCTGCCAATATCTCGGAAAAAAAACATAACTTTGCACGCAAAAGAACTGACAAAAAAAGATTATGAAGAAAATAATGATGGTCGGCTTGTTGCTGACAATGATGGTGGCTGTTCAGGCACAGGTGAAAGTAGCACCAAAAATGGCTAAGGGCATGCAGAAAGTGTATGTGACAGAGAGCAAGGTGGGAATACCTGGTCAGCCAGAGTTTAACATGACTGCAGAGACGAGGTATTCCGTGACGGGAGCCGTGAAGGGCGGATATACGATGGAGGTGGTGACCACGGAGTTTAAGTGTGATGCCACGGACAACAACTTAGCGGGTAAGCTGATGAGTGCATCGGCAGAATTGTTGAAGGGACTGACCATTCGTGTGACGACGGATCAGGACGGACAGGTGAAAAGCATTGACAATTATGCTGAGCTGAAAAAAGAAGTGGACAAGGCGGGCGTACAGATTGTAAACAGCCTTTTTGAGAAGGTGCCCATGCTGTCGCAGGTCATGGATAAAGAGACGCTGAAGAAGCAGGTGCTGTCGAGTATCACGCCTGAGAGCATGCTGAGGAGCATGACGGTGACCAACAGCCCGCTGATGCTGAACGGCAAGACGGTGACGATGGGTATGCAGGATGACTATGCGGCCGACTATGGGCTGAAGATGAAGCGTATGTACTTTGTGAATGGTAATAAGATTACCACCAACGGCAGCCTGAATATGAGCAAGGACGACATGAAGCAGCTTATCATCAAGGAGGTGGAGAAGATCATGCCTTCGCAGGCCGATTTGGTGAAGGATAACATTGACCAGCTGATGGATAGTGGTATGGCGAAAATAGACTCGAAGGAAACGGCTACTTACGAGTTGCAGGACGACGGATGGGTGAAGAGCATCCTTGCGGAGACTACCTATCAGATGATGGGACAGAACACCAAAACGGTCGTAAAGGTTGAGATTAAAGATTAAATTTCAGAAAAGATTAAAAGAGTGGTGATATGAAAAGACTTTTCACGATGCTACTGGTTTCCTGTATGGTGCTGGTGCTGTGTGCACAGACGGCGCGGGAGGAAATCAGGGCGAACAAATTCCTGTCGGCAAGTAACTATCTGGACTACGACAACTATCCGGCTACCATGCCGCTGACGCCTGCCCCCAAGGGGTATGAGCCTTATCTGATGAACCACTACGGCAGGCACGGCTCACGATGGCTTATCAATGAGCCGCAGTACACGAGTGTGAGGAACACGCTCCTCAAGGCCAAGGAGCAGCAGAAGCTGACGAACGAGGGCGAGGATGTATTGCGACAGGTGGAGGCTGTCTATGCCAGCTCTATCAATCGGTTGGGTGAGCTGACCACGGTGGGAGAGCGCCAGCATCACGGCATAGGAAAGCGTATGGCGCAGAACTTCCCGGAGATTTTCAAGAAGCAGGGTGTGAACATTGACGCCCGTTCTACGGTGGTGATACGCTGCATCCTCTCGATGGAGGCTGAGTGCGAGGAACTGGCTGCTGCCAATCCGACGGCACGTTTCCATAACGATGTGAGCGAGTCGCTCCAATACTACCTGAACCAGTCACGTTGCGACTTCCTGAAGGAGGTGCGTAAGAATACCAGGGAGGCGCGCCACGAGATGGAAAGCAAGTTCCGTAAGCAGAGTAATCCTGAGCGACTCATGGGTGTGCTGTTCAACGATGCCCAATGGGCTGCTGACAGCATCAAGGGGGGAGACTTTGTATATCGCCTGTTTGATATTGCCAGCAATATGCAGAGTCACGACTTGGGGTTAGACCTCTTTCCCTATTTTACGGAGGATGAGATATACAACCAATGGCGCATCCGCAATGTCGGATGGTATATCGACTATGCAGCATCACCGCTGGGTGGTAGCGTGCAGCCTTTCAGCCAGGAGAACCTGCTGAAGGACATTATCCAGGTGGCTGACACGACGAAGCAGACCAGTGCCGTGCTGCGCTTCGGACATGAGGTGTGCGTGATGCCTCTGGCTTGTCTGCTGGAACTGGGCAACTGCGGCTATGTCACTGACGACCTTGAAGAGCTTGACAAGGTATGGCGCAACTATCAGATATTCCCTATGGCATGTAATGTGCAGCTGGTGTTCTACCGTCCTGTCACGGGAAAGGGTGACATCCTGGTGAAGGCGCTGCTGAACGAGCGCGAGGTGTCGCTGCCTGTGAAGACGACGCAGTATCCGTACTATAAGTGGAAGGACCTGCGTAAGTATTATCAGGGCAGGCTGGAATGGTATGAAGCCCAGAAGACAGCCTTCGAGAAGAAACAGCAAAAAGAAAGCGCCTCTGATTAGGAGACGCTTTTTCTTTTTATCGTGGTGCTATTATACCAGATGCTCGATGAGGTCGGCACGGTCGCCTGGCAACATGTCGATAACGGGAATCTCGACCATCGTGTAGCAGGCTGGCTGCAGGCGCATAGAGGCACGAGCCACATTGACCAGCACCTGACCGGTGAGGGCGGGGTTGTTGATCTGCATGTTGAACTCAAGGCGCTGGTTCTGCGTCTGTCCGCTGACACCCTTGCGCACCAGGTTCACACCATGTCCCATGTCGCGAACGTCGTCAACGCTCTCCACCTGGAAGACGTGTGTCTCGTCGGAAGCGAAATAGGGGTCGGCCTTGATGTCCTTCGTAACCTGTTCGAGGGTGTAGCCGTCTTCCAGCTCTACATAGACCATACGGCGATGGATGCCCTCACCCAAGGGGATGGTCATTGACAGGGCATTCTTGACACCAGCCTTTGAGCGTACGCAGACGCTGTGGCCCATCGACATGCCTGGTCCGAAATTGGTGTAGCTCAGTCCCTTGGGAGCCAAGCTCTGCATCAGGGTACGTACGATAGAGTCGGAACCGGGGTCCCATCCTGCTGCAATGACACTGACGGTATTGGTCTCTTTGTTGATCGCCATGAGGCGCTCACGATAGCCGCGGATATTGGTGTGGATGTCGAAAGAATCGACCGTGTTGATGCCCAAGGGCAGAATCTGCTTGGCATATTCCTCGCACGAACGGGTAGGAGTGGCCAGGATAGCCACATCTACGTCTTTCAGTTCCTTGATATCCTTTACAACCTCATACTGAGCCAGTTCGGCTGGCTTGTTCTCTGCTCCATTCCTGCGTACAACGCCGGCAATCTCGAAGTCGGGAGCGGCTTCCAGTGCCTGAAGGGTGTACTTACCGATGTTGCCGTAACCTACGACGGCTGCTCTGATTTTTTTCATTGTCTTTGTGCTTATTTAAATCCTAAAATCTTCTTTTTCGTGTGCAAAAGTACATCTTTCCATTGAAATACGTGACGAATTGCCCGAGAAATTTTCAAAAAAGTGACATCATGTAACAAAATGTCATCTTTTCTATGGGTTATACAATAAAATGAGGGGAAAAGCCGTTTAATTAGTTGTATTAATACATTAATATATACATTATGATAGAATATATCAAGGGTGAGCTGACTGAGCTTTCCCCCGCATTGGCAACGATTGAGGCTGCGGGAGTAGGCTACGGGCTGAACATTTCGCTGACCACCTACAGTGCCATTCAGGGCAAGAAAGAGGTGAAACTGTATGTCTATGAGGCTATTCGCGAGGACGCCTACGTGCTCTACGGCTTTGTGTCGAAGAAAGAACGCGAGATGTTTGAACTGCTGATTAGTGTCAGTGGCGTAGGACCCAACACGGCGCGTATGATGCTGTCGTCGATGAGTGTGGGCGAGTTGTGCAATGCCATCTCGACAGGTAACGAGCGCCTTATCAAAGGTATCAAGGGTATTGGCAAGATGACTGCCCAGCGTATCATTGTCGATTTGCGCGACAAGATTGTGGAACTGGGTATTGCTGACGAGATTCCTGCAGGAGGTACGATGGCAGCACCCGTGAACAATGCCGTGAAGGACGAGGCGGTGAGTGCGCTCACCATGCTGGGCTTTGCCCCTGCTCCTACACAAAAAGTGGTGGTGGCTATCCTGACAGAACAGCCCGACCTGCCTGTTGAACAGGTGGTGAAGCTGGCGTTGAAGCAGATAAAATGAGAAATGAAAGAAATGAGAAATGAAAAATGTAAATGAAGAAATGAAGAAATGGCGTTGGCGGAACATGGTGCGCAGAGGCCTTATGGGACTTTTGTGCATGGTTGTTCTGTTCGCTACGCTGCTTCCGGCGTCAGCTCATTTCTCATTTCTCACTTCTTTGACCGAGGTCAAAGCGACTTCGTCGATTACTCATTTCTCATTTCCTGCTGACACCGTCAGCAGGATTATGGCACAGCCTGTGCTACATGTAGAGGACGAGGAGGAAATACCTGACTCACTGTTACACCCCCGCTGGAAGATTCAGAAGACGGCGCCTATAGAGGTGGCCGACCTGGACACCTCTGCCGTTGACCTGCACCTGCCGGAAAATATCCGTCAGCAGGTGGAGTATAACGACTCTACGGGCATGTATGTCATCGGTTCGAAGATTGGCGACAGTTATCTGAACGCTCCCTTGCTGATGACTCCCGAGGAATATCATGAATGGAGCGAGAAACGTGAACTGCGAAACTTCTTCCGTAAGAAGGATGCAGAGAATGTAGCCAATAAGGGCAAGGAGAAGTTCAGCTTTGCCGATATGCACTTCGACCTGGGACCTGCCGAGAAAATTTTCGGACCCGGTGGTGTGCGCATCAAGACACAGGGAACTGCCGAACTGAAGCTGGGCGGTACTTTCAAGAACATTGACAACCCTTCGCTGCCAGAGGCTAACAGGCGCACCAAGGCTATTGACTTCGACGAGAAAATCAATCTGAACGTCAATGGTAAGGTGGGCGACAAGGTGAACCTGAACCTGAACTACAATACCGATGCCACCTTCGACTTCGATACGAAGAATATCAAGTTGCGCTATGAGGGAAAGGAGGACGAGATCATTAAGCTTGTAGAAGCCGGTAATGTGACGTTCCCCTCTAATAACTCGCTGGTCAAGGGTGCCAGCAGCCTGTTTGGTATCCGTACGGACATGCAGTTTGGCAAGCTGAAACTGCAGACGGTATTGTCACAGAAAAACTCTACCACCAAGAGTGTATCGTCAAAAGGTGGTACGCAGATGACACCCTTTGAGCTGAATGTGGCTAACTACGAGGAGAACCGCCACTTCTTCCTGTCCCTTTTCTTCCGTGAGCGCTACGATGCCGCCATGCAGCAGTTGCCTAATCTGACTACGGGTATCAATGTGACTCATGTGGAGGTGTGGGTGACCAACAAGACGGGAACTACGCAGAACACCCGTAACATCCTGGCTTTCTCGGAACTGGGAGAGAGCACAGCGACCCAATGGGGTGGGGGCGGCTCTGTGTCAAAGAATCCGGATAACGATGCCAATACCGAGTATGAGCAACTGATAACCACCTATGCGGAAGCGCGCGACATTGACAAGGCGAGCACGGTACTGCCATTGGTGGGTGGAGAGGATTATGAGAAGCTGGCTGCTGCCCGATTGCTGAACTCATCGGAATATACGGTGAACAGTGCCTTGGGATATATCTCGCTGAAGACAACGTTGCAGACCGACCAGGTGCTGGCGGTGGCCTATGAATATACGTATGGAGGAAAGACCTATCGCGTGGGTGAGTTTGCTTCCGACCATAACGATAATGTGAATGAGGCCCTTTTCGTCAAGGCACTGAAGAATACGAGTAACAGTCCTCATCAGGCTAACTGGGACTTGATGATGAAGAATGTATATTATCTGGCTTCTAACGTTGAGCGTACCCGTTTCCGTCTGGATATCAAGTATCAGAGTGATACGGCAGGTGTCTATCTTACCTACATCCCCACGGAGAAGACACGCGACATCATCCTGTTGCGTGGCTTGGGATGTGACCGCTTGGACGATAACAATCATGTGAATCCTAATGGATATTTTGACTTTGTAGAGGGTTATACCGTCTCCAATGGTCGTGTGTTCTTCCCTTCTGCAGAACCGTTTGGCAAGACGCTTCACGACTTCCTCAAAAGCCGTGGACTGCCAGAGGACAGTATTGCGAAATATTGCTTTGAGGAACTCTATGACACCACGCGAACAGCAGCCCGCCAGATGACCAACAAGAACAAGTTCCGGCTGGTAGGTCAGTTCAAGGGCACTTCAGCCAACGTCATCTCGCTGGGAGCCTATAATGTGCCACAGGGTTCCGTTGTTGTCACTGCGGGCGGCGTCATCCTCAAGGAAGGTTCTGACTATAGCGTGGACTATTCTGCCGGCGAGGTGACCATCCTCAATCAGAGCATTATTGACGCAGGAACCAATGTGAGTGTTTCGTTGGAAAGCAATACGG
Source organism: uncultured Prevotellaceae bacterium (assembly GCA_902770195.1). Classification (GTDB taxonomy): domain Bacteria; phylum Bacteroidota; class Bacteroidia; order Bacteroidales; family Bacteroidaceae; genus Prevotella. The sequence goes on from CACXSA010000030.1 coordinate 6,374, forward strand.
ACTATGGCATGCAGCGTAAGCGTATGTTCGGCTTCAACTGGGAATATGACTTCTCCAAGGAATTCCAGATAGGAGGTACGTTCCAGCACCTCAGCGAACAGGCACTGACGTCGAAGGTGCCTATGGGTTCGGAACCGCTGAAGAACACGCTGTGGGGACTGAACATCAACTGGAAGACGGAAAGTCAGTGGCTCACCCGTATGATAGACAAGTTGCCCTTCTTGCATTGCACCCAGCCTTCGCGGATATCTTTCACGGGAGAGTTTGCGCATCTGATAGCTGGAACAGCCAGCGGAACGCAGGATAATGCCTCGTATATCGATGACTTTGAGAATGCCAAGAATGGAATCAGTGTCATAGAACCTAAGTCGTGGGTTATCTCCAGTGTTCCCAAGTCGTTCAATGAGTATGCTGACAAAGACTCGGTGACCAGCGGCTTCAACAGAGCCCTGCTGGCATGGTACACTATCGACCCGCTGTTCACCTATCGCTCCTCGAGTCTGACGCCCAGTCATATCAAGAGTGACCTTGACCAGTTGAGCAATCACTATGTGCGTGCTGTCTATGTCAATGAGCTTTATCCAAACAGGAACCAGAGCACGTATAGTGGAGCTACCAATACCCTGCCCGTGCTCGATTTGGCATACTATCCTGAGGAACGTGGTCCCTATAACCTTTCTACGGATGTCAATCCGGACGGAAAGCTGCGCAACCCTCAGAACCGCTGGGGTGGTATGATGCGTAAGTTGGACACCAATGACTTCGAGGCTGCCAATGTGGAATATATTGAGTTCTGGATGTTGGATCCCTTCATTTACACCAACAACGGTCCTGATGCTTCACAATATGGTGGTGACCTCTTCTTAGACCTTGGCGAGGTCAGTGAGGATATCTTACATGACGGAAAGAAGTTCTACGAGAGTGGTATGCCTGTTGATGGTACCAGCGCTTTTTCAAGAACCGCATGGGGTAAGATACCTATCCAGGCTACACAGACTTACGCCTTTGCCACTACCAGTGGGGCACGAGCCAAGCAGGATGTGGGACTGAACGGACTGACGGACGAAGAGGAGCTGACCTATCCGGCCTATGCAGACTTCCTGAACCATGTGACTGTCAATGACAGTGTGCGCAATGCTTGGATTTCAGACCCTGCCAATGATGACTATCACTACTTCCGCGGTAGTGACTTGGATGAGCGCAAGGCCAGTATTCTGGAACGATATAAGCGCATCAACATGCCACAAGGAAACTCACCTGACAGCGACCAGCAGCCAGAGGGATACGATACCTCTTACAAGACCTATCCTGATGTGGAGGATATCAACCAGGACTATACGCTGAACGAGTATGAGCGCTACCTGCAGTATCATGTCAGTGTACGCCCTGAGGATATGGTGCTGGGACATAACTATATCACAGACATCCGCGAGGCTACCGTCACGTTGCGCAATGGTAATCGTGAGACGGTGAAGTGGTATCAGTTCCGCATCCCGTTGTCGCAGTATAGCAAAAAAGAGGGTGTTGTCGATTTGACCAGCATCCGCTTCATGCGTATGTTCCTCACCAATTTCACCAAGCCTGTCGTGCTACGTTTCGGTTCGCTTGACCTGATACGCGGAGAGTGGCGTGTCTATGAACACGCTCTGACTACAGGCAGCAGTAGTGGTACGTTTAATGTGAGTGCCGTCAATATCGAGGAGAACAACAACAAGAAGCCAGTCAACTATGTGATGCCTCCTGGCATATCACGCGTCACAGACCCCTCACAGCCTCAGTTGACAGAGGCTAACGAGCAAGCATTGAACATGATTGCAAAGAATCTCTCGCCCAATGAATCGAAAGCGATTTATCGTAACACCACCCTTGACCTCCGACAGTACCATCGTATGCAGATGTTCGTTCACGCGAATCATCTGATAAACGACAACCAGTTGGCGGACGACCAGTTGGCGGTGTTTGTGCGTGTGGGTAGCGACTATACCAGCAACTACTACGAATATGTCATTCCTCTGAAACTGACGCCCGATCGTAGTGACTATAATAAGTACAACCTCAACGACTGTCGTGCAGTATGGCCAGAAGCTAATATGCTGGACATTGACCTCAGCATCTTCACCAAGCTGAAGAAGGCGAGAAACCAGGCGCGTGCAGTGGGAACAGGCAGTTACACGATGCTTTTTTCTGACTATGACCCTAACCATCCCAATAATAAGATCAGCATTATGGGTAATCCCTCATTGGGCGAGGTGAAGACCATGATGATTGGTGTGCGCAACCTTACTGGTTCTGTTATTTCTGGTGAGGTGTGGGTGAACGAATTACGACTGATGGATGTTGTGACCAAGGGTGGATGGGCTGCTTCTGGTGCCCTGGACATCCAGCTCTCTGATGTGGGTACGGTGAACCTCACGGGTAAGATCATCACAGAGGGATTTGGTGGACTGGAAGACGGTGTTGCTGCACGCTCCAAGGATAATTACAAGACCTACTCGTTTACCACGAATGTGGAATTGGGCAAATTCTTCCCTGACAAGATGAATGTGACGGCACCTCTTTACTATTCTGTCACCAAGGAGGAAACGCGTCCGAAGTATAACCCGCTGGATACGGATATGGAGCTTGACGATGCCCTGGAAGCCATGAATGCTCATGAGCGTGACTCCATTGAGAGCATTGCTGTTGTGAAAACCACTAATACTAATTTCTCGCTCAGCAACGTGCGCTTTGGCATAAAGACTAAGCGTCACCCCATGCCCTATGACCCAGCCAACTTCTCTTTCTCCTATAGTCATTCTCATCGCCATACATCAGGTGAGACGACGGTCTATGAAAAGGAAGATCACTGGCGCGGTATGCTGAACTATAGCTATAGCCCTGTGTATAAGCCGTGGGAGCCTTTTAAAAAGACAAAGAGTAAGTCGAAATGGATGGATTTCCCCAAGGCATTAGCACTGAACTGGTTGCCACAGAGTATTACCTTCAATTCGGAGATGACACGCGTGTATAGTGAATTGCAGGAGCGTAATATGGCTGATCTGGGAGGTGCTAAGTTGCCTATCACCTTTAATTCCCAGTTCTTATGGAATCGTAGCTTCTCCATGCGTTGGGACCTCACACGCAATCTCCACATGAATTTCCAGTCGGGAACGCAGGCGGAGATAGAACAGCCCTTGAGTGATCTGCCTATCAACAAAGACCTCTATCCTGACCATTATAGTGCATGGAAGGATTCTGTATGGCAGAGTATCAAGCACTGGGGACGTCCACTCGACTATCGTCAAAACTTCACGGCATCTTATCAGTTGCCTCTTAACAAGTTGCCTATCTTTGACTGGGTAACCTCCGATGCCTCTTATAATGCCACCTATAGCTGGGTGCGTGGTACTGCGCTTAACGATGGTACGGAATTGGGTAATACCATTTCGAACAATCGACAGTTGAACATCAATGGAAATTTCAATATGGAGACGCTCTATAACCACTTCCCCTTCCTCAAGAAGGTAAATGAGCGCTTCCGAAAAGCTATCAATAAAAATACTAGCAAGACGACTAGTAAAACAAATAAAAATAGCAAGGCGAATGACCCCAAAAATCCTACAAACCCAGAAGATGCCTCTCTTCCCAAAAACAAAAATGCGTTCCAGAAGGAGTTGGCATTGCGCACGGATACCACATTTACCATTACCCATAACAAGAAGTCGAAGCGTTTGATAGTTATGGCGCGTACACGGGATGGACAATCCTATCCTATTAAATATAAGGTTATTGATCAGAATAAAATACTGATTAAGAACCGTGATACGGCGACCATCAAGCTGACGGTGACTGCCAAACCTCCGTTGGAGAATGAGTGGTGGTATAAGCCTGCGCAGAGTGCTGCCCGTCTGCTCATGATGGTGCGCTCCATAGGTATCACCTATCGTAACCAGTATTCCATGACCCTTCCAGGTTTTACCCCTAACATCGGTGATATGCTGGGACAGCGTACAGGAAGTGTGATGGCACCTGGATTGGGTTTCGCCTTTGGTCTGACGGGAGATTCTTATATCGACAAGGCGATGGAAAACGGTTGGCTGGTTATGGCTGACAGTATTGCCACTCCAGCAACGACCAACCAGACTACCGATTTGCAAATACGTGCGACTCTTGAACCTGCCCGCGATCTCCGAATTGATTTAAATGCCTCGCGCATGGAAAGTCGGGCGCGCAGCATTCAGTATATGTATGAGGGTATGCCGACCACACAGACTGGGTCGTTCAATATGACCACCATATCTATTGGTTCTGCCTTTGAGGCGATGGGCGATGCTAATAGTGGCTATCCTTCTGCAGCCTTCGATCGCTTCTGTGATGCACTGCCTCGTTTCCGTGAAATGGCGATGGCACATTATGGTACCACTGATATCAGACCCTATAGTGCAGCTGTGATGATACCTGCTTTCCTCGATTCCTATACGCTAAGTGGAGGGGGCAGTCTGGATCTCATACCTGCGCTTACCAAACTGTTGCCTAACTGGACGCTTCGTTATAGTGGGCTCTCCAAACTCCGTTGGTTCAGTGATCATTTTAAATCGGTTAATATCAATCACTCCTACAAGAGCGTTTTTGCACTGGGCAGTTATACAAGCAGTAGCGAAACGGCCTCACTGCTGGGGTGGAACGTGCCTATGGTAAGCATTAACGAGTCGTTCTCACCCTTGCTGGGTGTTGATGTTACCCTCCACAATAACATGACCCTGAAGGCGGAATATCGTCGTACTCGTGTGCTTAACCTCTCTATGACGAGTGTACAAATTAATGAGTCGCGCTCCAATGATATTGTCATTGGACTTGGCTATAAGATTTCAGACTTCCGACTGTTTGGTGCAGGCACTACGCGCAAAATCAAGAGGGCGCAGAGCGGTTCCAGGAAATCTAGTCAGGCAAATACAAATAACCAGACTGGCAATAACCGTCGGTCAGGCATCAACCACGACCTAAACCTCCGTTTGGATGTTTCGTTGCGTGACCAAGCTGCCATCACGCGTGATATTGCTTCACGAACATCATCGGCAAGTAGCGGAAATTCTGCCTTTAAGATGTCGTTCATGGCTGATTATACGCTGTCGCGCCTCATGACGCTTTCTGCTTACTATGAGCGTCAGACAAACACCCCACTGCTTTCTGCCAGCAGCTATCCTACTACAACACACGACTTTGGACTTTCCCTCAAGTTCTCCTTGACGCGATAAAAAGAAGGTGAGAAACTTCTCGTCTCTCACCTCATTTGTCGTACGCATGGTGCGGATAATCCGTTGTAAAGTGCAGTCCTCTGCATTCCTTGCGCTCCAAGGCCCAGCGGGTTATCAGGTAGCCTACGTTTATCATGTTTCTCAACTCGCAAATGTCTCGGCTGGCTTTCACGCGTTTGAACAGGCGTTCTGTCTCTTCGTAAAGCATGTCCAGACGGTCCCATGCACGATGCAAACGAAGGTCGGAACGTACAATACCCACATAGTTAGACATAATCAGGTTAACTTCCTTCACCGACTGGGTGATAAGCACCTTCTCCTCATTAGTCATTGTGCCCTCGTCGTTCCATTCAGGAACCTTTTCATTGAAATCATACAAGTCTATGTGTTCCAGTGAATGTTTGGCAGCGGTGTCGGCATAGACCACAGCTTCTATCAGCGAGTTAGAAGCCAGACGGTTTCCACCATGCAGGCCTGTGCAAGAGCATTCACCCAATGCATAAAGTCTTTGGATGCTCGACTGTCCGTTCAGGTCCACCTTGATACCACCGCACATATAGTGGGCAGCAGGTCTTACGGGAATATAGTCGGTGGTGATATCGATACCCATAGACAGGCATTTCTGGTATATGTTGGGAAAGTGGTGGCGCGTCTCCTCTGCATCCTTGTGTGTCACGTCCAGACAGACGTGGTCGATGCCGTGTATCTTCATCTCCTTGTCGATAGCTCTTGCCACGATGTCGCGAGGAGCCAGGCTGAGACGTTCGTCGTATTTCTCCATAAATGTCTCGCCATTGGGTAGTTTTAGCACACCGCCATAGCCACGCATGGCTTCTGTGATAAGGTAGGCAGGATGTGTCTCGTTGGGATTATGCAGTACGGTGGGATGGAATTGTACAAACTCCATGTCGGCCACTGTTCCCTTGGCTCTATAGACCATTGCAATACCATCGCCTGTGGCAATGACGGGGTTTGAGGTGGTCAGATAGACCGCTCCGCAGCCTCCAGTACATATTACTGTAACCTTGGCCAGATAGGTATCCACTTTCTCTTGCTCGTTCAGCACATAGGCGCCATAGCATTGTATGTTGGGCGAGCGTCGGGTAACCCTAACACCCAGGTGATGCTGGGTGATAATTTCCACGGCAAAATGATGCTCTTTCACGTCAATGTCGGGATTGTTGCGAACGGCCTCCATGAGTCCTCGCTGAATCTCGGCACCTGTGTCGTCAGCATGGTGAAGTATGCGGAATTCAGAATGTCCACCCTCTCGGTGAAGGTCAAAGTCACCATTCTCCTTCTTGTCGAAATTCACACCCCATTTCACAAGTTCCTTAATCTGCTCGGGTGCCATGCGTACCACCTGTTCTACAGCCTGGCGGTCGCTAATATAGTCGCCCGCTATCATAGTGTCCTCGATGTGTTTGTCGAAGTTATCTACTTCCAGGTTGGTCACTGAGGCTATTCCGCCCTGTGCAAATGACGTGTTAGCCTCGTCCAATGAAGTCTTGCAAATCATGCAAATCTTACCCTTTTTTGCCCGTGCTACTTTCAAGGCATAGCTCATGCCAGCCACACCTGCACCAATAATGAGAAAATCGTACTTGTAAACCATCCTTTTTTCTTTAATTTCGTTGCAAAGGTACAAATTTATTTGTATATTTGCCAACGATTATGAAGAAATATCTTTTTTTCCTCCTATTGGGCTGCTTCTTTACAGCCAGTTTTGCGCAAGACAACCTGCGCCAGAAACTCGATTCCTTGTTGGATAATCCTTTGTTTGAAACCACCCAGATAGGGCTGATGGTATATGATCTTACAGCCGACCAGCCTCTTTACCAGTATCATGCTCGCCAACTCATGCGCCCTGCCTCTACCATGAAGGTCATCACAGCCATTACGGCTCTCGACCGACTTGGGGGCGATTATATGTTTTGTACACGATTCTGCTATACGGGTAATATCCACAAGGGTAAACTTACGGGTAACCTCTATTGTGTAGGAGGCTTTGACCCTATGGTCAGCGTTAATGACGTGAAGGACATGGTGGCTCGCCTTTATGAAATGGGTGTCGATACGCTACGTGGACACATTTATGCCGATATCTCGATGAAAGAGCCTGTCGATTGGGGTGAAGGTTGGTGTTGGGACGACGACAACCCTCGTCTCACGCCTCTTTCTATCGGTCGCCAGGATACATTTACCGACTGTCTTGTGCGAGAACTTCAGAATATTGGTATTGTGCTTCAGAATGTCACTATAGGAGAGGCTGTCTGTCCTGCCAATGCTCGTCTCATCAGTCCTTGTTTCCATCCTATCGACATGGTTTTGGAGCGTATGATGAAGAAGAGCGACAATTTTTTTGCTGAGGCTGTGTTCTACCAAATTGCAGCATCAACAGGAAAACCGTTTAGTAAAGCAACTGATGCCAGTGCTATTGTCCGTCAGCTCATCCGACGTATCGGACTTGGCGGTAAATCCTATCGTATAGCAGACGGATCAGGTCTCTCGCTTTATAACTATGTTAGTGCAGAATTGGAAACGATGTTGCTGCGTTATGCATGGCGCAATAGCGTCATCTATGAACATCTGGCACCCTCGTTACCCATTGCCGGTGTTGATGGGACGCTCGAAAAGCGTATGCGAGGAACGGTAGCACAAGGTAATGTTCGTGCTAAGACAGGCACCGTTACAGGCATCTCCTCCCTTGCAGGCTACTGCACTGCTGCCAATGGTCATCAGCTTTGCTTCTCTATTATCAATCAGGGTGTTATGCGGGGATCTGACGGAAAATCTTTCCAAGACCGCGTCTGTGTCGCACTCTGCGAATAAAAGTCTTTCATTTCGCTTTGTCTTTTGAACTGCGTTTGTCGCGATGATAAGAGCGATAGTCATCAAGCTCTATCTCAACATCGGGCTCTACGAGTTCACCACTATGAGGCAAACAGAACTTCATGTACTTGATGTTCAGTCCACGTTCTATCCACATCGATTCGTAGTAGGTTTGGATGGTAGCTGCCTCTTTGAGCGAAGAATTGTTTTCTGACTCTTGATAGAGGTCTGTGGTCTTGACAAGTAGAGGCAGGTTGTTCTTCTCCACAAGGTATGTGGTATAGGTAAAAAGGAAATTGGAGTCAGTCTTCAGATGAATGAATCCACCATCACAGAGGAACTTGCGATAGCGTTCCAAGAACCATGTAGAAGAAAGACGTTTACGTGGATTTTTCATCTGTGGGTCGGAGAAGGTAAGCCATATCTCGTTGACCTCGCCTTCGGAGAAGAAACGGTCGATAATCTCGATGTTGGTGCGCAGGAATGCTACGTTTTTCAATCCCTCTTGAAGAGCCAGAGTGGCTCCAGTCCACATACGGGCTCCTTTGATATCAACACCTATGAAGTTCATATTGGGGTAGAGTTTGGCAAGTCCCACCGTATATTCACCCTTTCCACAGCCTAATTCCAACACGATGGGGTTGCTGTTGTGAAAGTACTGCTCGTGCCAATGCCCTTGCATCTCAAAAGGTACGTGTTCCACTACCGAATAAGGGTATTGGAACACGTTCTTGTAAGTCTCCATATCGGCGAATTTCGCCAACTTACCTTTTCCCATTGATGATTAAATGTTAATTACTCAATGACTACCGTTGTCCAGCCGTGCTTGTCTTCAATCTCACCATACTGGATACCACGCAGGGTGTCGTAAAGTTTCTTGGATACAGGACCAGGCTTTCCATCCTTAGAGAAGGTATAGCGCTTGCCGTTTTCCAGATCGTCAATATATGAAATGGGTGATATCACAGCTGCTGTTCCGCAAGCTCCGGCCTCCTCGAAAGTTTCGAGTTCCTCTTCTGGAATAGGACGGCGTTCCACTTTCATACCTAAGTCTTCAGCAACCTGCATCAGACTCTTGTTGGTGATAGAGGGCAGGATAGAGGTGGATTTTGGCGTAACGTAGGTGTTGTCCTTGATACCAAAGAAGTTGGCAGCACCACATTCGTCGATATATTTCTTTTCCTTTGCGTCCAGATAGAATTCACAAGCATATCCCTTTTCGTGAGCTAGATTGTTGGCAAACAGAGATGCTGCGTAGTTACCACCTACCTTGTACTTACCCGTTCCAAGAGGAGCTGAACGGTCATACTCACGGATGATAACATAAGGATTGGTAGAGAAGCCTCCCTTGAAGTAAGGTCCTACAGGGGTGACGAAAATCAGGAAGCAGTACTCCTTGGCAGGATGTACGCCTACCTGTGCCGATGTACCGATGAGCAAAGGACGGATGTACAGCGTAGCACCGCTCTCATAAGTGGGTATCCATTCCTGGTTCAATCGAACAACCTTCTTGACCATCTCTACAAATAAATCGGTGGGCAGTTCGGGCATCAGAATGCCACGGCAGGTAGATTGCAGGCGCTCTGCATTGTCCTTCACGCGGAATACGCGAACTTTACCGTCCTTACAACGATAGGCTTTCAGTCCTTCAAAGGCTTCCTGGCCATAGTGCAGGCAGGTTGCTGCCATGTGCAGGTTCAGATACTCGTCGGAGCAAACTTCAATCTCACCCCACTTGCCGTCACGATAGTAACAGCGTACGTTGTAGTCGGTTTTCATGTAACCGAACGACAGGTTTCCCCAGTCTAAATTCTTCATAATGGTCTGTATGTATTTAGTTGTTTGAAATTTCAAATTGGTGGCAAAAGTAATCAAAATATGTCATTTGTGCAAGTATTTCGCCTGAAAAGTGCTGATAGTTCTTGTTTTTGTGTAACTTTGCACCCAACTAAACAATTACAAAACGATGAGATTTTTACATTTCCTTTCTTTATTATTATTTATGGCTATGCCAGTAGCAGCCCAGCAGAAAGGTAATCTGCAGCGCGGCGACTATGGTTATCTGTATTGTCACATGAACGACAAAGGACGTGCATGGACGGCCTATGCGCTGAGCCGTGACGGTCTGCATTACCACGACCTGTTGAATGGCGACAGCATCTTCAGTGACTATGAACATGCTCGCATAGAGGGTGCTACACGTGACGCCTTCATCTGCCGTAAGCATGATGGTACGGGCTATTTGATGGTGTGTACGGATATGAATGTGGGTCGTTTCAAGGACCTTCGGAAGCAGGCAGAGTGGGACAACTATGGTATTGACTTGCTGACGAGTGATGATTTGATACACTGGCATTCCAAGACCTTTGACTACCGTAAGGGACTGAACATTTTCTGCGACCCGCAATCCCCCAGCGTCTATAAGGACTGGTCAACTGTCAACCGTGTCTGGGCACCGCAGATCATGTGGGACGAGAGCTACACATGGCCTGACGGCAAGCGAGGAGGCTACTTCATCTACTATTCTATGTGGAACCGCGCTGAGGAGAAGTATGACCGTATGTATTACTCGTATGCCGATGAGACGTTTACGCAACTGACACAGCCCCGGCTGCTTTTTGACTGGGGCTATGCCACCATCGATGCCGACATCAATTGGGTGGACGCCGACCAGCAGTGGCACATGATGATTAAGAAAGAAGGCGGAAAACCGGGTCTCTTTACTGCTACCGCCAAAGAATTGACGGGACCGTGGAGTGAACCCGTGGAAGAAGACTATGTCAGTTTTGAGGGTAATAAGAAATGTGAGGGTGTCTCTGCCTTCCAACTGGTGGGTCATGATGACTGGATGATAGGCTACATCGAGTATTCCTCGCGTCCGCGTAACTATCGGCTCTGTCAAGCTGACAAGAATATGCGCAACTTCCGTGCTCCGCGTAATATCGAAGGTGTCAATGCTCCTCAGCATGGCTCTTTCCTACGGCTGACTAAGGAAGAATATGACCGTTTGCAGGCATGGAGCGACGGCTACGAACTGGCAACCATGCTGCCCAACAAAAACAATCCAGTTATTGAGGGACTGTATGCTGACCCGGAGGTACTGTGGTCGGAGCGTGACCAGAAATACTATTTATATCCAACCACCGATGGTATGGAGAACTGGGACAACCACGATTTCCGCTGTTTCTCGTCGGAAGACCTGAAGAACTGGAAGTACGAAGGTGTCATCCTGGACTTGGCAACAGACGGTAAGTGGGCTAAACATAAGGCCTGGGCTCCCTGTATCATAGAGCGCAAGGTGGGCAAGGGAAAGAAGGCACGTTATCAGTACTACTTTTATTTTGTTGGTGAAGGCCAGATAGGCGTGGCTGTGAGCGACCACCCGACGGGACCGTTCAGGGATGCGTTGGGCCGTCCGCTGGTCACGAAGCAATTGCCGGTGATGAAAGATGGAGGTGCTACCATAGATCCTGATGTTTTTTGCGATCCGCAGACGGGCAAGTACTACCTGTATTGGGGCAATGGCGTTATCGTATGTGCTGAGTTGAACGACAACATGACGAGTTTCAAAGGCGAACCGATGATTGTGATGCCACGCATGGAGAAAGCACGCTATAACTTCAATGAGGGACTGTATGTGTTCTACCGTAACGGTCTTTATTACTTTACCTGGTCAGAGTGCGACACCCGTTCGAAGAACTACCGTGTGCGCTATGCCATTAGTGATTCACCGACGGCATTGGTACGCAACGGCCAACCCGTGAAGAATGCGGAGAAAACCATCGTCCTTCAGCGTGACAATAGCCAGCAGATATTCGGAACAGGTCACCATGCGGTAGTCCAAAAGCCCGGCACTGATGAGTGGTACATCGTCTATCACCGCTTCCAACGTCCCCTGGGTGCCAAGCTTGACTGGAGCGCAGGTTACAATCGGGAGGTGTGTATAGACCGCCTGTACTTCGACGACAAAGGAAATATCATACCCGTAAAACCAACGTTATAAGGAGATATTCTCTTTTAACAGCTCCGATTCTGTTTTCGTGAGTTTTTCTCGACAGAACTTGATCAGTCGCTGTGCAGTTTTCAGCTGTGCAGCGATTTCGTCTATGTCCAGTTCGTTAGACTCCATTTTGCGCACGATGGCTTCCAATTGGGTCATCGCCTCTTCGTATTTCGGTTCTTCGTTCATTGTACTGTTGATTTAATGATGCCTTTTTCAACTCTTGTCTCTATTATGTCACCCGTCTTCAACTGCTGCGGGTCGCGTACGGCCCGTCCATTCAGCAGCGTGATGCTATAGCCACGACGGAGCAATACTTGTGGGTCGTAACTTTGCAACATCAGTTCTATCTGACTCAGCTTATGCTTTTGGTTGGTTATGATACGCTCAGTAGCTGCAGGTAGTCTGTTCTCCAGAAGCTCTATGCGATGTCTGGCATTGCTTAGGAAACGCTGGACTAGTACAGGAAGTAGTGTCTGCAGACTATCCAGTCGCGCCTTCTGAGTGGCAAATTTTTGACTGATAGCCATCGTGATACGTTGCTGGGCATTATTGATGCGTGTCAGCACCTGAAGCAGATTGTCTATCAGTAATGCAGCAGCTGCTGTAGGTGTCTTGACCCGAGTGTTTGCCACCATATCCAGAATGCTCTCATCGCGATCATGTCCGATACCAGTAATGATAGGTATGGGAAATTGTGCCACGTTTTCTGCCAATTCCAAGGTGTCGAATCCACTAAGGTCGGAGGTTGCACCACCACCACGGATGATGACTACCACGTCGAAATCACGGACATGATGGTATATTGAGTTTAAGGCTGCAACGACGGATGTTTCCACCTGTTCACCCTGCATGATAGCAGGGAAGAGTGTCACCTCAAAACGGAAACCATATTCGTTGTCTTCCAGTTGCCTACAGAAATCTCCATAGCCAGCTGCTCCTTCAGCAGAGATGACAGCTATTCTTTGGGCGAATAATGGAATGCAAAGTTCGCGTTGAAGGTCGAAGATGCCTGCTTCCTTCAGCTTGCGGATAATCTCCTGTCGCTTGCGGGCCATGTCTCCCAAGGTGTATGTAGGGTCGATATCAGAAACAATCCATGAGAATCCGTAGGCTTCGTGGAATTGTGCATAGACTTTAAGCAGCACTTTCATTCCTGCGTGGAGAGCTTGTCCTGTGGTTCGCTCAAAATAGGGTTGCACCATCTGCCACGTCTGTCGCCAGCATTTGGCAGAGGCTTTTGCAACTGGTGTGTTGGAATCAGCCTCTTTCTCTATCAGTTCCAGATAGCAATGTCCTCCTCTTTCACGACATTCTGCCAACTCTGCCTCTACCCAATATTCATCGGGCAGTTGCATCTCGATGGCATCTTTCACCATGAGATTCAGTTGGCGGAGGGTATATCTATGCTCCCTTTTCACTTTTCACTCTTCCCTTTTCACTTTTCACTCTTCCCTTTTCACTTTCCCCAACATATAGGCTCGCCAGAATTTGGGGATGCCATAGCCGTAAATGTTATCGGGATGTTCGTAGTTGTTGCTTGAGAGTCTGATAAGTTCTATTATCTCCTTGGCTGTCTTCTCTGGAAGTGCCTCCCACAGGCAGGCAGCCAGTCCACAGACAATAGGGGCAGCAAAGGAAGTGCCCATGTCTTGCATGATGTTTCCGCGCCCATTGACCAGATAGACAGGTGCTCCTACAGCTACTACGTCTGGTTTTACTCTTCCGTCTTGAGAAGGTCCGATAGAACTGAAGGGAGCTATACGATAAGGGGCATCGGGGGTAACAGCTCCTACTGTCAAGACGTTGTCAGCATCCGCAGGAACGGTAATCTTTTTCCAAGGTCCCATACCGGAATTGCCTGCTGAGTTGATGAGGATAACACCCTTGTCGGCCAGCTTGGAGGCCGCTTGTGATATGAAGGCCGTACTGCCGTTGAGATGCCACAGCGGGTGACTCATTCTGGCATGGTCATATTCATTATAACCTAATGATGAATTGATGAGGTCGCATCCTACGGAGTCGGCAAACTCGGCAGCCATCACCCAATAGTCTTCCTCTACCTCCTGTTCTGTCTGCTGGTCTTCCGAGCGTAGCAGCCAATAGGCACTCTTAGGAGCAGAGCCGACATAGTAGAAAGGCTCGTTGAGTGCCATTGCAGAGAGCACTTTTGTACCATGATCGGTCTCTGCAAATACGGAGGGAGAGGGCGGACAGACAAAGTCCTTATAGCCACGGATGTCCGAGCGCATGAAAGCAGGAATACGATCAACATTGCGGAAGCCACCGTCAATAACGGCAATCATCATACCTGCTCCTTCCATCTGGATGTCGTGAAGCCGTTGTCCCTGCAACACCCTGATTTGGTCATAGCTTCTCCCGTATCTTTGATTGGGTATGTGGTTGTATTCGTCAAAATTGTCATGGTGCTTCACCCGTTCGGCAGTTTGCGTGATGGAGTCGGGGGATTGCCATACCATTTTCCGATGGCGGACAAATGGTAACTGGTCTATGGTATTGAGCAGGGTTGTGTCCTTCACCCTGACAAGGAGGGTGTTCAGCCATCGACTTTGCCCGATGATGTCCACCTCCTTGATTTTCTCTATCTGTCTGATATAACGGGGACTGACGGGTAAATCGGTAGAGTCAAGCTCCAGATGTTGTCGTTTACGCCTATCCAGGGAACGATGAGAGAGGTAGCGTGAGGGATGAGTCAGAGAATAGGGGGAATCTTTTTTGTCAGAAAGATAGATGCGATAGATATAGCTGATGCCATGCTTGTATTTCTGCCGCTGAGCCATTCCAGGCTTCGTGGCAAGCGAAGAAGCTGTTGCAAGAAACAGGCATAAAAGCATACAGATTTGTCTTAGCATATCTTTTTCTCATTAGGTTTCGGGCTACAAAGGTAGTGTAATCTAAGCGAAAAACCAAATAATTTTCTTCAAATATCTATCATAATAAAGTCTAAAAGATTTGGCAGTTCAAGCAATAAGCAGTAATTTTGCACATTATTTATTATATATGGACAACAAACAAGCAGCACTTGAACTGGGAACAAAGCCAATAGGACAGTTGCTATGGCAATATGCCTTGCCTGCTATTGTCGCTATGTCGGCTTCCAGTCTTTATAATATCATCGACCGTGCCATGATAGGCCAGATAGTTGGTCCTGAGGCCATTGCCGGACTGGGCATCACCTTCCCTTTTATGAACCTAAGCGCCGCCTTTGGTGCTGCTGTGGGTGTGGGTTCCTCGGCGTGCATCAGTGTGAAGTTAGGACAGAGGGACTATGAGACCGCAGGCAACTTGCTGGGTAACACCATTACGCTGAATCTGATTATAGGACTCTCGTTCATGGCGGTCTGCCTGTTGTTCCTGGACCCTATCCTGCTTTTCTTTGGAGCCAGCGATGTCACCTTGCCTTACGCCCGTTCGTTTATGACTATTATCTTGCTGGGCAATGTGATCACCCACATGTATTTCGGCTTGAACGCGGTGCTCAGGGCTGCAGGAAAACCGAAGCATGCCATGTATTCCGTCCTGTTTACGGTGGCGATGAATATTGTGCTTGTCATCTTGTTCGTGTGGTGGTTCCGCTGGGGTATCCGTGGTGCTGCCTTGGCAACTGTCACTTCACAAACAATAGCGATGTGCTGGCAGTTATATCTGTTTTCGAACAAGAGCGAGATATTGCATTTGAAGCGTGGTATTTACAAGTTGAAGAAGCGCTTGGTCAGCAATATCATCGCTATAGGAATATCGCCATTCCTGATGAATGTGACAAGCAGCGTCATTGTCATCTTTATGAATAACCAGTTTGTGCATTATGGCGGTGATATGGCTGTGGGTGCCTATTCAATAGCCAATTCGGTGGTTATGATGTTCTTCATGTTTGTGATGGGAGTCTGTCAGGGTATGCAGCCTATCGTGGGCTATAACTACGGAGCAGAGAAATACGACCGCATGCTGCGTTGTCTGTTTCTGGCCATCACTTATGCCACAACCATCTTGTTGGTAGGCTGGGGATTGTCCATGCTGTTTCCCCGTCAGATAGCGCGAATCTTTACTACCGATGCCACGCTGATAGAGATGGCCGCCCGGGGCATTCGTCTGGACATGCTGGTGTTTTTCGTGGTAGGCTCACAGGCCACCATCACCCATTTCTTCCAAAGCATCGGGAAAGTAAAGGTGTCGATATTCCTGTCGCTGTCACGCCAGTTGTTCCTGCTGTTGCCTATGGCTTACGTGTTTCCGATGTTCTGGCATTTGGACGGAGTATGGTATTCGATGCCAGCCAGCGACTTCCTCTCGTTTTCCATGACGATACCCATGCTGATGTGGTATATGAAGAAGTTCAAAGCAGTAAGAAGTGAATAAACCAAGAAAGATGAAGCATATAATTATCAATGTAGGCAGGCAGGTTGGTGCTGGCGGACAGGAGATAGGCCGAATGCTGGCAAGGGATTTCGAGGCGAAGTTCTATGACCGCGAACTGCTGAATCTCGCAGCCAAGGAGAGTGGCTTTTCCGAGAAGATTTTCAAGCAGAACGATGAGAAGAAAGGTTTTTTGCGCGGACTGTTTAACATCCAGGCACCCCACATGATTGGTGGTCTCTATGGCTCAAACTTCTCGCAGGACAGCCTGTTCCAATTCCAGAGCGATGCCATCCGTAAGGCAGCCGGCGAAGGCAGTTGCGTTTTCCTGGGTCGTTGTGCCGACTATATATTGAGGGATTTCGACAATGTTGTGAATGTGTTTATCACGGCATCTATGGACTTCCGTGTTGAATTGGTGTCGAAGGTGAAAGGCCTTGATGCGGAGCATGCCCGCAGGCTCATAGAACAGGTGGAGAGCCGCCGTGAGCAGTACTACAACTACTACACGGGTAAGAAGTGGGGTGCTGCCGAGAGCTATGACCTCTGTGTCGATGCCAGCCTGTTGGGTCTCGAAGATACTGAGAAACTGATAGCCGACTTTATCCGCAAGCGTTTTGGACTATGAAGAAGATAGGAATTATCAGCGACACCCATTCGTATTGGGACGAGAAATACCTGCACTACTTCGAGCCGTGCGACGAGATATGGCATGCGGGCGACATCGGTAGTGTGGAGGTGGCCGAGAAGTTCGAAGCTTTCCGTCCGTTCCGTGCCGTCTGCGGCAACTGTGACGGCGGCGACCTGCGACTGATGTATCGCGAACTGAACCGTTTTAAGTGCGAAGAAGTTGATGTGCTCATCAAGCATATTGGAGGCTATCCTGGCAATTATGACTATTCTGTGCGCTCCATGCTCTATGCCAATCCGCCGCAGCTGTTCGTAGCGGGACACTCACATATATTAAAGGTGAAGTTCGACAAGACATTAAACATGCTGCATATCAATCCGGGAGCGGCAGGGCTGCAAGGTTGGCATAAGGAAAGAACGCTTGTCCGACTGACCATTGACGGCAAGGAATTCAAGGATTGTGAAGTTATAACATTAGGAAGATGACAAGCCCACCCAAGCCCTCCCCAAGGGAGGGATGTCTGGATAGTAGGGTAAACGTGAACGACAATAATAAAACAGATAATATGATGAACAACAAAGTATTGATATTATTGGCTAAGGCCGTAGGTACGGTCGTTCTTTTCTTTATCGGTCATTTGATCATTCATTATATTGATGAAGGAATAGTTGATTTTACCGATTCAGCTCGCTTTGCCCTCATTTTTGGACTGGGCCCTTTCGTTGGCATGGAGATTATCGATTATTTTAGGAGGAAGAAAAATTTAAATTAGATAAATATGAAACGTACAATTGTAATTACCGGTGGCGCAGGCTTTATTGGAAGCCATGTGGTGCGCCTGTTTGTGAACAAGTATCCTGAGTATCACATCATCAACCTCGACAAGTTGACGTATGCTGGCAATCTGGCTAACCTCAAGGACATTGAGGACAGGCCCAACTATGAGTTTGTGAAGATGGACATCTGCGACTTCGATGCCTTCTACCAGCTGATGCAGGACAAGAAGGTCGATGGCATCATCCACCTGGCTGCCGAGAGCCATGTAGATCGCAGCATCAAAGACCCCTTCACCTTTGCCCAGACCAATGTCATGGGCACGCTCTCTCTGCTCCAGGCTGCCAAGCTCTATTGGGAGTCGCTGCCTGAGAAGTATGAGGGCAAGCGCTTCTATCACATCTCTACCGACGAGGTGTATGGTGCATTGGAGTTGACTCATCCCGAGGGCATTGAGCCTCCGTTCACCACCACAGCATCGAGTGCTGAGCACCATCTGGCCTATGGTGACAAGTTCTTCCTGGAAACTACGAAGTACAATCCCCATTCACCTTATAGTGCATCAAAGGCATCTTCAGACCACTTTGTGCGCGCCTTCCATGATACCTATGGCATGCCTGTTGTCGTGACCAACTGTTCGAACTCCCGGAGAAGCTGATACCTCTTTTTATTAATAACATCCGCCATCGTAAGCCGTTGCCTGTCTATGGCAAGGGTGAGAATGTGCGCGACTGGCTGTTTGTGGAGGATCATGCCCGTGCCATCGACCTCATCTTCCATGAGGGCAAGATAGCCGATACGTATAACATTGGCGGCTTCAACGAGTGGAAGAACATCGACATCATCAAGGTGGTCATCAAGACCGTTGACCGTCTGCTGGGCCGCAAGGAAGGCGAGGATATGGACCTCATCACCTTCGTCACCGACCGTGCCGGTCACGACCTGCGCTATGCCATCGATTCGTCGAAGCTGCAGCGTGAACTTGGTTGGGAGCCCAGCCTCCAGTTCGAGGAGGGCATCGAGAAGACCGTCCGCTGGTATCTCGACAACCAGGAGTGGCTCGACAACGTCACCTCGGGCGACTACCAGAAATACTATGACAACATGTATAAGAACAGATAAAGCATGCTAACTTCAAGGCTAAATAAAAAGTATATTTGG
>CACXSA010000031.1 GCA_902770195.1 uncultured Prevotellaceae bacterium
GATTCTTTCCCCGTACCTGATTCTTTTCGCGCCTAACGGGGCATTGTGCTAATGATTTACAAGGACAATGTCCTATAGTAGTTCTTACGGCTATCCACCGTATGACTGGGGACATGTTCTTCGACTAGCGAAGCGTGCTGAGCACGATTACATGTCATAATTTTGCGAACTGTATAATTCCTCTGCTAATGCCTGTCAGCCGTTTTTATTGATACTTCTATCCGTTTCTATTTTATCTGTTTCAGCAGTTCTTCAATTTGCTGCTGTAGTTTCTTATTATCTTTATTCAAATCAACCACCTGCTTAGACAATCTGTCAATCGAAGACAAAAGGTCAGCCTGAGACTTCACTTTCTGGTTATGGGTTCCTCGCAGTTCCTTAATGAGTTCCTTAAGCTCTTCGTTCTCTTTCTTACTCGCCTCATCACGTTTCTCAAGGAAATGAATCATGGAAATCAGTTGGGCTTTTTCCATACTTTCGTCACACAGATATCACAGATAACACAGATAAGTTATTATCAAGAATTGGAGAATTTACTCTTAACATCTAAAAACTCCAAAGACTCATATTTCTTTTATTTCGAACACGAATCACACGGATTGGACGAATACTAAGACGTCTGATGTTTGAAGGCTGAAGTCTGATAGGCCACACAAGAACACTCCGAAAAGAGCCAGCCCACTGCCTTACGGCAGTTAGTTTTATACTTTATTTTATATTAATCGATACTGGATTAACCAAGTTATCAATATCATCACTTATAATCCGGGGCGGATTAACCGAAATTTCATTAATTGAGAAATAGTAAAACTACTATTCTCCCTGATTCTCATATACTATCCTTCGGCAGCTCATCAACCTTATTTTCAGCAGCCAGGTAGCTTTTATCGCCATCTACATAATGAACTCCGTCTGACCATGAATGCACTTTCTCAACCACATACTTATAGGTAGGTGCCTTAGAACCTGCTTGTGTTTCTTCTATACGCAAATCACATTTAATAGTGGTGCCAAACTCAAACTTTACTTGTCTGTTATGAACTTTGTCAATGAAATCATTATCCTCGATAGTGAAAGGAATGGAGTTAAGATTATATACGCCACGCCATTTCAATCTTTTAACATCAGCAAGTACTGGAGATGCTACAGCAATAGTAGTACCATGTATTACATTCGTATTCTTTCGTATTTCAACAATATGAGTGCTAAAATCCACTGCCTTGATACTGCTCTTGAAATGAACAACCTTGTCTTCATCACCCAATGAGGTCTCAATCTCTTGCAAAGAAGTGTCTTTTTGTGCTGATTTATAATACTTGCTGCAGAAATCCATTAGCTTGGGATTATCTTTTACTAATGCTTCCGCTTCTTCATAAGTAAAACCAGCTTCCTTCAGTGCTATTGCAGCTTCGATATTTGTTTTAGTCTGGTTACTTGTTTCCATGTCAGAATTAAAGTAATGCTGCGCCCATATAGTGAGTATAGCTATTACTACAGGGAGCATTACCTTTTCAGCGACATTTATTCTAAGCCACTCTTTAACTCCGCCCTCTCCTCTCGCAAGAACCTCTATGCTAATAGCATCTTTGTCGAGTTCAAAAAGGTCAGCCAAATAATATATAGATGCTATAAGCTGCTTCTCACAATCATTATAGACTATCGCATCCATAGAATGCACTCCTGCAGCCTTCAATATGTAATGAAACTGAAAATCAAGCAAATTCTTTTCCATTTTTCATCAAGTCTTACTAATTTCTAAACACCTCTTCGCGATATGCTTTGAGAATCGTTTCCATAGAGATATGCATAAGATGGGAAAACTTCATTATCTTATATAACCCGAACAACCATAGTTGTCATAACATTCCGTCTTCTGTGCATCCTCTTCACTCAGAGTAAGATCAGCAGTATAATTATTCTTTAGATTTCTCAATACATGCAGTGAAGTCTAACCACAGATGAAGCAATGTTATTGTACCTTCCAAAAGGTGTTTTGACTCAAACTTATAGCAGCCATCAGGTAATTCTTCATGCATTTTAGCAAGATACTCGTGGGCTGTGAGGTGTGTATTAATTGTATTGCACGTATCATCCACATTCAACGTCCTAACGATGAAACCCATCATGGCATTACAACCTAAAGGCGTTGCATACTTCTTTTCGTCTTTGAAACGCTCTATACCATGGGTTACATACTCTTTACTTAGAAAAGCCTTGCCGTCGAGACGTTTACATTCTATTGTGAAATACACTTTTTGACCTTGATAAGGTATGACTTGAAGAAATCGAATATCGGTTCTACCATTCTCACCCTCTCGCACCTCGGCATCAACCTGAAAAAACTTAACAGTGGAGGTATAATGATCCTTATAGTTGTCATCAGCCAAATATTCCTCTATCGCATCACGAATTTTGTTTTCGTTGTTCTCAAGATCTTTCCTGGTTGAAGAAATCTTTGAATAAACAAGAACACAATCGGTCAGAATGCCTTCTAGTTGGCTCCTTCTAAACTCAGGTGTATATTGAAATAATGCGGCATCCATCTCCTCAATCAATTATTTTACACCTTGTTCCAGTATGGCATCCACAAACTCCTGAACATCCACGTATGCTACAGCCGGATGCCAGAGACGCTGCTCTGCAGGCTTGATGATATAAAAACCATCTCTCTCGAAGCCTCTAATATCCTTTCTCAGATACAGATTCTCGGAAATATTCTCTGTAGATAATTCTAATAAGAATCTCTCTAACGTACTCAATTCACTATGATTGAACATCGGTTCCTGTTCCTTATTGGACACCACAAAGCGAAGCATAACATGAGTAGGTGCCATCTCGCAGGAATAATTTAGAATGGTATCTTGTCCGAACTGGCCTTCAAATCTATTCAGGAATACGTCCGCATAAGAAGAAATGCAGGATTTCCCTTTCGAATTGTTTTTCAGAACTTCCACACGTTTCTTCCCTGTTGCCATCGGGATTGAGTATGTATAGACATAGTCAAGTAGAGTTTTTTCCATCGCTGTTAAATGCAACTCTTTATCTATACAATCCTCTATGGCCTTCTTTTCTTTCTCACGTTGCGACATCAAGTCCAACCTCTTCAGCATCAAGGCATCTTGCAGTTGATCGTTTATTTCCTCAATCTTCTTGACATGGTTATGAATACCACCTGCTATATAAGGAATGGCAAATTTCTCTATGTTATGAGACTGCTCGCGCTCAATGCCTATAGAACTCATGCTCATCAACGCATAGTAAGAGAAAAAATCAGAATTAAGAACACCGGCAATATTCCTCAATTCATCTATATTCTCACTATGTATGCCAGTAATAGAGTCGGTATATATACAATCGCTATTAAAATAGGATGCTCTCGCCGTATAGTTGCTCGCACTAATACTCTTCTTAACCAGAAGCAAGGGAGCCTTGAAAATCTCAGGCCTGCGTCCACGCTGGGCTTTGCTGACTTGCCAAGTATTATCGGAAGGGGCTACAAAATTCTGTTCCACCTCACTGGCATCCACCTTGCGCTTACCGACATAGTTGCTAATGTCATGTTTACGCTCTGCTTCCTTGCCGCAAATGACACCCTGACCGTAGTCGTAGCCCTCACCCTTGATAACATCCAGAATACTCGGCATTTTTCTCAGACGTTTGATGAAAAGGAAGTCCAAATAGGTACCGTACTGAAGTATCTTCCAAAGATAATCAGCGTCCTGCAATAGTTCTTGGCGAACATACTGTACATCAGACTTTTCAACTGTCAAGACCTTAAACAACGAGAAGAATACACTGGGCTTCAACGAAATATGCTTAATCAGGTGCTCCTTCTGTTCTTCACCCTCAGACTTTGTATGATAGAATACCACACAAGCAGGTGCTATAGCTGGATCGCTAGACTGGGTGAATACTTCCTTACGCACAGAAGACAATTCAAAAACAGAATCTATCGAAGCTTTATCCAACCAATATTCCCTGAACTGGGCGCTCTGTTGGTTATACAACACTTTGCTAGTGAGAACTAATGCACACCGCGTGGCTGGACGCATAAAGTCGAAAGTTCTGACCACAAACGCCTGCGCAATCTCCTGATTGTTGATAATGCCATATCTTCCTTCTGAGAGTTCTCGCTTTCTGATGTACTTCTGGTATTCAGGCTCTTCATCTTCATTTTCTTTCAAACCTCTTTTCCAAGGCGGGTTACCTATGATGTAGTCAAACTCCATTTTGGAGAATGGGGTGTCACAGAAAGAGTCCTGACATATCAAGTTGGTCTGTAGCAGGTTCGGAAAACGGAACTTGGAAATGTCTGCGGGTTTCTGATAATCCAACAAGGTGAGGTAAATAGAGAAGGCCGCAACCTGAATGGCACTGACATCACTATCAATACCATATATATTCTCCTGTACCAGTTCCTTCAGTTTCTTCTGGAATGCCTCGCCCGTCTTTTCTTGCTCACTGGCATGGGCAATATAGTGGTCAATAATCCTACGTAAGGACTGCACAAGGAAAATTCCAGAACCGCATGCAGGATCAAGAATCTTGCAAGAACTAATAGCGGCTGTTTTCAGATGCTGTGCGACAGTATTTTCTACAATGTATTCAACGAGGAACAAGGGGGTGTAATAAGCGCCCTTCTTTTCTTGATTCTCTTTGCCAATAAACCGTTCATAGACATTGCTGATGAACTCTACAGGCAAAATGGAGAAATCATATACATCGAACAATGAATAGGAACCATCTTGCAGATTATCACAATGAAGAAGTCGCACCAGAACATCCAATGCGGCTTCAGGTACCGTGGCCAATTCCTCGCGCGATATTTTAAACAGGTCACCGTTAAAACCAGTTTCCTTATCCTGAAGCGTATCAAACAGATTGGCAAGTCTTTCCTTGTTTCGCAGTAGTTCTATCAAGTCATCGTTCGACAGAGTACGGGTCTCTCCCTCGAACCTCAACATAACCCTGCGGTCTGTCAAGTAGCGAAAGAATATCATCTTTCCTATCAGTCGGTTAGCGAGGTTGCGTGATACAGATGTTTTCAGTATTTTCTCCTGTGCGTATTGTATGTTGTCGAGGAGATAATAATCTACTCTGTTTTTATACGCCAGTTCACGCTTGTACGTTTCCCAGCCCTTACCGGTGACAATTTTGAAATAACTAAAGTCATCAAGTACACTTGCATCACCAAGGCGCACTAGAGAGTCTAGTTCCTTTTTATAAGCAAATCCATTATAGACATCCACTGTCTCTTCATGACTGATAACGACAATAGGTATCTCATTGAGGTTCCATATCGCCTTGTGCAAAGCATTGGTGTCTGAGGGATTCTCAAAGAAGAATATCAGCGGCTTTCCATCGAAACTGAAGAATGCAGAAACCCTAGACAATGGGCTTTCTGGGTTGTTGATGAGACGCAATACCCTATCCGGGAGTTGGACGCTCTGCCTCCACTTCGAATCAGATAGGGAAACGAATCCACCTTTCCCTATTAAGTCCAATTTTTGGTATAATTCTTCAAGTCTCATGTTATAATATCTCCATTAAACAGAGCCGCTGGCGTAGTACGTCACTCTCCTCGAAAACCAAGAAATGGGGTCACCACACATCCTTGTGTCGCGCCCTAAACAATCGTCTTTCATCTCCATCACCATCATATCGCTCTGATTTTCAGTCGCTTTATGACTAGAACATTCATCTTCAAGGTCTCAATGACCTCTATCTAGGGTGCAAATATACAAATTTTATTTCAATTAACCCGCTTTTCTTTTATAAAAGTCCCCTCTTACTGCCACAATGCCCTGCGGTAGCACCTGTCGTAGGTTTCCGCAGGTTTGTTATTCTCTAATTATCAAATTCTTGATAATTTAGAATCTTTCGTGTCTTTAGATGTTTATTTATACCCTTCGTGGTTACTTGAGGCTATCGCGGTACCAGTCGAAAAGTTTCTGGACACCATCCTCTATTTCTACCTTATGAGTCCAGCCTAGGGAGTGGAGCTTGGAGACATCAATGAGCTTGCGCATGGTGCCATCGGGCTTGGAGGCATCGAAGGCTACTTCGCCCTGGAAGCCTACGGCCTTGACAACAAGTTCGCTGAGTTGGCGGATGGTGAGTTCTTTGCCTGTGCCTACATTGATGTGGCAGTTGCGGATTTCGCCCAAGCTGGGGATGTAGCCGCCACGGCCTGCGCTGTGGTTGCGGTCAACAGCACCATCGGTGCTGGCACCGAAATGCACTGAGCTGTACTTCTCAATACCAATGATGTCGCTGAAGTTCACGTTCAGCAGCACATGCACTGAAGCATCAGCCATATCTTCGCTCCAGAGGAACTCCCTCAGCGGCTTGCCCGTTCCCCACAAGACAACTTTGTTGTCAAAAATGCCATACTTACCAAGCACATCAAGGGCTTTCTTTCTATTTTCCAACATCGAAAGACTCGAAAAACTCGTATTATCTTTACTGTCAAGAATTTGAGAATTAGAGAATTTTTTCTGGGAAAGCTGTATTCACTATAATTACATTTCTACACAATGCCTATAGCCTGCATTTCTCAGTATTCTCATGAGTTTTTCTCCCATGATGTTAAGCTTATATTTACGTACTCCTATTGCCATACCATGAACGCCATTTTCTTCTGGCATCTCTTCTGCCGAACTAAGTTGTTCCAACAACCCGGCAGAATAGAGATTATCAGTTGTATAACCACGATACTCATGAGGAGAGACATAGTTGTTGAGCAGTTGCAAGTCAAAAATAAAAACTTTGTTCACGTCAGAACTGAGTCGAAGCATATCTTCATTACTTATCTCATTTCTTACTCTGGCAGCATAGATTAAACCCATTATTTCGGCTTTTTCCTCATCCTCCGTCACATAGAGTAAGTTCGTCAAATAGCCTGAGATACGTTGTTTTTCCTTCTTGCTAAGACTGTTCAAGTATTTGTCTTTCTCTTCGTCAGAGATTGTCTCGCTACCTTTTAAGAATCTGGCAATTTTACGAATTTGCCACATATTCATAATACCAAAACCAACTTTACAGAACTTGATGAGCTTATCAACATAAGGCATTTCTTTCAGTTCATCCAGAATCTGACCAAACGTCTCTATCTCCACATCAATCAGTTTTTCCAAACTGTCCTTGCTCTGCTCGTAAACAGTCAGCTCAAGTAATTCGTTATCATTTTGTGGCATTGTTAAATGTTAACTTGTTAACTGTTAAATTGCAATTATTCCGCTTGTGTCAGGAGCCGAGCTTCTGTCATTTAATCCAGCCGGTGACGGAGTTTACGGAGCCACGGGCTGACACCTTATTCAACAGCGGAAGGCTCTGGCGACCGTAGGGAGACATTTGACTTTCGTCGAGTTCCGTCGTGACTCGGGATAGCTCAAACAAGTTTGGCTCTCCGCTCGCTACTCCGTCACTTGTGCCTGGAGCGGTGGTCCTTGCTGAAGGAGACCAAAGGAGCACCTAAGGAGGACTAAAGGAGGACTAAAGGAGGACTAAAGATGTATGATGTTTGATGGATGAGAGATGTTGGAGGTCTGATGGCTGAAGGCTGATGACTGAGAGAGGTTGGATGTCTGATGGCTGAAGGATGATTTACCTTTTCGCACATCATACCTCTTACTTCCGCCATCATACTTCTGGCTGGCTTGCTCCAGCAAGTAGTCATTCAGCTTGATTATGCGGTCGCCAAATGACAAGCACTTTTCCTGTATCGCATCTGAGATTGTTGACATAATCGAAGTAAGAGGGAAGATGGATTCAGAACACAGCGGCAATACCATGTCTCCGTTTCTTGCGATAGTTGGGATTAGGAATCATAAACTGCTGCTTCTCCTCGTCGGAGCAACGCCCTTGCTGTCGGCATAAGCCTTGATGGTCCGGATATCAACAAGATAAGGCATCGCAGACTCGTCCACAGGTTCGTATTCCTGAGACAAGTATTCCTTATATTTCTTCTCCTGAATAGGCATAAGTGTAAGTTTTTATAATTTCCTGCATCTCGTCTTCAAACACACAGAATTGATAGGGATGGAGGATGCCCACATGAGTGGCCTTCATCTTCTCCATATAATGCTCCAGCACCTTCTGATTGGCCGCATAGCCATAGATGGCACCACCAAATCCGGCCTTTATCGATTCGCTGCCAGCAATGGCGAACAAGTGTCCACCCACTCCGGCATATTTTGGCGCATCATTCATCTGGGGATTATTCTGTGGGGCCGTACACATCCAGGCGATGTACATGGCCTTCAGCTCGTCATTACGCTTCAATGCCACCAACCCTTGGATATCCACAGTTCCTTCCAGCACTAAGGCATACACCTCATATTCCTCCACAATCTTTCCCCAGTTGACATACCACCCGCTTTTGCGGTTGAACTTGCTGAGAAAACTCTTACGCCGGATACGAATCACCTCCGTATTCACCACCTCACCCGTCAGGATGTCCTTCAGGCATGGCGTGAAAACGTCAATCAATACGTCAATCTCGTGTATCTTGGTTGGGGTCATATTATTCTTAGCTTGGTGCAAAGATACAACTTTTATTTTAATAAAGGAGCACTTTGGGCTTTTTTTGCAAAATCAGATCCTTTTTTTTAACGTCTGTAAAGGCTTGATTTCCACTTGATTCCCTACTGATTCCATTTGTTTGGGATATGTTTGGGGAAAATTGATTTTCAAAACCGCTTCATAACTGATTCTCAGCTAGTTAACTGCTGCGAGTTGTAACGATGGGAAATCTAATTAGCTGTTATTATTAAAACAACTTCTCATCCCACCCGTCAATGAAATTGAGTGAGGGATCACTACATGTCACAGTAACAACACTTCTGTCTTGGGAAAACTCTTCTCACCTACTATGCTCTGCGCAGCCATCACTTTTAACTTTTAATTCTTAACTCTTAACTGATCTTAATATTATAGCCTGCCCACTGACGAATAGCCGCATATTATAGTCACGGGTGGTGCCCTACTCTATGCAGTCCTTGGAGTGGTCCTGTTATTTCTGTATTATATGTAAGAAGCGGGTGACCTTATGAGGGATACTCCTGACTTTATTGTCAATAAAGGCATCCAGCAGTTTGGACGTGCCATTTAAGGGGATGACATCGTAGTCGGCGATACAGGCGGGGATGAGGGTGCTGTGGCCTTCTTTCAGGGTTATCTCATCCTGGGTACTTCTTATCCGGATTTTGCAGTCGCCTGCTATGCACATGGAGATGATGAAACTGTCGTACTTAATCAGGTTGCGATGCATGGGCTGGTTGATTTCCATCACACGTACATCGAAGTAGGGGGAGTCGATAATCTGGACAGCTTTGTCTGATGTCTCACTATATTCCGTACGGTAGTTCTTCTCGACGTGATAGTCTAATGCTTTTGCTGCAAGTTCGGTATGCAGCTCGCGGGGCTTGCCATCCATCCCAGGGCGGTTGTAGTCAAAGATGCGATAGGTGACATCAGAGGATTGCTGAACCTCTGCCAGCAAGATACCGCCACAGATGGCATGAACACGACCGGCAGGGAGGTAGAACACATCCCCGGGTTTTACCTGATGGTCTGCGAGGACTTCCGTGATACTTCCATCTTCTACTCTTTTCTGGTATTCATAGGGAGTAATCTTCTGCTTGAAACCGGCATAGAGGTGGGCTCCTTCATCTGCCTTGATGATGTACCACATCTCGGATTTACCCATCTTGCCATGCTCTCGCATTGCCATCTCGTCATTGGGGTGTACCTGGATGCTCAGGTCTCGCTTGGCATCGATGAACTTTACCAGTAGTGGGAGTTTACCGTGATATTTCTCATTGACCTTCTCGCCTAGTATCTCATCGGGGTGTTCGTTGATAACCGATATGAGGTCTTTGCCTTTCCATTCTCCATTAGTAATTATGCTTGTGCTTGTTGGCACTGCACTCACCTCCCAGCTTTCGCCTATGGGCTCGTCAGAGGGTGTCAACCCTTTATATGGTTTCAATTGATTGCCACCCCAAACTACAGTATGAAGATTGGGTTCAAAAAGTAATGGATATAATTGCATTCTAATATACTTGATAATCTATTTTTGGAAGGTGATCCGGTCACGGACGTCATTGCTGAAAGCATCTTTTGGACCGTTATGGATTCGTGAACTAGGTATCAGGTATTTCTTTCCCTTGTCCGGTTTTGTATAAAATCGGACAGGTAATAGTTAACCTAAAAGGGTATAGTTCAACGAATTATCACCTCTACACGAGGGCTGTAGGCCCGTAGATTTCTTGGAATGGTGCGCTATACGATTACAAAATTAGGGAAAATATTTGGATTGTGCAAATATTTACGAAAATATTATAAATATTTTAATGTAAGGGAGGGAAACATGGATCTTTGTTAGACGAACACGGATTGCACGGGTCTTTGTTAGACGAACACGGATTGGACGGATTAACACGGATATTTGTTAGACGAACACGAATTGGACGAATCTAACGAATCTTTGTTAGACGAACACGGATTGCACGGATTAACACGGATCTTTGTTAGACGAACACGGATTGCACGGATTGCACGGATATTTGTTAGACGAACACGAATTGCACGGATTAACACGAATCTTTGTTAGACGAACACGAATTACACGGATATTTGTTAGACGAACACGGATTGGACGGATAATTGTTAGACGAACACGGATTGGACGAATCAACACGAATAAAAAGTGAGAATTTGGAAACGAACACGAATGGAAACGAACACGAATTGCACGGATTAACACGAATCTTTGTTAGACGAACGATTAACACGGATATTTGTTAGACGAACACGGATTGGACGGATAATTGTTAGACGAACACGAATTGCACGGATTAACACGGATCTTTGTTAGACGAACACGAATTGGACGAATCTAACGAATCTTTGTTAGACGAACACGAATTGGACGAATCTAACGAATCTTTGTTAGACGAACACGAATTGGACGAATCTAACGAATCTTTGTTAGACGAACACGGATTGGACGGATAATTGTTAGACGAACACGGATTGGACGAATCAACACGAATAAAAAGTGAGAATTTGGAAACGAACACGAATGAGAATTTGGAGACGAACACGGGGAAGAAAAACAAGCCTGAGGATTGCTCAGGCTTGTATGATAAGGGGTAATGAAGGGCTGGTTGCCCTTTAGTCCATACCAAGGAGGGGTTTCAGGTCGTCCTCCTTATATAATATAAAGGCGGTGGTGCCCAGGAAGGCGAGGAATAGGAAGATGAGGCACATCTGTGCACGCTTTGGACCTTCCTTGAGGACGGGGACGGTAGCACTCTGCAGGGTAGTGAAGGCAGGAGTTTCCTGCTGTACCTTTGCCTCTGCAGCCAGCAGTTGGGAGGCCACCTGCGTATAGGCATTGTATTGCAGCTGCATCTCGTTCTCCAGGTCGGTCTGCTTCTGACGGACGGTCTGCAGGATGATGTCCTGGTTGGAGTCCATGAACTCGGCATAGAGCTGACGTGCCTTCTCATAGCGTGCCTTGGTCTCTTTGTAGATCTTCTTGTTGTATTCCAGATCGACACGGGCCTTGGAGGTGCGATAGTCAGTAATGAACTTCTGCAGGCGCGTCTTGACCGTATCTGCCATGGTAGCACAGATGACGGGGTTCTGGTCGGTGACATCGATGGTGATGACCATCGTCTTCTTATCGACATCGCACACCACTTTCTTATCAATTGCCTTGACAATTTTCGCTTGCTCACGGGTCAGGCGGAAGGGATCTAACTTTTCTTCACCTTTCTTCTTTTCTTTAAAGAGACTGACAATGAACTTGATCGTACCACCTATAGCTGCACTCCACCAAGGGGATTTCTGCTCGTCTTTCAGATAGGTGTAATAAGACATGGTACGGTCTTTCTCACCCTCCTCCTTATCGCCCTCGATGGTGACGGGCACGTGGAAGAGCGTGGTCTTGAAGTCGGTACTGTTCACCAAGTCAGGATACAAGGTGGGGAACAGGGCTTCTGTTCCCATGCCCCCCGAAGCAGTTCCCAAATTTACGCCAAAGCTACTTGCCAAGCTCAAAAGACCACTTTTACTACTGCTGCTTCCCGTCATTTCAGGACTCAGCTTCACCGTACAGTTGTAGTAGTTGGGAAGGCTCAGTGCGAAGATGGCTGCCACCACGAAGGTGATAGGGAGCACTTTGTAATACAGGCGCTTGTGCTTCAGCAGGTCCTTGAAAATCTTACCAAAATCGATGGAGCTCTCTTCTTCTTTATTTTCGAACACGAATCTCTCGGATGACACGAATGGCTCGGATGATTCGGATGAGACGGATTGTTTTTTATCTTCGTTCATAGTCATACGGATTAGCGTTTATTTTTTCGTCATGTAAGCAATGGCGGTCACCATACTAGCCAGACTGGTCAGACCACTGAAGGCACCAACCACCTCAGCTATACGCCAAGGATGCTTGCGCTTCTTGCTGGGTACTACAATCTCACAGCCGGGTTCGGGCTTAGCTCCCTGGCTGACCAGAGAGGCCTTACCGTTCTGATAGACAATGAAGGTCTTGGACTTCTTGGCACGATAACCGAAGCCACCTGCCTCGTTGACATAGTACTTATAATTCTTGCCTGACTCAAAGAATACGGTGTTGGGGAACATGACATCGCCGGAAACACGCACAATGGGATTGTACTCGGGCACAAAGATCTGGTCGCCCTCGCGCATCAGGATGTCAGCCTCACTGCCGGGATTCTTCATGGCACGCTCCAGGTCGATATAGACGGGATAGTTATTATCCAAATCCAGCTTATCGTAAGACACGGAGTCGCCCTTTTCCTGGAGGACGTCGCGAACAGCCTTCATGGTGGCCTGCATGCGACGGCGCTCCTCGTCACTCATCTTGCGCAACAGGGTGGCTCCCTTCAGATAAGCATGGGGAGTGATGCCGCCTGCCATTCCGATAACATCGCTCAAGTGGGTAGATTTATTCTCCATGGCTACTGTGCCTTCCCAGTTGACCTCGCCATTGACGGTAATCAGGCGAGCCTGATTGAAGACAGGACTGCTATAGATGGTGACATGGTCGTAGGGTTCCAACAGGAACGATTGAGCTGCACCTACGGCAAGACCGTTTTTCAGGTCGAAATGATATTTCTTACCAAATTGGTCGCTCTTCTGGGTGGCCAAGGGGTCACGCAATACACGGCTTACCTCGACACGCATGAGTGATGCCTGGTCGCGCAGACCACCTGCCATCACAATGAGGTCCTCAATGGTGGTGTTGTCAGAATATTCGTAAGTACCGGGACTCATGACCTGACCGGAAATGGTGAAGGTACGCTCCTGGCGAAGGTCCTCCTGCGTCATGATGAACAGCACATCCTCGTTGCGCAGGGGCACATCAGCAGTAGTGCCGTTCATGATGCCTGCCAAATCGAGGGAAACAGTCTCCAAAGTACGGTCTGCCTTCAGGCGGTGCAATACGGCACGGCCGGTATAGGCATCCTCGGTAAGACCATCGGCAGCCTGAACCAAAGAGCGTACACTGGTGACACCACCGCCCAAATGGAACTGGCCGGGACGGAACACAGCACCCTTGATCTCGACCATATTCTCGAAGCGGTTGATCATGCCATCAATGGTGACGGCATCACCGTCCATGAGCTTGAAGGTGCTCATATCGAACTCGTTGACATTATATACCTGATAGCGTTCACCGGTCTGACGAACCAAACGGGCGGTCTTCTTGTTGGCATCGCCCGTATATCCACCGGCATACTTAATGAGGGTAGCCAACGACTCGTTCTTGCGCATCTCGTAGAACATGGGGCGCTTGACATTGCCCGTGATACCCACCAGTGCCTCATAGGGTTCCACCTGGATGACATCATTGTCCTGCAGACGGATGTTGCCAGCCATACGGCCGTTGAGGATGTACTGGTAGAGGTCAACCACAGTAACCAGATGACCGTTGCGATAAACCTTGATGTTACGCAAAGTACCCAGTTCGCTGGTACCACCAGCACGATAGAGGGCGTAGAACACATTGGCAAAGGCGGAGAGATGGTAGGTTCCGGGGGTACGTACCTCACCCATGATGTTAACCTGGATGGTACGGGTGTTGCCTATGGTGAGACGTAAGTCACTGCTCTTGTAGCGAGAGCCCAAAGTGTTGCGCAACTTCTTCTGAGCACCAGCCACCGTCAGACCGCTGAGGTAGATAGGACCATAGCCGGAAACGGTGATCGTACCTTCGGGACTGATGGTGTGGATGATGGTACCCTGAGAGGCGCCATAGATATCGACCACCACCTGGTCGCCAGGTCCCAAAACATAATTTTCGGGAATGGGCGTGTTGGCATTGGGCTGGAAATTGGGGTTGGCCTGACGGAAGATGTCACGGCCATAGACCTGCTTGCCATTAGCTTTTGGAGCAGTACCCTGTGTGGCCTGTACGTCGTTCTGAACGTCTTCCACCTCAGCACTGGCATCTCTTTCTATCGTACCAGAAGTACCGACCTTGGCGGTAGTCAACTCCTGAGAGGTCGAGCCATCAGAATTGCCCTGCATGCGCTTGGCAGCCATAGCTACCGCACCATCAGCAGCACCTGACATGCCACGCTTGGAAATCTGAGAGTCGTACTGATTGCGCAGACGGCGAATCTGATCAATCTTCACACCTTTCTGCATCAACTTAGTGACAATCTGGCCCTGAGAGGTGCCTGCCCGGGCCTCACTCGCAATAAATGCGGCAACTTGCTGGTCGCTCATCTGGGCAGAAGCTACTGTAGATAGTAGCAAAAAGCCCAATAATAAAAAGGTTAATCTTTTCATATGTTGTACATTAAATATTAAACATTAAACATTAAATTTCAGAACATTAAACATTAAAAATTAAAAAAATAAAAATAAAAATTAAACCTATTTTCTATATTTCTGTAATAAAGGAATCTCAGCACAGAGGGCATCCGCCAGACGGCGGGCTACCTGATGGGCACCCCACTCATTATAGTGGGTATTGTCCTGACGACCTTTGGGAAGGGCGGGATGCTCACCGGGCTTGTACCACATGTGGAGCTTCTTGGAGCCTTCCTTGCCCAAGGATGTCTCGAGGTCGTAGGTAATCTTGTTGGCATCGATATAATGGACATGCAACCGCTCAGCGACCAAGCGGGGGGCTATGCGGTAAAAGCCATGGGTATCGACGAGGGTGTCACCCTCAATGGTCTTGGGGGCGTCTTTGAAGGTGGTGTTGCGCAGGGCTTCATCTTCTGCCTTGCTATCGACCTTCAGGGTGTAGTTGCGACGTACCACACAGTTCATGAGGATGGGGATGCCGCCTTTCTCACGGGTCTCACGGACATAACGCTCGAGCATCCACTGGAAGGTGGAATGGGCCTCGGTATGGCGATCGACCGCGGGCTTCTCGTCGTTATGACCAAACTGGATGATGACATAGTCGCCGGGCTGCATCTTTTCTAACACCTTGGCCCAGCGTCCCTCATTATAGAAGCTGAGTGAGGAACGTCCATTGACGGCATGGTTGTCAACGACCACTGGACTGGTGAAATAGTCCTGCAGTGCCATGCCCCACCCTCGCTCGGGAGAACCGGTGGATAGGTCTTTCTTGGCTGCGGTGGAGTCACCGATGATGAAAATCGTCGTTTTCTTTTCCGGAGTGGCTGCTGTCAAAAAAAGACAAGCAACCAAAAGCCATAACCATTTTTTGGCACGGATGGACACGGACGGACACGGAAAAATATATTTCATAACCATTAACCATTAATCATGAACCATTAACCGATCTATCAGTTCTTTTGTTGAAAGAAGTGATTGATCTCCAGTTTCCATATTCTTGAGGGTTACCTTGCCGGCATTCATCTCGTTCTCGCCAGCGAGGACGACGAAGGGGATGTGCTTGGCATTGGCATAGGACATCTGCTTCTTCATCTTGGCAGCGTCGGGGTAGATCTCGGCACGGATGCCCTGGGCACGTACCTGACTGATGATGGGCAGACAATAGGCGGTCTCCTGTTCTCCGAAGTTGATGAAGAGCACCTGCGTCGTGGTGAGCGAGTCCTTGGGATAGAGGTCCAGGGTGTTCAGCACATCATAGATGCGATCGACGCCAAAGGAGATGCCCACACCAGAGAGTCCGGGCATACCGAAGATGCCCGTGAGGTTGTCGTAGCGACCTCCTCCGGAGATGCTGCCCATCTCCACGTCCAAGGCCTTGACCTCGAAGATGGAACCGGTGTAATAGTTTAGTCCTCGCGCAAGCGTGAGGTCTAAACTAAATGAGGAATGAGAAATGAGAAATGAGGAATGAGGTGCCGCCTTAGCTGATAGCATACCCATGATAAAACGGACTTCCTCGATGCCCTTCAGGCCAGTCTCGCTGTCCTTGAGGACGTCAGCGATGGTGGCGAGCTTCTCGTCGTTGGTGCCTTGCAGCAGGATGATGGGCTGGAGCTTTTGGATCTGCTCTTCCGTGAGGCCGTCGTCACGCAGCTCGGCATTCACGTTGTCGATGCCTATCTTGTCGAGTTTGTCAATAGCTACGGTGATATCGACTATCTTGTCAGCGGCACCGATGACCTCGGCAATACCGGTGAGGATCTTACGGTTGTTGATCTTAATCTCCACACGGACACCCAGGCGGCGGAACACCTCATCGACTATCTGCATGAGCTCGACCTCGTTGAGGAGGGAGTCGGAGCCTACCACATCGCCGTCGAACTGGTAGAACTCTCTGTAGCGGCCTTTCTGGGGACGGTCAGCACGCCATACGGGCTGTACCTGGTAGCGCTTGAAGGGCAGCTGGAGCTCGTCGCGATGCATCACCACATAACGGGCGAAGGGCACGGTGAGGTCGTAGCGCAGGCCTTTCTCGCAAATCTTCGCGGCCAGCGCAGCGGGGTTTTTAGGCACGGATGGACACGGAGGGACACGGAGGTCATCGTCTGATAACTTAGACAAGAAGTCGCCTGAGTTCAGAATCTTGAACAGGAGCTTGTCGCCCTCTTCACCATACTTGCCCATGAGGGTCTGGAGGGTCTCCTGGGCAGGGGTCTCTATCTGTTGGAAACCATAGAGCTCATAGACTGCCCTGATGGTATTGAAAATATAGTTGCGCTTGGCCATTTCTACGGGACCGAAGTCGCGCGTTCCTTTGGGAATACTTGGTTTCATATATTTCTTCTTTTTTTGGCGCGGATGGACACGGATGGACACGGATTTTTGGGGGAGTCCAGGCGGGTTTTCCGACGTTTCACTTTTTTGGCGCGGATGGACACGGATGGACACTGGTTTTAGCATATGTCCAGGCGGGGACACCGACGTTCTTCTTTTTTTTGGCACGGATGGACACGGATGGACACTGGTTTTAGCTTATGTCCAGGCGGGGACACCGACGTTCTTCTTTTTTTGGCACGGATGGACACGGATGGACACTGGTTTTAGCATATGTCCAGGCGGGGACACCGACGTTCTTCTTTTTTTGGCACGGATGGCCACGGATGGACACTGGTTTTAGCTTATGTCCAGGCGGGGCGTTCCGATAATTCTGTAATTTCTTGTATTTATCTTTCTTTTAACTTGTACATTTTTTCCGAAGTTAATCAGGAGGCCAACCTCCATCTTACATGCGGTTAAGTAATTAAGCAACTGCCATTCATGTTCTGGACGTAGGTCAATCACGGATTTCAGTTCTACAATGACCTTGTCTTCCACAATCATGTCGGGGATATAGTGACCTACCAATTCTCCTTTATAATAGACATCCACTGGCTTTTGACATTCACATTTAATCCCTCTTGCTGTTAACTCTTTATAGAGAGCATTACCATAGACAGCCTCCAGGAACCCAAAACCTAGGACATGATGGACTTCATGTGCTGCTCCGATAATTTTCTCCGTTATGTCTTCATCTATCATCTTCTTCAATCTATATTTGGCGCGGAGTTTTTATTTGGCGCGGAGTTTTTTTATTTGGCGCGAAGGTTTTTATTTGGCGCGGAGTTTTTTTATTTGGCGCGAAGGTTTTTATTTGGCGCGGAGGTTTTTTATTTGGCACGGATGGACACGGATGGACACGGATGGACACGGACTTTTATTCCGCTATTTTATCCACCGCTTTTTATTTATATTCCGTGGCCATCCGTGGCCATCCGTGCCTAAAACTCTCCACCTATTAATTTCTCTCCGTGGCCATCCGCGTCCATCCGTGCCTAAAATTAATCTCTTACGATTGTTTGAGCACGGTCAGGACCAATGCTGATGATCTTGATGGGGGTCTCCAGTTCCTTCTCAAGGAAGGTGATGTAGTCACGGAAGGCCTGGGGGAACTGGGACTCGGAGGTGAACTGCGTCATGTCGGTCTTCCAGCCGGGGAGTTCCTCATAGACGGGCTCGATGCCCTCTTCGATGTTATAGGGGAAGTCGCGGGTGAGGACACCGTTGACCTTATAGGCGGTACATGCCTTGATGGTGTCGAAGCCATCGAGGACGTCGGACTTCATCATGATGAGCTGGGTGACGCCATTGACCATGATGCTATAGCGGAGGGCTACCAGGTCGATCCAGCCACAGCGGCGCTCACGACCGGTGACGGCACCATACTCATGACCGAGGTCACGGATGAGCTTGCCAGTCTCGTCGAACAGCTCAGTGGGGAAAGGACCGGCACCGACACGGGTGCAGTAGGCCTTCATGATGCCATAGACCTCACCAATCTTGTTGGGACCAATGCCCAGACCGGTGCAGGCACCTGCACAGATGGTGTTAGACGAGGTGACAAAGGGATAGGAACCGAAATCGACATCGAGCATGGTGCCCTGAGCACCCTCACAAAGAATGGTCTTGCCGGCACGCAGTGCCTTGTTGATCTCATGTTCGGAATCGACCAGGTGGAAGCGGCGGAGGTAGTCTATGCCCTGGAGCCATTTCTGCTCGACCTTCGCAAACTCTACACTATCTACTGTAAAATTTAAACTATCAAGGATAGCCTCATGGCGAGCCTTATGAGCGGCATATTTCTCTTCGAAGTTGTCGAGGATGTCACCCACGCGGAGTCCATTGCGGGAGACCTTATCGGTATAGGTAGGTCCAATGCCCTTACCGGTGGTGCCTACCTTGTTCTTACCCTTTTGCGCCTCATAGGCTGCATCGAGCAAGCGATGGGTGGGCATGATGAGGTGGGCCTTCTTGGAGATATGCAGGCGGTCCTTCAGCTCATGACCGCTAGCCTCCAGTGCCTGGGCTTCCTCCATGAACAGGTCGGGAGCCAGGACGACACCATTGCCTATGATATTCGTTTTGTCTCCCTGGAAAATACCGGAGGGAATGGAGCGAAGCACATATTTCTGACCTTCGAACTCCAGCGTATGACCGGCATTAGGACCTCCCTGGAAGCGAGCCACCACATCATACTGGGGGGTGAGCACATCAACGACCTTACCTTTTCCTTCATCGCCCCACTGCAAGCCCAGCAGGACATCAACTTTTCCTTGATTCATTTTCTTTATCTTTTTGGTTCTTTTTCATATTCTCCATACGCGCCATACGGGTCATCTTAGCCTGACAGCTGCTGCAGATGCCGTAGATGTAGAGCGCGAAGCCGTCTTTATGAAAGCGCTTGGTGCGCAGTGAACGGACGGCATCGTCAACAGGCTGGAACTTCACCTCTGTCACCCTGCCACACATGGTGCAGACCTGATGGCAATGACTGCCGTTGTTATAGCATGCCTCGTAGCGCGTGGTGGTCTGGATATGGTGACGGATCACCAGACGCAGCTCCACGAAGAGCTTTAACGTGTTGTAGAGGGTGGCCCTGCTGACAGGGAAGTTGTAGTCGCCAATCAGCTTGTCGCCTAACTCTTCCAACGTGAAATGACCCTCCATTTCATACACCGCATCGAGGATGGTGTAACGCTCCGGGGTCTTCCTATACTTGTTGAGTTCTAAGTAGTGGGTCAGTATATTCTTGACCGTTTCTTTGACACTTTCTCTCATCTTATGTGGTTAAACTGGTTAAAAACCGCACAAAAGTACAAAGAATTTGGCAGAAACAGGCAAGAATTCTTTAAAAAATGTCTAAATGAATGGATTTTGCCGCATTTTTTGCTAATCGCTCATAGAGAACACCCAATTCTGCGAAGCGCTGAAGACTCTGCATCGCTGCTTTGCGGACAGCGGGAAAGGGTCCTTGGAGTGCACAGAGTGCCTGGTCGAGGAATTCGTTGATGCCCCGCTCGTTGGGTTCCTGTCTGTTCATAAACAGACGGGTGAGGATATGGAAGCCACAGAGCTGGTCGTACTCCTTGTCGGAGGCTATCCATTGGTAGGCCTTCGCGGGAGCGTAAGGGAGGTACTGGTAGAGGTTGAAAGCCAGCTGTTCCGCAATCTCCTGGGAGGGTATCTGTTCCTGCCATATATCCACGACCTCAGGAAGTATCTCGTCAGGGGGCATCAGCATGGAAGCCAAGATCTTACACTCACGGATGTTCTCTTTGTAAAGGGCGATGGAAAGTTCGTATAAATTAAACATTAAACATGAAACATTAAATTCTTTGACTGAGTCAAAGCGACCAAGGTCGAGCGCGCTTCGCTCAGAATCATCAGAAACATTAAACGCGCTTCGCTCAGAATCATTAAACATTGCCTTGATCTCCTTGGCTTTTGCTTGCAAACGCGGAAGGGTGGCGCCCCAATTGAGGTGGTAATTCAGGCCCTTATCGCGCATAGACTGAGCGACGGCACCGTCCATCATTAAACGGAAGGACTGCTTGATCTCTTTTACCACATCCTGAATCTCCATAACCTGAGCGAAGCGAATTTAATCTTTAATGTTTAATCTTTAATCTACATCGTTCCATATTCCGTGCCATAGCGTAGCATCTGGTGGGCATAGGACTCGGAATAGTTCACTTGGATGTCACAGATGTCACCATGTTCATCGAGGACAGGGAGCAGCCAGGGATTGATGAAGCCCTTGTAAGGGGCGAGGTTCAACCGCTGGTAGCGAGCAAGTATCTCCGCATGTAGCTGGGGATCGACCGCTACGGCATAGGTCTCCACCAAATGGCGTGCAGCATCGTAGTCGCCTTCACTCTTAATACGCTGTATCTCAGCAAGAAGAGTAGCAAACAATGAACGAAGTCTTGAATAGTCGTTGATCTGCACATAGGTCTTGCCAGCACGCTGGACAAACTGGATGACACCCCCACCCTGCGCATAGCACCAATGGGCTATGAGCGCCCGGTTGCGCATGTGTGCCTCCTCTATCTGATGACCTGGCTGGATACGTACCAGTTGTGTCATCAGCCCATTCATGATATAGGAATAATACTGCGCCTTGTACGCCTCTCCATCGGGAAGGAGTCCCAGCTCCACCAGTTTCGGGTCAGCCATATAATACAGGCCAAAGAGGTCGGCACGCGCCTCTTCTATGGTATTACCATAGGCCTTGAGTGCATCAGGGTCCGTGCCGGGCAGGAGTTGTCCTGAGCCATGTCCCAGGCATTCATGCAAATCAGTATGCAGGTCGTCGCAGCGGTCACCATATTTCCCGATGAGTGCCAGCGTTTCCGAGTCGATGACAAACTCCTCCTTGAAGCCAGAGCCATGGGATGCCTTGTTATAGGCATCGGTGATATTGGAGATGGTGATGCTCTTGGAACCATGCTGTGCCCTTATCCAGTCTGCATTAGGCAGGTTAATGCCAATGGCCGTAGAGGGATATTCATCGCCTCCCAGCATGGCAGCACAGATGGCATTGGCCACCACCCCCTTGACTTTCGGTTTACGGAAACGTGGGTCAACAGGGGAATGGTCTTCGAACCACTGGGCGTGTTTCGAGATGGTCTGGGTACGCTTGGTAGCCTCCAGGTCCTTATATTCCACGATGCCCTCCCACGAACCCTTCAGTCCCAAGGGGTCGCCATAGACCTCGATAAACCCGTTGACAAAGTCAATGCGCCCCTCGTGTTCGTTGACCCACGAGATACAATAGTCGTTGAAGATGCGCAAATCGCCCGTCTGGTAATAGTCTATCAGCAGTTGGATGGTATGTGCCTGATGGTCGTTCTCCGCCACTGTCTTGGCTTTCTCCAGCCAATAGACGATAGGACGGATGGCTTTGGCATAGCGACCAGAGGCAGACCACACCTCTTCGCAGACCACGCCATCGCGCTTGACGAGGGTGGTGTTCAGACCGTATGATATGGGGGTGGGATTGTCCTTGTCAGCAGCTTTCTGACAAGCATAGAACTGTTCTGCCTCCTGCTGGGTAACACCTTCATAGAAATGGCAGGAGGACGTCTGTATCAAGTCCTCCCCATCCGCTTTATTGACACGTTTGGGGAGTACGGTAGGATCGAAAATAACGGGGAAAAGTTCACGACAAAATTCTTCAAGGGTCTCACCCGCCCTCAAGGGAAGACGTGAGGCATCGACCTGCTGTAAGCATTGACGCAAAAAAGACTCGCTGAAGCCGGGCTGGAATTTCTCCGAGCCATAGTGATGATGGATGCCATTGGAGAACCATATACGCTTCAGATACGTCTCCAAAGCCTGGAAATCAGGGGTGTCGTGCGGAATGGTGAAGTCTGTATAGATAACCTCCAACAGCTTACGGATGCGGAGGTTATAACGGCCAAACTGGTCGAAAGTGATGTCACGACCATAGAGGGTGGCCTGCGAGAGGTAATAGACCAGTCGCTTCTGACACAAAGATAATTGCTCAAACCCGTTCAGTCGGTATCTGAGCAATTGAATGTCAGCGAAACGCTCATCGACATAGTTCATCATGTGACTAGCGTTTCTTTTCCGTCTTTACCTTCTCAGAAGGGTGCTGGGCAAGGTGCTTCAGACGATAATCACGTGGAGTCATGTTCATGATTTTGTAGAAAGAAGCATAGAACGACTGACGGTTGGCAAAGCCTACCATATCGCTCACCTCTTCCATGCGGAGGTCCTGATACCTGCGGTCCACAAGAATCGCCATGGCTTCCTCAATCCTGAACTTGTTGACGAAAGAAGTGTAGTTCATGTGGAAGCGGACATTCACCACTGCAGAGATGTAACGCGTGTTTGTTCCTAAATCTTCGGCAAGTTTTTTGGCTGAATAATCCTTATCCTTATACTTCTTTTGCATAACGATGATGTTGAGGATCTTCTCCTTCATCTCGTCCATCAACCTAGGGTTCACCAGACTTCTATAAGCCGCCTCTTTTTCCTTCTTTTCTGTAATGTTGTATTTGGCCATAACCCTACGAAAAATGATTAATATTATAAATTCATGGCAAAATTACAAAAAAATTCACATATCACCATGAAAGAAAATATAAAAAATGCAAAAAAGGAGGAAAATAATCACAAATTCTTCAACAGAATACTTCGAGCATTCCGTAAATAAGTACTCCGCACCTCCATGACTCTCCCCCACTCTTCGCCCAGCAGAGAAGAGACGTCCAGGTCGATTTTCCACTGCCCCTGCGACTCCAGACGGTCAATCATCAGACCAAGTGACATGCGGGAGATATCCTCAGCAGGCATAAAACGGGAGGTGTCACCTTTCTCATCACTGGTCAGCTCTACAATGAGGCCTGCCTTCATCAAGTCGAAGATGAGGTCGTTGACAAAACGGATGGGGATGTTGGTCAGCGTCCGCAGTTCCAGTGCTGAGGGGGCTTTCTGTCCGTTAGCAAAG
This sequence comes from uncultured Prevotellaceae bacterium, assembly GCA_902770195.1. GTDB lineage: Bacteria > Bacteroidota > Bacteroidia > Bacteroidales > Bacteroidaceae > Prevotella. The sequence continues at coordinate 23,705 of CACXSA010000031.1, forward strand.
CGTTTACAGATATGACTCATCAGCAGGGCGGAGAGCAGCAGGCGATAGCGATGACTTACCTCACGGGTATTGGCATCGTAATCGTAATAGTCGAGGTTCTGGTTGGTATAGCAGAGTTCTGCACCAAAGAGGCAGATGGTCCAGGAAATCTGTACCCACAACATAAACAAAGGAAGGGCTGCAAAGGAGCCGTAGATAGCATTGTAGCTGGAGAGGAACATCTGGGAATGGATGTAGAATATCTGGAGTCCCTGCATGGCAATACCTGCCAGGATGCCGGGCACCAGTGCTGCGGAAATCTTGACATGCGTATTGGGCATGAAGACATAGAGGGCGATGAACATCGCGGACATCAGCACATACGGCAAGAGGTCTATCAGAAAGCGCAAGGTGGGTCCCAGGAGCAGGAAGTCGGGCATGGAATTCGCTATGGTAGCCATGAAAATAGAGATTCCCGAAGTCAGCACGATGATGATGGGAAACACGAAGAAGACGGCGAGATAGTCTGTAAACGTGCGGAAAATACTTCGCGGCTTGGTGACCTGCCATATCTCATTGAAGGTATCCTCGACATTGCTGACCAGCATCAGGACGGTATAAAGCATGAACAGCAAGCCAATACCCAGAAAAATGCCTGACTTAGTATGCACCAGGTAGCTGTTGACAAAACCGATGATGACCTCAGCCGCCTGGGGCTGGGACTGGAAGGACTGCCGGAACCATATCTCTATGAAGCGGTTATAGCCAAAGCCACGGGCGATGGCGAATACCACTGCCATGATGGGAACGATGGCCAACAACGTTCTATAGGTCAGGGCTGCCGCCTGCTGCAAGACACGCTTGGCAGTAAAGAAACGGACGGCCAGCACCACCTTCTTGAGAATCTCCAAAAAGATGAAGCGCATGGGGGATACGTCATCCTTGGTGATTCGCCAGAGGTCCTTTTCGAAGAAGTTGATGATATTTTGGGCACGGATGGACACGGATTTGTTAAAAGTTAAAAGTTAAAAGTTAAAAGTTAAAAGTTAAAAGTTAAAAATTAAACATTAAAAATTAAAAAATTAAACATTAAACATTAAAAATTAAACATTAAATTTCAGAAAAAAGAAAGCAGTGCCACTATAAGCCGGGTTCTGTGACTCCCCCGAAGGAGAGACGCCTGTCATTTATCTACTCTGCCTGTTACCAGACAGCTCGAGCATTCTACCCTCCATCGCATCCCGAAGGAACTCGGACGGACAGCCCTCCGTCGATGGTTTACGCGAACTTGCAGCCTCCAGAAGGGACAGCCTGACGATCACCCGTCAGCTGGTGGTCTCTTACACCACCTTCTCACCCTTACTTCTCACATCATATAAATGGTTCCCATCCATACAACTTTCTTTGACCGAGGTCAAAGTGAGAAGCGGTCATTCTCTTCTCCCTACACCTGCTATCACTAACAGCTGGCATTTTCACCAGTGGAGCGTCCTATGCTGCCCGGACTTTCCTCTCGTGCACAAGGCACCAGCGACAGACCGCAGCACTGCTTTCAAATTGCAAAGGTACTAAAAAAAGTGAAAAGTGAAAAGTGAAAAGTGAAAAATTTGCTGCCGCCAAGAAAAATTCGTACCTTTGAACTTTGTTCGAAAGTACTTCCGTTCGAGAAAACTCAAATAAAGTTTGGTTTTCTCCTCACTTATTCGTACCTTTGTACCCGTTTTATAAATAGGTTTATGGAATTAGCAAGTAAATACGACCCTAAAGAGGTCGAATCGAAATGGTATCAGTACTGGCTGGACAACAAACTGTTCGCCTCGAAACCTGACGAACGTCAGCCTTACACGATTGTTATCCCACCACCCAATGTGACGGGTGTGTTACACATGGGACACATGTTAAACAACACGATTCAGGATATTTTGGTACGTCGTGCCCGCATGGAAGGCAAGAATGCCTGCTGGGTACCTGGCACAGACCATGCCTCTATCGCTACGGAAGCCAAAGTGGTCAAGAAGTTGGCTGAGCAGGGTATCAAGAAGCACGACCTGACGCGTGACGAGTTCCTGAAGCATGCCTGGGACTGGACGGACGAGCATGGTGGCATCATCCTGAAACAGTTACGTCGTCTGGGAGCCAGCTGCGACTGGGACAGGACTGCGTTTACCATGGATGAGAAACGCTCGAAGAGTGTCATTAAGGTATTTGTAGATCTATACAACAAGGGACTTATCTATCGTGGACTGCGTATGGTCAACTGGGACCCCAAGGCACTGACAGCCCTCTCCACGGAGGAGGTTATCTACCGCGAGGAGAAGAGTCATCTCTTCCACTTGAAATACTACGTGGCAGACCCAGATGAAACATTAAACATTAAAAATGAAACATTAAAAGCCGAGGGCAACATTATCCACAAGGACGAGAAGGGCTATTACGCCGTGGTTGCCACCACGCGTCCGGAGACCATCATGGGTGATACCGCCATGTGTATCAACCCGAAAGACCCGAAGAACCAGTGGCTGAAGGGACGTCAGGTGATAGTACCCCTGGTGGGTCGTGTGATTCCTGTCATAGAAGACCGTTATGTAGATATCGAGTTTGGTACGGGATGTCTGAAGGTGACCCCTGCCCATGACACCAACGACTACATGCTGGGAAAGACGCACAATTTGGAGACCATCGACATCTTCAACGCTGACGGAACGATATCAGAGCAGTCGCCCCTGTATGTGGGCATGGACCGCTTCGACTGTCGTAAGCAGATTGCGAAGGATCTGCAGGAGGCAGGACTGATGGAGCGCATCGAGGACTATACTAATAAGGTAGGATACTCCGAGCGTAACCCTGACACTGCTATAGAGCCCCGTCTCTCGCTGCAGTGGTTCCTGAAGATGAAGCATTTTGCTGACATCGCACTGCCTCCCGTCATGAATGATGAGATCAAGTTCTATCCCACGAAATACAAGACGACCTACAAGAACTGGTTGGAGAATATCCAAGACTGGTGTATCTCACGTCAGCTGTGGTGGGGACACCGTATTCCGGCATACTACTATGAAAGTGAAGAGGGAAAAGTGAAGAGTGAAAAATTTGCTGCCGCCGAGGAGAAATTCGTTGTAGCCGAGAATGCAGAAAAGGCTCTTGAGCTGGCTCGCGAGAAGAGCGGCAATGCGAATCTGCAAGCCTCAGACCTGCGCCAGGACGAGGATGCACTGGACACGTGGTTCTCCAGTTGGCTGTGGCCTATCTCCCTGTTCGACGGCATCAACAACCCGCAGAGCGAGGAGCTGGCCTACTACTACCCCACTTCCGACCTTGTTACGGGTCCAGACATCATCTTCTTCTGGGTAGCCCGTATGATTATGGCAGGTTACGAGTATGTAGGAAAGATGCCTTTCAAGCACGTGTATTTCACGGGTATCGTACGTGACAAGCTGGGACGTAAGATGTCGAAGTCGCTGGGTAACTCACCAGACCCCATCGAACTGATAGAGAAATTCGGTGCTGACGGTGTGCGCATGGGTATGATGCTCTCTGCACCGGCAGGTAACGATATCCTGTTTGACGAGAGTCTTTGTGAGCAGGGGCGTAACTTCAACAACAAGATATGGAACGCCTTCCGACTGGTAAAAGGCTGGCAGGTGGCTGATGACACAAGAAACATTAAACAAGAAACATTAAAGGCCAATGAAACGGCGGTGGCATGGTTTGACGCCAAGCTGAAAGCTGTCAATGAGGACCTGCAAGACCTCTTCTCGAAATACCGTATCTCTGAGGCTTTGATGGTTGTCTATAAGTTGTTCTGGGACGAGTTCTCCAGTTGGTATCTGGAAATGGTGAAGCCAGCCTATATCGACGGACAGGCACAGCCTATAGACCGTGAGACTTATGAAGCCACGCTGCGTTTCTTCGACGTTCTGCTGAAGATGCTACATCCTTTCATGCCTTTCATCACGGAAGAACTCTGGCAGGCATTGTACGAGCGTCAGGAGGGCGAGAGTATTATGCGTGAAAGTCTCGTGCTGAACACACTCACCCCAGAAGACAAAGCTCTTGTTGACGCCATTGAGGATGTGAAGCAGATTGTCAGTGGGGTGCGCATGGTACGCAGTCAGAAGAATATTGCACCTAAGGAAGCGCTCACCCTACAGGCTGTCGGTACAAACCGTCATGCCTCGTTCGACGCCGTCATCAGGAAGATGGCAAACCTCAGTGCCATTGAGGTGGTGGCAGAGAAAGATGCTACGGCCAGTGCCTTTATGGTAGGTACCGAAGAATTTGCCGTTCCTCTGGGTAACATGATTGACGTGGATGCGGAGATTGAAAAGCAAGAAGCTCAACTGAAACACCTGGAAGGTTTCCTGGCCGGTGTGATGAAGAAGCTCTCGAACGAGCGCTTTGTTGCGAATGCACCTGAGGCTGTAGTAGCCATGGAGCGTAAGAAGCAGCATGACTCAGAAGAGAAGATTACGGCACTGAAGGAGTCGATTGCTGCGCTGAAGGCGCAGAGGTGATAAGTGAAAAATGAAAAATGAAAAATGAAAAGTGATAAGTGAAAAGTGATAAGTGAAAAGTGATAAGTGAAAAATGAAAAATGAAAAATGAAAAGTGATAAGTGAAAAGTGAAAAGTGATAAGTGAAAAGTGATAAAAATAAGGTGTTCAAACGAACACCTTATTTTTTTCTTATCTCTTACTGTTTACCGTATTCTATCCGCGGCTTTGACCAACCGCTCATCTGCCAGGATGGCCTTACGTGCCATATAGCATAAGATGGCAGCGATGAGGGGGAAGCAGGCAACAATCGGAAGATTGGGATCTGCCTTGCCTTGATGGATGAGGGCTGCCAAGAGGATGTACCATCCGAAATGAAGCAGGATGGTCACCAAGCAAAGGGTGGCCTGACGAGGACGCTTCTTATATATAAATATGGTGTAAAGGCTGATGGCAGAGGCTAATGCCTGCAGGACGAAAAGCGGCCATGACAGCCAAAACACGAGTCCCAAGATGGCAGCCACCAACAGGAACAGGGTTTGTTTACGCTGTATCATAAGCTTATTCGAAGCTCTCCTGCTGTTGTTCACGAACAGGGTCACGCCAGTAAATCTTATCCTCTACAAACTCCTGGGTAGCCAACAGCGTGGGTTTAGGTAATTTCTCGTAATAACGGGAGATCTCTATTTGCTCACGATTCTCGAAGACTTCCTCAAGGGAGTCGTTATAGGAAGCGAACTCTGCCAGTTTCTTGGAGAGATCCTCCTTAATCTGAATACTAATCTGATTGGCTCGCTTGGAGATGATGGCTACACTCTCGTAGATGTTACCCGTCTCGTCGCAGAGATCCATAATGTTACGTGTTACGGTGTTGACCGGTGCTTTTGATTTCTTGTAATCCATATTTTAATTTGACAATTTTACTATTTGACAATTTGACAATTTGACAATTTTACTATTTGATTGACTATTTGATTATTTTACTATTGATGTTTCACATCGAGCTCGCTTACGTTCGACATAGCTAAAGTAAACTTTGCCCTGTTCTCACTTAATCGCGACCTTGTATTAATCGCCTGTGATTTTCTTGCACTTGACGATATATTTCTGGGCAGTGGCACATTCCTTCGAGTCTGGGAACTCATTGAGGAAACCGTAGCACTCATCCTCAGCATCACGATAACGTTCGATGCGCTTTTCTTCCGAACTGTTCTCAGCCAGTTGGAACTTGCTCTTCATGATAAGAACGGAGAACTTTTCACGGAAATCCGAATAAGGATAGGCCTTCAAGGCATTCTGTGCCGTGATGATACACGACTCATAGTTAGACTCTGTATTAGAATTGATATTACCGAAATACCCCCCAAGGTTATAGTAGAGCTTGGCAGAGAGGTATTCTTTCTGTACCAGGTTATCCTGGAGTTTGAAGAGAGCCTGCTGTGCTTCATCACGACGGGGAGAATCGGGGAAATTGTCGAGGAAATTCTGGAAAGCATTGATGGATGCAATGGTAGGACTCTGGTCCAGACGAGGCTCCGGAACACTTTCATAGAGTGACTTTCCGATATAATACGAGGCCTGCTCAGCAAAATCACCCTTAGGATAACTGCTATAATATTTGCGGAATGTGGCACTGGCAGCATCATAGTCACGGTTACCATATTGCGCCATTCCTAGCAGATAAAGGCTCTCCTGGGCATTACTACGACCTTTTTGGGCGGTCACCACCTCCTGAAGGAGCGTTGCACAGTTCTGGTACTTCCCCATGGCAAAGCACTCCTTGGCATATTCATATTTATAAGCTCTGTCCTGCGACTTATAGACACGGTTAAACTGACTCGCACAACCCGTCAACAAGAGCGACAGACAACCTAAGAGGATACATTTTACATTCATTATCTTGCAATTTGACGTGCAAAATTAAGCAATTTCCACTGAAAAACAAAGGTTTTTGGGAAAAATTAAAGATTAAACATGAAAAATTAAAGATTAATTAGTACCTTTGCAAGATATGAACTTCCAATTAACATCAAAATACCAACCGACAGGTGATCAGCCGGAGGCTATCAGACAACTGACAGACGGTCTGGAGCGCGGTGACAAGGCCCAAGTACTATTAGGTGTGACGGGCTCTGGAAAGACATTCACCATTGCCAACGTGATAGCGAACGTGAACAAACCCACGCTAATCTTGTCGCACAACAAGACACTGGCGGCCCAGTTGTATGAGGAAATGAAGGGTTTCTTTCCCGAGAATGCCGTAGAGTATTATGTAAGTTATTATGACTACTACCAGCCAGAAGCCTATCTGCCCCATACCGACACCTATATCGAAAAAGATCTGGCTATTAACGAAGAAATAGACAGGTTAAGACTGCGCGCAGTAAGTGCTTTAATGTCAGGAAGAAAAGATGTTATCGTTGTATCTTCAGTTTCCTGTATTTACGGTATGGGAAGTCCTGTTGCCCTAAATGAAAACATCATTGAAATTCACCGCGGACAGATATTAGACCGGAATGCCATGTTAAGAAAACTGGTTGCTGCATTGTATGTCAGAAACGACCTCGAACTGAAGCGAGGAGCCTTCCGGGTGAAAGGAGATACCATAGACATCGCCATGGCCTATAACGAGGTGATTCTCCGTGTTACTTTCTGGGATGACGAGATAGACCAGATAGAGGAGCTGGACAGCGTCACCATGAGGAGGCTCGCCACCTTTGAGGAATATAAACTGTATCCTGCCAACCTCTTTATGACCACGCAGGAGCAGACAAACATCGCCATCCGACATATTCAGGACGATCTGGTGAAGCAAATAGCCTTCTTTGAAGAGATGGGTGACCCCATCAAGGCACAGCGCATCAAGGAACGCGTGGAATATGACATGGAGATGATCAAGGAACTGGGACACTGCTCCGGTATTGAGAACTATTCGCGCTATTTTGACGGTCGGGAAGCAGGAGAACGTCCTTATTGCCTGTTGGACTTCTTCCCAGAAGACTACCTGATGGTCATTGACGAGAGTCATGTGAGTGTTCCACAGATAGGAGCCATGTATGGCGGGGACCGCGCGAGGAAGACCAATCTGGTGGAATATGGTTTCCGCCTGCCTGCTGCCTTCGACAACAGGCCCTTGCGCTTTGAGGAATTCCAGGAGATGACTCATCAGGTCATCTACGTCTCTGCAACACCTGCAGACTATGAGTTGCAAGCTGCTGAGGGTGTGGTGGTAGAGCAACTCATCCGACCTACGGGACTGTTAGACCCGGAAATAGAGGTAAGACCGACAGAAAACCAGATAGACGACCTCATGGACGAGATTCAGTCACGTATTCACCACAAAGAGCGCATCTTGGTGACCACGCTGACCAAGCGCATGGCAGAGGAGCTCAGCGAATACTTGCTGAACCACGGCATCCAGACAGCATATATCCATAGTGAGGTAACGACACTGGAACGTGTGAAGATACTGGAGAACCTGCGTAACGGAACGTTTGACGTGCTGGTGGGTGTAAACCTGCTGAGAGAAGGGCTGGACCTTCCTGAGGTGTCGCTTGTAGCTATCCTGGACGCTGACAAAGAGGGATTCCTGCGTTCCCATCGCAGTCTGACACAAACAGCAGGACGTGCCGCACGAAATGTGAACGGCAAGGTGATCATGTATGCTGATACCATCACTGCTTCCATGCAGCTGACCATCGACGAGACCTTGCGCCGTCGTCGTAAACAGCTGCAATACAACGAGGAACATGGTATTACGCCCACCCAGATTAAGAAGGCACTGACCGTATCACTGGTAGAACTGGAAAAAGCCGCCAATGGGCAAGAGTCCCATGCCAGCAGTCAAAAACCCGAAGCTGCCTTTGCCGCTGACCCTATCATAGAGCGCATGACGCGTCCCCAACTGGAAAAGAGTATCGCAGAGACCACAAGGTTGATGAAAGCAGCTGCCAAGAAACTGGATTTCCTTCAGGCCGCCCAATATCGCGACGAAATCATCCGTTTACAAAAGGAATTAGAATTAAAATAACTAAAAATTGCACGAATATGAAATATAATTCGTATTTTTGCACGAAATTAAACGAGAAGACGATGAAAAAGTTATTGTTTACCATGTTCATGCTGGTGCCTATGACCTTATGGGCACAGGATAATACCTGGGAGAAGCCCGAAGTGGACGAACAGGAGGAAGTTGCCAAGGTAAAGGTGAACCCCAATGCCAAATACCTGAGAGGGGCTGTTCCCGAGGTCAATGGCAAGGTGGTGTTCTCCACACACATTGACGCACCAGGAAAAACAGCTGCCCAGATTTATGACATTCTTCACCAGTATATGGAGAAGATGACCAAAGAGAAGAACCAGTTGGAGAACAGTAAACTGGTGACAGAAGACGCTCAGCACCATGAGTTGGTAGCCAGTTTCGAGGAATGGCTGGTATTCAAGGCTACTGCACTCGTACTGGACCGCACGCGTCTGTACTATGCCCTGAAAGCGGAATGCAAGGATGGCGGTGTAGATGTGGAGATGAGTCATATACGCTATCTGTATGAAGAGGAACGCAATCCCCAGCGTTACTCAGCAGAAAACTGGATTACCGACGATGAGGCAGTGAACAAGAAGAATACCAGGCTGTATCCCGGTTCTGGAAAGTTCCGCAGAAAGACTATTGACCGCAAAGACTTCCTGTTTAACAAGTTTGAGTCGTTGCTGAAATGAATATCAAGGTTCTACGCAACTGGCTGAACTTCCTGTTTATCATAGGTGCTATTGCCGGTATGTTTCTGTTTTATAAGGTATCGCGCGAGACAGGCATCTATGTTATCTTAGGCTCCATGATGATTAAGTTTACGGAGTCTGCATTGAGAATGATGAAAAAAAATGAAGACTAAGAAGAGATTCCTGATACTCACCCTTGTAGCCTGCACTGTCTTTCAGCTGCAGGCTCAAGTGTATAATGAAATGGACGAGTTTGGCAACGTTACTCAAAGGAATGAGAATGGTGCGTTCAACCCCAACAACAGGGACTCGACAAAGAATAACAAGCAAATTCCCAAAGGTGTCTGGGCATGGACGGTAGATAGGAGGTTCGGAGACATCCGTAAGGCAGAACTGGACACGATGCCACATCTCTACCAGAACAGCATCTATAATACGGGCATGTATGGAGAGTACAACTCGACAGGAAGCAACTACACGGCGCGCATCAACCGTATTTTCATTGACCGCAGACCGTTCAGTGAATTTTTCTTCACCGATCCATACGACTATACCACCAAGGAACCGGAAGATTTCCTGTATCTGAACACGCTGTCTCCCTATACCAATATCAGTTATGACAACTGCGGTGACAAGCAGCATGGCGAGGATCATATTGATGCCAAATTCGGTATCAATGCCGGAAAACGACTGGGTATGGGCTTCGACCTGGACTATTACTATGCCAGAGGCTATTACCAGAACCAGGCCCAGTCACACTTCAGAGCCTCGTTGTATGCTACGTATGTAGGTGACCGGTACCAGATGCACTTCCTGGGGTCTGCCTATCACAGAAAGGCTACAGAGAATGGTGGTATTGTCAATGACAACTATATCACCCACCCCGAGTTGGAGACCACCCAGTATTCTGAGGAAGAGATACCTACCGTCCTGTCGAGGAACTTCAATCATAACGACTCACAACATCTGTTCTTCTCACACCGTTACAACATCGGATTCTACCGGAAAGTGAAAATGACGGAGGAAGAGATCAAGGCTCGTCAGTTTGCCCAAGCTTCTGCGAAGAATAAGGAGCAGCGGGAGGCCATGAAGAAAGAGGACAGTAGGGATGAGTCGTTAGGCAGGAAGAGAAACGAGCCTGTCAAGGAGGCTCCCAAAGGAAGACCGGAGCATGCCAAGATTATGGGTGATGAGCCAGGGCAACAAAAGGGAGCAGCGGCAGACACTACCCGTGTCAAAGTGGAATCGCAGGAAGCTATGGACAGTCTGATGGCAGCGAAAGCCATACAAGACTCCATCGATGCCACGATGAAGAGAGAATATGTGCCGGTGACGAGTATTATCCATACCTTAGACCTCAATAACTATGACAGAAGGTATAATGCCGCACTGACCCCACAGGACTACTATGCTGACACGTTCTATGATACTGACGACGAAGGGAACTTTGGAGGTGTCGGTATCAACGACAAGTATAAGTACCTGTCGGTGAAGAACACCTTTGGACTGGCCCTGCTGGAAGGTTTCAACAAATATATGAAAGCCGGACTGAAGGGCTTCTTATCCTACGAGATGCGCAACTATAAGATGCCTGCGGTATTAGAAGGAGCCACCAACTACTATCTGGCAAAACACTCGGAACACTGCCTGAACGTAGGTGGTCAGTTGTCGAAGACACAAGGCAAGACCTTCCATTTCAACCTGGCAGCAGAAATCGGTGTGACAGGAATGCAGTCGGGAGCCCTTGCCATAGATTTCAATACCGACCTTAACTTCAAGCTATGGGGAGACACCGTAAGACTGGCCGCCAAGGCTTTCTTCCATCGTACCAAGCCCAGCTATTTCCATGAGAACTACCTGTCGAAACACCTGATGTGGAGCCAAAGCCTGAGTTCTGAGACAAGGACACACATCGAGGGACTGTTTTCCTATGACAAGACGAGAACGAAGCTAAGAGTGGCAGTAGAGGAATTACAGAACTACATCTACTACGGCATGAGCTATAATACCACTTCGACAGGTCGCGAACAGCTGACCGGTGGTGTTTTCCAAGAGAGTGGAAACATCAATGTGCTGACCGCCCAACTCAAGCAGGACTTTACGTTGGGTGTGCTGAACTGGGAGAATGTGGTGACCTACCAGAATTCCAGTAACAAAGACGTGTTGCCCCTTCCCAGTCTGAATATCTTCACCAATCTATACCTGAAGTTCCGTATTGCCAAGGTGCTGCTGGTGGAGTTTGGCGGATGTGCCACCTATTTCACGAAATATGAGGCACCCGACTATCTGCCGCAAATCGGACAGTTTGCCATTCAAAAGAATGCGGAGAGCAGAAAGGAAATTGGTGGCTATCCCTATATTGACGTCTATGCCAATATGCACCTGAAACGTACCCGTTTCTTCATTGCCATGAGTCATGTGAATGCCGGATCGGGTTCGAAGGAATATTTCCTGACACCACACTACCCCACCAATACGAGGGTATTAAGAGTGGGCGTGAGCTGGAATTTCTATAATTAAAAGAAGTAAGAGGTAAGAAGTAAGAGGTAAGAGGTAAGAAGTAAGAGGTTAGAGGTAAGAGGTAAGAGGTAAGTAATCGACGAAGTCGCTTTGTACCTTTAGGTCAAAGAAGTAAGTAATCGACGAAGTCGCTTTGTACCTTTAGGTCAAAGAAGTAAGACAAAGAGGCGGTCGAAGACCTCACGCATCTTAGCGGGACTGACTATCAACGAGCGCAATTCTTCGAGTTTGCGCTCGTTTTCTCCTCCTTGTATCCAGAGATGGATATAGCCATTAACGCTGTATTTCTCGTCCATGTGTTTCATGAAACGGTGCCAATGCCCTTCGATATCAAGTTCGGGATAGTTGGAGAGACCAAACTGTATGGTGCGACGAATGACATGCTCCGGGTCCAGGTCGCGGTCTGCCTCTGCCACTATCTTACCATAGATGCTGCGAGGAGCACGAGAAGCGGAAGCGCGATGGTCTTCCACGGCTTCCCTCATCATCTTAATCTGCTCAGGAGAGAACCAGCGCTTCAGACGAACATCAGCCATCAGTATCTTCCCACTCGTGATATGATGGATGGCACGAGGTCCCGAGAGACCTAAATCATGATATGCAGCAACCGTATAGGCCATGTTGATATCTGCTCCCGTGGTACGTGCTAATGCCAGGGAAGAACGTATCACACGAGTCACATGCTCCATATTATGAGCTTTGTCGAAATGAGCATATTGAGGTAATATCTGAGTCTCAATAAACTCAATTAGATCGAGAGAAGGATTATTTGTCATCATATCGCTTGCAAAGATAAGAAAAAAAATGTAACTTTGCACGCGTTATGGACGAAAAAAATATAAAACAGAATTCATGGCAAGCCTGGATATTGGCTTCACGCCCCAAGACACTGTCGGGAGCGATGGTGCCTGTGATGATTGGGCTTGCACTGGCCTGGACAGATGCAAAAGAGTATGGTGGCGAGGCTTTTCACATCACTTCAGCTATTCTCTGTGCACTGTTTGCCATGGTTATGCAGGTGAATGCAAACTTCATCAACGACTTCTTTGACTATGCCAAAGGAAATGATGACGCAGCCACACGATTAGGGCCATTAAGAGCCTGTACACAGGGATGGGTCAGCATTGAATCGATGAAGATTGCCATTGCCACCACTACCATCATAGCCTGTCTGATAGGACTTCCTGTGGTTTTCTACGGAGGAATAGAGATGCTGCTCATTGGTGCCTTATGCGTTGTATTCTGTTTTCTATATACCACCCACTTGTCATACATCGGACTGGGAGATGTGCTGGTGTTAGTGTTCTTTGGCATTATTCCTGTTTGTACCATCTATTATGTCCAGTTACACACATTAACATGGGAAGTGTTTATAGCCTCCGTGGCCTGTGGACTGGTGATTGACGGACTGTTAATGGTGAACAACTACAGGGACCGTGAGAATGATGAGCGGGATGGTAAAAAAACACTGGTGGTATATATTGGAGCCGCTGCGTCGGAACGTTTCTACCTGTGTCTAGGCGTCACTGCCGTGCTTTTGGGCATCATCTTCTGGATGAACGGACATGTGCTGGCATTCATCCTTCCCCTACTCTACCTGTTGCTACACTTCTTTACATGGTTGAAGATGAAACGTATCAACCATGGCAGGGAACTGAATACATGCCTGGAAGAAACAGCCCGCAACATGATGGTTTACGGACTGTGCGTCAGCATAGGACTGTTACTTTAAGTAAAAATAATAGACTGCCACCCCAATGGCAACGAGTACGATGGTTATAATGCTCTTGATGAGGCAAGAGGCCACTTTCTTAACGACTACAAAGCCAATTACAATCAGTACCAGCAGGGCGACATAATAGGTAATATTTGTTTCCATCTGTCAATTAATTTCTATCATTTATTTAAACAAATGTCTGAACGCAGCAGGCACGGTAGTCTCAAACTCCATGGGTTGACGCGTGACAGGATGATAAAAGCACAACAGCCAGGCATGCAAGCAGAGACGATGGATAGGGTCATCACCATTTCCGTATTTGCTATCTCCACAGACAGGATGTCCCATGTCTGCCGCATGGACGCGTATCTGATTCTTACGACCTGTTTCCAACTTAAACTCTACCAGGGAATGTTCCGTGGTGCGGTCCATGACATGGAAATGGGTAATCGCCAGTTTGCCGCCATTGTCAACAGGTGATGAATAGGTGACATAGGCTTTATTGTCCTTGAGCCAGTTTTCTATCGTCCCCTCGTCTTGTTCCATCTCGCCACTAAGCACTGCAACATAACGACGGTCATAGACTATTTCGTGCCAATGGTGTTCCAAGATCTGTTCAGTATCCATATCCTTGGCATAGACCATCAGGCCAGAGGTGTCACGATCTAACCGATGAACGACATGCGCACGACAATTCTGACGTGACTTGCGGAAATAGTCATCCAGCACGGATTTCACATTCAGCGTCGAATGACCTGCTGCCATAGAGAGAATACCAGGCTGCTTTTCAATGACTATCAACCATCGGTCTTCATAGACGATGCGCAGATAGTGACTCTTGAAAGGCTGCTGGTTACGTTTGGTTCTGCTGACCGCCACCTTCAT
>CACXSA010000032.1 GCA_902770195.1 uncultured Prevotellaceae bacterium
CACCACGTTGGGTGCGCCGGTGTGCCACTTGAAGGTATAGCAGCCGTCGGCATCGAGTACCAGCTGGTTCATCTTCAGGTCGTACACCTGTCCCACCTGCTGGTTGTTGCTCTCGTCGGTCACCACGGCAATAATCTGCTGCACGTTGCTCATTTCGTTGGCGACGGTGACCACCTGGCCCGCCAATTTGATGGTGTCGGTGACAACCTCTGCACCGTCGTAGTTGTGGTAGGTCTCGTAGCCGAAGACCTTCATCTGGTATTCGTCGCCCATCTGGTAGATGGGATAGCCGTACTTATAGCTGACGGCACCGTTGTCGTCGGTCCACAGGTCGCTGATGGTGAACTTGCCCAGTGCGTCCTCGCCCTTGTATTCCTTCATGCCGAACACACCGGCGGGACTGCCCGGCTGACTGATGTCCATCCGGGGCTCAGCATAGTGGGTCTTCACCATCTTGGTGTTGTACGTGTAGTTGTGCCATACCGAGTCGCCCTGCTCGTTGACCTGCAACAGCGAGTCGGTCATCTCCTTCAGCACGTTGCTCAGGTCTATCTGCGGCAGCGTGGTGAACTCGATGTTGTCCCTGTTGTTCTTCAGCATGATGCTCTTGGTGATGTATTTCAGCGGCGGCAGCAGGGCCGAGAACTCGCCCGTCTTCGGGTCTGTGTCTATATAGATGTACTTGGCGTCGCTGCCCTTGCCTGCCCATGCGGTGCTCTGGATGGCGGTGGTGTCGCTCTGGAAGGGGCGTTCCTCGGTGCCCACCTGGTCGTTATAGTAGTTGAAGAGCAGGCTCTCGTTGTTCAGCTTCAGCGTGATGCGGGCCGTGCCGATGTTGTTCTTCGAGGCGCCGAAGCCTACGGCCAGCGTGTCGTTGCGCTCACCGCCGCCCACACGGCCCACGAAGTTGACCAGCGTAGAGTCCTGAAAATCGTAGGTTACAGGGGCGTTGAACTCGTACTTGCCCGTCAGCGGGAAGCGGCCCTTGCCCACCATCGTGTGCTCGCCAAGCTTGGCCTCCACATAGTGCTGGCCGATGGGCACGCTGATCAGGTAGCGGCCATTGGCATCGGTCTGCTGCACCTCGCCGTCGTTGGTCTGCAGCTGTCCGTCCACGTAGAACTGTATGCCCTCCACGGGGATGTTGGTGCCGGCGTAGGTGATACGTCCCTGCATAGGGAAGCTCGACACGTCCTCGAAGTCTTGTTGGCGGTCAGGCTCGTCGGACTGACGAACATGGTACGCGTGACGGGCGAGAACTCATGGACACCCAGCTCGGGCACTATCTTGTAGTTGGTACCGCCCTGCTGGAAGGGCACACCTTTGATGATATAGTCACCCTCGCTGTCGGTCATGCCGTAGAGCTTCAGGTGCTGCGGACAGCTGGCGTCGGGCACCACGTTGACGCCCACCTCGGGGTGGTTCAGCTGGTAGAGGCCGTCCTGACGGGCAATGTCGAAGGCGTAGCGCTGCACGCTCAGTCCCTCGTCGAAGGGCCAGTAGAGCACCATGCCGCTCTCCGTGCCGCCCTGGATGCGGATGTAGTTCTCGGTAATCTCTGCCTCGGTGAGGGCACGCTGCCACAGGCGCACGTCATCCACAAAGCCCTTAAAGCCGCTGCCCTGCGAGCGTGTAGCTGCCGGACCGCCCAGGCTCAGCGTGGGCAGGGTGGCGGTGGTGCTGCTGACGGCATTCCACGTGGTGGCAGCCACCGTCATGGTGGCTTTCTGCAGGGTCTCCGAACCTACGTAGAAAGTCCATGTGCCGCCGCTGTAGGTGGCAGCGACGTGGGTGAAGTCGGTGTCATCGAACACGAGGTTGGTGAACTCCTTCACCGTCGTGCCGCCCTTCGAGCGGTCGATGGCATAGAGGTGGAAATGGCCTCCAGACTCTTTCACGCCCAACTCCAGGGCACCGGCCAACTGCAGCAGCTGCTGCTGGGCGGCACCGCCGGCAAGCGTACTCTGCGGGCGGGCCCACAATTGCAAGGTCAGCGGCTGCTGGCCGTTGAGCACATTGTCATATTTCTCGCTGTTGGCGCGCCACTGCAGACCCGCCCCTTCGCCGTCGATGCGGCGCGAGAGGAACTGCGGCTGGCTGTTAGCCTCGTCGGTGCTCGACTTGACGAGGTTCACCCTGACGCCTGCTACCGCCGTGCCCGAGCCGAAGGAGATGTGGCCCGTGATGGTGCCGCGGGCCTGCGAGAAGCCGGGGGTGACAACGGCATCGCTCTTCATCAACTGGTCGCCGCACTTGGCACCAAAGGCTTCCACCGTATATTCATAGTAGGTACCGGCCAAGGGGCGCGTGTCAGTATATTCATATTCCGTTGCCGTGCCGTGGACGCTGCTGGTCAGCTCCGTCCAGCTGTCGGGACCTTCAGCACCGATGGGGCGGCGCAGCACGCGGTAGTAGATGTCGTTGACAATGTCGGGGTTCTTCACCTTCCACTTCACCTTGACCTCCGTCTCCTCTGTTCCTGTCGTGGCGGTCACATCGCTGATGTAGCTGCCCGACGGCAGGGTGGTAGAGAGGGTGTCGCTGTAGATGACATCTTCGTCCACGGAGGTTTTGATGCGGTAGGTGATGGGGTCGCATACCGTTCCGCTGAAGTGGGCGCTCGCCTCCGTCTGGTTGGGGTCGACGGGTATGGTCTCGGTCTTGGAGAGCCACGTCTTCTCACCGGTCTTCTTATATTCAATAGTCCACGCCAGCCCATTGAGGGGGATGCTGTACTGCCACTTCAGGAACACATCCTTGTCGTAGGTCTTGTCCTGCGTCAGCGTGATGGGCACGTTCAACTTGGTGCTCCCAGACTGCTCTTCCCACAGGTCGGTATTGTTGTGCGTGCGATTGTAGCCGGGTAGCTTAGTAAGGTTGTCCTTGTACTTGCTCTCCAATATCGAGGGCAGGAAGATGACGCGATAGACGTACTGCTTGCCATAGATGATTTTCTCGTCTGTCAGGTACGACTGTGAGGCATTGCCTTCGAGCGAGCCGACAAGCTCGTAGTTATCCGCCGCCTTTCCCTTTTCGTAGCGGATGACATACCACTTGCCGTCGTTGCGGCACTCAACGTCCATCGTATTCAATCCGTTGTAGCCCGTCACCTTCTCCTGACGCGTCCACTTCACAATGTTCTTCTTGTTCCATTTGTCAAACTCTACCGTCACCGATTTAGGCCGCGTGTAGGGCTTGATGAAACCGTGTGCCACCGTTGGTTGGCTTGGTCTGAAAACTTGCTTGAAACCCCTATAACCAGGTATGCCGGGATCCCAAACACTGAAATTCGTGTCATACTCGAAACCTCCCTGATAACTTATATAGACAGGCACGGTGTAGGCCCCCGTGGCCGATGCGGTTGATGTGGTCAGGGGCCAGTAACTGAATGCAACGTCCATTAACCGTTTGTCTTTATTCGCATTTGAGATGGTGAAACCATCATTCATGTTGCCAAAGGAGGCATTGCTGTGTTTCTTGCCATTATCGTAGTAGTACAGGTCGAGGGTGTAGAATTCGTCTTCAAAACTTCCTGCTGAACTATAGGGTACGCCCGTTGCCTTGTAGGTCAGATTGCCCTCAGTGTCCCAGTCTATCGTGAGGTTGGGCATTGGTTTGTCCGCTGCAATGCCAGTGAATTGGAGATCTTTCTCGTATTTCACCCAATACATGGGTCCTCCATGCCTCAATACATTATAGACGGTATGTTTCATAACGATGCGCTTTACACCGTCCTTATAAGCCTGAGCGCTGGGTGCATAACGTACCAAACAGGTTTTATCATCAACGTCTGGAGCGAGCACCACCAATATATTACCCCATGTATCGTCAACCAACTTATTAGAAACCGCGTACGTTTTATCAGTTTTTTCATGAGACCATGTGGCAACTAAATGCTCCACATCGTCGGAGGTGACCACGGATATTTCACCGACGAATCTGTTATTAGCCTCATCTAAAATGGCATCTGAATAGAAATATGCCTTAATATAGAATTCCCAATAGGTATGCCAATTGTCCATGTTGAAAAAGTCGGAAGTCCAAAAATAGGGGTTGGTAAAATCTGCCAAGTAGTGATATTTTTGCGCTGTGAACTTGACGTTATACTCTTTATCCCAGAGTGTTTTTTCCACATACCAATCCTCTGCCCACGCCGGAGTTACCCCCGCCACGAGCAGCATCAGCACGGCGACGAGCACTTGCAGCCCGAAGCCTCCGTGCCTGTTCTTTCTCTGTGTAGCCCCCGCCCTTTGGCACGCTGGCCACGATGATTGTCGTTGTGTTGTCTTCATATCGTTATTTTTGTTTAGTTTATTATTGTTATTATTATCATTATCAGCAGTGGATGGTCACAAATGTATGGGCAAAAAACAATCGGACCTCCTTGCAAGTTTGCAAGAAAATCCGTACTGGTGTTTCTGCGATTAGTAGTGCCATAATAAATACGTATTTAAGTTAAAGATTCGGTGCAAAGATACGAAAAAAATCCAATTATTCTCCCATTTGGAAGAAAAAAACGCTGATAAACGGGCACTAAAAAAGGAAGCCTGATTGACTTCCTTAAGTTATTATCGTTGTCCAAGGCGGATTCGAACCACCACAAACAGAACCAAAACCTGTTGTGCTACCATTACACCATTGGACAATCGTGCTGTTAACGGGTGCAAAGATAATAAAAATTTGGATTACAGCCAAATTTTTAAATGAGAAATGAGAAATGATGAATGAAAAATGTAAATTAAGAAATGAAGAAATGCTTTCCGCTGATGTGGAGCACTTCCTCATTTAATCATTTTATCATTTCAATTCCTCATTTCTCATTCCTCATTTCTCATTTAACAATGAGCAGATAATAATTCTTCTTACCTCGCTGTGCAAGCAGATACTTACCGTCGATCAAATCATCACTGGTAACAGGACGGTTCTGATCGGTGAGTTTCTCCTTATTCAGCGATACGCCACCACCCTGCACCATCTTACGCATCTCACCTTTTGAAGGGAACACAGGAGCTACAGTGGTGAACATTTCAATAGCAGGCTGACCTAACTGATCCTTAGAAACCTCGAACTGAGGCACACCGTCAAACACATCAAGGAAAGTCTGCTCGTCAAGTTTCTCCAATCCCTCTTTGGTTGACTTACCAAACATGTTACCTCCTCAGCAAGACGCTTTTGCAGTACACGACGACCAGGATCCTGCTTGTGCTCCTCAACAAGGGCGTCAATGACTTCCTTCTCTAACGAAGTAAAGATCTTGATATACTTCTCGGCATCGTCGTCGCTGACATTGAGCCAGAACTGATAGAACTTATACGGGGTAGTACGCTTGGGGTCGAGCCAGATATTTCCGGACTCGGTCTTACCGAACTTCTTACCGTCGCTCTTGGTAATCAGCGGACAGGTCAGGGCAAAGGCTTCGTTCTCATAGCCCAAAGTACGACGGATCAGTTCCGTTCCAGTAGTAATGTTACCCCACTGGTCGTTACCGCCCAACTGCAATTTACAGTTCTTGTGCTGATAGAGATAAAGGAAGTCGTAACCCTGCAAGAGCTGGTAGGTGAACTCTGTAAAGCTGAGACCGTCGCGCGCCGTACCGTTCAGACGCTGCTGAACACTGTCCTTAGCCATCATATAGTTCACCGTGATGTGCTTACCTACTTCACGGGCAAAATCCAAGAAGGTGAAATCTTTCATCCAGTCATAGTTGTTCACCATCTCAGCGGCGTTAGCATCCTTCGACTCAAAGTCCAGGAACTTAGACACCTGTGCCTTGATGCACTCTTGGTTATGACGAAGAGTCTCCTCGTTCAGCAGGTTGCGTTCCTGCGACTTGCCCGAGGGATCACCAATCATACCGGTAGCACCACCCACCAGGATAATGGGCTTATGACCACAGCGCTGCAAGTGACGCAGCATCATGATACCACAAAGGTGACCGATATGGAGTGAATCGGCCGTAGGGTCGGTACCCAGATAGGCCGTTACCATTTCTTTTTGGAGCAGTTCTTCCGTTCCTGGCATCATCTGTGCCAGCATACCGCGCCATTTCAGTTCTTCAACAAAGTTCTTCATTTATAATTTTCTTTTATCATTTTTCAATTATCAATTCTCACGGCACTGGGTCATAGCCTGAACCGCCCCAGGGATTACATCTCAAGATACGCCATACCGCCAAAGCCAACCCTTTAAAAGGTCCATGCTTAATAAGAGCTTGTCGGGCATACTCGCTACAGGTGGGGGTAAAGCGACACGAAGGTCCCAACAATGGCGAGATACAAATCTGATAGAACCGGATGGGCACTAAAAGCAACCAAACGAGTGCTCGTGACAGATAATGTAGCAACTGCTTCATAGCTTCTCACCAATTCGACGCATCAACGATACCAACTTCTGCTCGATGGAAGAGGATGCCTCATGACAGTCAGACAACCACACACAAGCCATCAGCAACTGCTGATTGTCTGGCAGTGAACCTGTAAGCAATTCCTTATGACGACGGTAGGACTCACGAATCTGACGCTTTACCCTGTTGCGATCAACAGCATGTTTGAAATGCTTTTTAGGAACACTTATCAGCAACTGCACGGGTACCTCCCCCTGCTGACGCTCTCTAACCATATAGACCACACGCAGCGGAAAAGCTACCAGAGAGTGGCTGCCTCCACCACTAAAGAGCGTCTCTATCAGCTGTCTGCTGACCATGCGCTCCTGTTTTGAAAACAATGAACGCCCGGTGTTAAGCATATTATCTTATCCTTGTTTCTCCAGCAGGAAATGCTGTAAGGCACTGGTCATTGAAGGATACTTCTCCATAGGAGCCTCCAAATCAAGGCGAAGACCTGCATCCTTTACAGCCTTGGCTGTTGCAGGACCAAAGGTAGCAATGGCTATCTCCCCCTGGTTGAAATCGGGGAAGTTCTTCGTAAGCGCCTCAATACCTGCAGGGCTGAAGAAAATCAGCATATCATAGTCGAAGTTCTTTATTTCCTCGGGAGTAAAATCATTGCTCACAGTACGATACATCACACACTCACGATGCTTCAATTTCTTAGCGTCAAGCATCTGAGCTACACTGTCGTTATGCACATCGCTCATTGGCACCAAGTATTTCTCCTGTTTATGCTTTGTCATCGTAGGAATCAGGTCATCAATCTTACCTGTTGTACCAAAGAACACCTTGCGCTTACGATACTGGACATATTTCTGTATATAAAGTGAGATGGTCTCTGTCACACAGAAATACTTCATATCCTCAGGAATAGTGATACGCATCTCCTTTGCCAGCGTGAAATAATTATCAATAGCATGGCGAGATGTGAAAACTACGGCAGTATAGTCAAGGATGTTAACTTTCTGCGCACGAAACTCTTTTGCTGTTATTCCCTCCACTTTGATAAAAGGACGGAATACCAGTTCTACCCCATAATTTGACGCAATATCATAATATGGTGACTTCTCACTTGAAGGCTTTGGTTGTGAAACCAAGATTTTCTTTATCATCGATGTCCTAAAAATTTATTTTCAACATGTTCGCCGTAGCGTTCAAAACGCTCCATAGTAAAAGAAATGGTACCATTTCGAGCGCACAAAAGTACAAAATAATTTGTAATTTAACGACATTTCGTTTAAAAAAGATGTTGTAGCACTTATAAATAGTCAATATTTTAATGATTATCAACACTACAACGGCATAAACAGAGGCACTGAACATGGAAATATCGAAATATCCTTTCACCATCATGACAGGAAACATAAAAACGCCCTCTGCACTTACAATAAACAAGAAAGAGCGCAGCCATTGTTTATTTCTTTTACCATCAAACAGTACTAAATTGGTAATCGAATAAAGAAGAACCTTCAGCACATAATAGGCTATGAAAATGCCCCAATATATCAGGATCAGATAATAGGGAGAACGAAGTATGAAGGACTCTCCTATAAAATATAAGGTATAGAAATAGAATAGCAGCGAACAAAGCAGACATGACAAGAGAACGAGAAAGAACTGAAAGCGTAGCTCAACGGCTGTTTCGGACATCTCGGAAGCCACATCGTATGAGAAATAAAAGAAGGACTTTGCCTGACGCACCAAGAAATCCTTTACATTTGCAAAGGCCAACACCACCATGATCAGGCTGAACAGCAACAGGCCCGTCAGCAGATTGTCAGAATGAACAGTATAAGGAACGGGGTCTCCGGCAACACCGTTTCTGCCTCCCCGCAGTTCTGGATGAAAGAGGGAATCTTTGGAGAAGAACCCTTCGCGGTAATATTGCGGAAGATTAACATCCAACATATTATGCCCTCTGTCATGCCCTGGCAGATGGAGCGTGTCGGGACGAGTACTCCAACGAATTTCCCCAGGTTTAAAGTGAGCCTGGATGGCAGAGTCCTGCTGCGCTGGGGTTGCATCAGGCGGCAACCAGCTCAGTACCTGTGCAGGAGTAAGAGGACGGTGGACAGTAACTGCCGAGTCACCCTCCACCGCCATATATTGCTGCTGTATGCTATCTTGAAGTTCCAAAGTCTTTATAATGCAAATTCGCGCTTAATGTCCTCCACTCTATCCAGTTTCTCCCATGTGAAGAGTTCTACGTCAATGGTCTTTGTCTCATGATAACGGCTCGTAAAAGTTTTCTTCACCACTTCACACTGCCGACCCATGTGACCATAGGCAGCCGTCTCCAGATACATGGGCTGTCGAAGTTTCAAGGTACGCTCAATGGCCTTCGGACGTAGGTCAAAGAGGTTTTCTATGTGCTTGGCTATCTCGCCGTCCGTCATCTTCACATGACTACGACCGTAAGTATTGACATATATGTTCATGGGCTTAGCCACACCAATTGCATAGCTGATCTGAACCAGCATCTCGTCAGCCACCCCTGCAGCCACCATGTTCTTGGCAATATAACGGGCAGCATAAGCTGCTGAGCGGTCCACCTTGGAAGAGTCTTTTCCAGAGAAAGCACCACCGCCATGAGCACCCTTTCCTCCATAGGTATCGACTATGATTTTGCGACCTGTCAAGCCCGTATCACCATGAGGACCGCCAATGACAAACTTGCCCGTCGGATTGACATAGTATTTGATGTCGTCACCAAAAAGGTTCAAGACTTTCTGCGAATGGATTTTCGATTTGACACGCGGTATCAGTATGTTGATGACATCCTCACGGATCTTTGCCAACATGCGCTCATCGTCCGTATCGAACTCATCGTGCTGGGTAGAGACCACGATGGTGTCAATACGTTCCGGAATGCCTGCATCACTATATTGGATGGTCACCTGACTCTTGGCATCGGGACGCAGATAAGTCATCTCCTTACCCTCCTTGCGAATCTCAGCCAGTGTACGCATCAACAAATGTGCCAAATCAAGCGAAACGGGCATCAACGATTCCGTCTCATTGGTAGCATAGCCAAACATCATGCCCTGGTCACCGGCACCCTGCTCGTCCTCGTTGCCATTATCAACACCACGATTGATATCCTCACTCTGTTCGTGAATAGCTGTCAGAATACCACAGGAATTGCCATCAAACTGGTATTCTGCTTTCGTATAACCAATTCTCTTGATGGTATTGCGTGCAATGGTCTGCAGGTCGATATACACTTCGCTGCGCACTTCACCCATGATGACCACCTGACCTGTTGTCACAAACGACTCACAAGCCACACGAGCCTGCTCATCATAAGCCAGGAACTGGTCCAGGATGGCATCACTTATCTGATCGGCCACCTTATCAGGATGACCTTCTGAAACCGATTCTGAAGAAAACAAATATGACATAGTTGCGAATTTTGCGTGCAAAGGTAGTGCAAATCGAGCGAAATACCAAATTAATTTGGATATTTCCGAGATGCAGGCTACCTTCGACGAAGTCAAAGGTACGAATTTTAAATGAGAAATGAGTAATGAGGACTCGACCCTTGGTCGCTTTGACCTTTAGGTCTAAGAATGAGAAATTAAAATGAGAAATGAGAAATACCCTCTCTCAAGAGTATTTCCCATTCTCTAAGTTCTTTCTGTATTTCCTTATTACTTCTTCACCAGGTCAGGAGTCATAATCACCTCAACGTGATTACCGCTCTTCAGCAACTGGTTGAGGAAGTCACGAACTGAGTCAACAGTCAGGGCCTCAACGGTCTTCTTGTAATCGGTATAGAAGTCAAGACCGTACTCCTTGAAGATTGTAATGGTGTTAATCCAATAGTTATTCTTCTTGGCATCGATATCAGCCTGCTTCAGCATATAGTCCTTTACCTTCTGCAGCTGGTCGGCATCCACTTTCTTGGTCATGCTCTGGATACCCTCGTGGAGCAGACGAACAGCCAGCTCAGACTTGTCAGGATTCATCGGGCAGTAAGCCATCAGCATGGCCTTGGGCTGCTTAGAACCTGTTGAGAAGTAGCCGGCAGCACCACAAGAGTAGGCAGCGCTCTCATCCTCACGGATAGTCTTCAGGTAAATCATAGACAGTACCTGACCTACAGCATCCAGCTTCACATTGTTCTCCAGGGTGTAAGGCATCTCTGCATACCACATCTCACGGGCTGTAGCCTTTGGCGACTCAGTCTTCACCTTGAACTGGTTAACAACCTTACCCTTGGCAAAGGTCATTACCTCTTTGAAGTCCTCAGCCTTCTTCTTGGTAGCAGGCAGCGAAGCGATGTACTGCTCGATAAGTGGACGGATGGTCTGCTCATCGAAGTTACCGGCAATCACGAAGGTGAACTGAGCAGCATTCTGGAAACGCTCCTTGGCAATCTCGAGGATGCGGTCGTAGTTGATATCCTTCAGGTCTTCTACCTGAGGATTGTTGAAGCGAGGATTATGACCATATGTTGTGGTAGCCACAGAGTCAGAGAATACAGCATCGGGCGACAGTGACTTGTTCTTCAATGCCATGTCGAGCTGGGTCATCAGGTTCTGGAACTGCTTCTCGTCCTTCTTCACGTTGGTGAAGTAGAGGTATGACATCTGGAACATCGTCTCCAGGTCCTTAGGAGTAGAGTGAGCGGTCAGATGCTGACGGGTGTTAGCCAGCGAGATGTCAGCATTAACTTCCTTGCCAGCCAGAGCTTTCTGCAGCTCTGTGCTTGAGAAATTGCCCAGTCCGCTCATGCCGATGGCCGTGTCGAACACCTTGAGGTTGGTATAGTCAGCTGCGCCATAGAGAGACTTACCACCCAATGAGAAGGCTTCCATCTGCACCTCGTCGTCCTTGAAATCAGTCTTCTTCAGGATAACGGTGGCACCGTTAGACAGCTGCAGCTCCTTATAGCCGAAGGTCTTGTTCTCAGTCTCCTTCTTAATCTTACCCTTCTTAATCTTAGTAACATCCAGCAGCGGCTCGTCCTTCACATTATCGACGTATGCCTCCAGCTTCTCGGCACGGGCGGCAGCGATGGCAGCAGCCATGTCCTTCTCGGTCGGATGAACCTTACCCTCCTTGTCCTGCGCCATGATCATGACAACAAGGTTGCTATCTGTCGGGCTGATGAGCTCAGGCAACATCTGGTTGATGGCCTGTACGGGGATGTTGGGGGCAATCTGCTGCATGGTCTGATAGAGAATATCCAATGGTGGGATAGGCTCGTTGGTCAGATAGTGGTCGCGATAGGCATTGCCGAACTCGTCGTTCTTACGCTTGTCGCGGTTGGTGTAGCGCTTCTCCAGACTGCTCAGATAGTCAGCCTTGGCACGCTCGTACTCCGTAGCGGTGAATCCGAACTCACGGGCACGCTTGGCCTCGCGGTAGAGCACCTGCAGGGTCTCCATCTCCTTACCCTCCTTGGGAATACCAATCAGCTCGAAGCAGTCCTTGGTACTTGAGAGCAGATACTCGCTATCGTCAGCAAATCCCTGGAAGAAGGGGCAGGCAGCATCCTGCGTCATCTCTGACAGGCGCTGGTTAATCATCTGCGAGATAACGTTGACGGCATAGTCCTGAATGAGATAAGCCATGCTGGCCTTCTCCTCGGGCTTGGTAGCCTCGTGCTTCATCATCACCCAAACGTTAGCCATCTGCATCTCCTTGTCTTTCTCATAGACATAGATGGCCTCCTTGTTGTCGGGAACGACCTCTGCCACCACCTTGGGAGCGTTAGGATCGACCTTGATACCGGCAAAGAGTTCCTTGATCTTAGCCTCCATGTGGTCAACATCCACGTCACCCACTACGATGATAGCCTGGTTGTCGGGACGATACCATTTGTGATAGTAAGCACGGAGGGTCTGGGGCTTGAAGCTGTCGATAACACTCATCAGACCGATGGGCAGACGCACGCCATACTTAGAACCGGGATATACCTTAGGCAGGGCACGCTGGATCATACGCTGCGAAGGACCCTCGCCCAGTCGCCACTCGTTGTGAACAACGTCGCGCTCCTTGTCAATCTCGTCGGGTTCCAATGCCAGGCCGTTCGACCAGTCTTTCAGAATAAGCAGACAGGAGTCGAGGGCTGTAGCGCGCTTGGTGGGCACGTTGCAGACGCGATAGACCGTCTGGTCGATAGAGGTATAGGCATTCAGGTCGCTACCGAACTCAACGCCCAGCGAACGGGTGAACTCGATAATACCATTGCCCTTGAAATGCTCAGAGCCGTTGAAGGCCATGTGCTCCAGGAAGTGGGCAAGACCGCGCTGCGACTCGTCCTCGTTAATAGAACCTACACGCTGGGCAATATAGAAATTGGCAACGTGTTCGGGATACTCGTTGTGACGGATGTAATACGTCAGTCCGTTGTCCAGCTTACCAATGCGTACAGCAGGGTCAACTGGGATGGGCGGCATCTGCATGGGCTGAGCCACCATAGCTGTCGTGCCGAGCAACATCAGCGCAGCTACAAAAAGTTTTCTCAGTTTCATCGTTTTTGAATATAGTTAATTAAAATAATGATGTTTGCACGTTTTGACGCACAAAGGTACGTAAAAACTACACGCAATGTATTAAAACGTTCTGATAATTAATATTTTTTATCATTCTATCATATCAACGATACCCTGGAGGTAAAAACTCCACCCAAGTCCTGCGTGGTAGTCAATCAGATTATCTCCGTGGACTTTTCCATCAAAGTCCGTGGAGTTTTTCCCTAAAGTCCGTGGACTTTTGCCTTAAACTCCGTGGACTTTACTTCTCAAACAAGAAAGGTGCTCCGGCCAATACCGGAGCACCTTTCTTTGTTATTGTTATCTCAGTCGCTTAATTACTTACGCTGATGAAATAGGCGTTCATCACCTCTATCTTTCCGTTGTATGAACCACGTGTGCCAACGATTGTGATGGTAGAGCCATCCTTTATTCCATAGGTGGTAACAAGCTCCTGGAACTTCTTCTTAGCACCGCCCTTTTCGGAGAGAACTCCATAGACATAAACGGAGCCTGTGGCATCCTCAAGGTCAAAATTACCATATTGGTCGCCATCCTTCAGGTTCTTTACCGTACCAGTCAGCTGATACCATACATCGGCACTTTCCGGAGCAGCATTGAAATCAGCCACACTAATGATGGTAGAGCCATCGGCACCCGTGGTAGCGGAACCGCCTTCTGAGGTCTTGCCATTCAGGGATACCAGCCAGTTCTTCTTGTTGGAGAACTCGGGGGTCGTACCTTTATAGTAAATAGCCTTGCCACATACTACAACATCGTCGCCAACCTGAATCTGGGTCTGGCCCTCCTCCCATGGCTTGTTGTCGAAGAAGTAGCTGCCATAGACGGTGAACACGTTATCCTCCTTACCATCGGCAGAGATGTTATAAGTGGCTGTACCGTACTGGGCACTATAGGTATACTTAATGCTTGAAATCTTACCTTTCACATAAATGTCGTCAGCAGACTCGACATCAGCACCGAGGGCTGTTACGTATTGCAACATAGCCGGCACATTGAAGGGATCGGCCTTCGTACCCGTTCCCGACGGAGGATTAGACACACCCTTCTGGGTAAAGGACTGCTCACAAGAGTAGGTAGTGCCATCGGCTTCTGTTGACAAGATAACAGACACTTTGCGGGTTCCGCCTGTATTGGCATCAGCAGCAAGTGTTACATAGTCGGCACCGAAGTCATCGATATGCAACCAGCTCTTTGCATCTGCAGGAATGGCGACATGGAAGCCGTTGCCTTTGGTGTTGACAGTAATCTTGGCCAATCCGCCTTCCTTCGGGAATTCTGTTACGCCCTTGCCCTCAGGAACATTAAGCATCTCGACTTCAGCAATACCAATGAGAGATTTGTTGATAGAAACTACGGAAGAACCCTGGCTGAACTCTGGCGTAGCACCATTGTAAAGAACTATTGTACCCTCAACAACTAACTCGTCGCCTACAGCAAACTCGTCACCGGCAGTGAAGTTAGCACCGTCAATCCACTTACCTCTATAGACCTCAAGCCAGTTGCCAGCGCCATACGTACCGTCGTCAGACAGATAGTAGGTAGCATTACCATACTGTGGACTTATTTCATCAATCTTACATACGATACCCTTAACGCGAGCAGAAGATCCTGAAGGTTTATCCTTGAGTACCTGCAAAGCCTGTGCGACCGACAATACAACTTCAGACTTCTTAACCGTCTGTACGACGTTAATATCCTGAACACTGGTTCCACAAACAATTTTTACCACAGCTGATTTTGAATCGGATGTAGCGGGAGCAGAAACAACGACCTTAGTATCGCCAGCTCCACCACTCATAGGAGTAAAGGTCAACCAATCAGGTACGTTCTTTATCTGCCAATCACCTTTGGCACTAACAACGAACTCAGCAGGATAATTGCCATCAACAGGAACTGCTATATAAGAAGACGAAACACGCAGGTCGTCCAAATAGGCTGCCTCAAATTTATCACTACAGCCCACAAGCATGGCCACAACTGCCATGAGAGACGGAAAAATATATTTCAGTTTCATAAACCTTTCTTTTTGAGAATTAATTGAAAACATATCTTACACCTACAGATGCATACCAGCACTGACCCAAAGAGTGGCTGCGAGTCCAAATATCCGTCTTGCCATTGACAGCAGCAGGTGTAGAGAAGACAGGATAGCCCTGTGAGTCAGCACCCTCATACTTCAGGATACGTCCTGAATTCAGGTCAGGATTCAAGTACTTAGCAACACCCCAGCTGGAGTTGAAGAAGTTGAGTACATTCTTCATATCGAAGCTCAGCTGCAAGGTATGCTTGGTCTTACCAACGTTCAGTTTGAAGTCGTGCTTGTAACTGAAGTCGATGCGGTGAACCCAAGGAGAATAATGGCTAAATGCCTCAGCATACTCACCCTGATGGTCCTTCAGATAGTCGTTGTTATGAACAAAGTCCATAAAGCGCTGTCTGTCATCATCAGTTTTGAAACGGAACTCGTTGTTAGCCACTTGCAAATCGGTAGGAATGTAAATTAGGTCGTACGCATTACCGTCATCCGTAATATTATTAGTAAACATGTACGAATAGTTGTAATTACCACGCCAGCCTTCATATATCAGAGAGTAGTGGTTATTAGCCTTGTCGTGAATGGTTGCACTGGCAATAATACGGTCAGGCGTCACAAAAGAGGAATTATGCAAGCCCAGGAAATTAGGACCATCAACGGAAGGAATATTTTGGAATGCAGAAGAGGCGTTAGAGCCTGGCATACCTGTCAATTCTTTCTGTACAGTGTGGGTATAAGCTGCCATCAGGCTCATCCACTCGAATGGCTGAGCATTCACTGTTACGTTAGCAGTCCAACCATAACCCTTGCTGGTGTTATCCAAAACATAAGCACTTGGTAAAGCCTTGCCAGTTGTCTCATTAATCAACTTGTAATCCTGATAAATAGCGCGAGCATCAGGACCGTTCAAGCGGGCATAGCCAGATACGTCACGCAAACTCCAGTCGGAGATACAAACACCATTGACAGTCTTGTTAAAAATACCCTCAACCGTGATAGAGAGTGGGAATGATGTTGGGAACTGATAGTCGATAGCCAAAGAGGTCTTCCAAACCTGCGGCATCTTAAAGTCAGGATTGATACCATTAACATCACCTTTTTGTGTACCTTCTTCAGGAGTAATGGTGTAGGGACCCAGTGCCTGCTTGGGATCTGTAATCACATTGCCGTTTGTGTCGTGTGTGGTCAACCAGCTCTGAAGCTGCTCTCTTTTCATAACACCTCCAGCAAATTGTGTCATATCAGCATTGCTTGATGACCAGGTACCATTGAACTGATACATATTGGCATTAGAAGGCATATTAGTAAAGAACACGAGAGGCAGACGACCCAAGAAGAGGCCCGTACCTCCACGAACCTTCAGACTCTTGTCGCCAAAAACATCCCAGGTGAAACCGACACGTGGAGAGACGGATACGGTAGAATTAGGCCACTTACCTGTATCTACGTGCCGACCTGCATAATCAAGAGCCAAGATAGCGTTGTTGGTCATCAAGTCGTCATTATTGAAGAACAGGCCATCAAAACGAAGACCATAGGTCAACTTGAACTTCTTGTTGATTCTCCAGTCGTCCTGAAGATAAATACCCAATTGGTTGAAGTTCACACGACATCCGGGATCAAATGCACCATCATAACCATAAGTCAAAGCAATATGCGAAGGTGCAGCTCCCGCAAAGAAATCGTTCATGCTATTGTAACGGTAATAACCACTACCATACCTCATAAAGATATTCTCAGCCATTTGATATTCATAACTGAGACCACCCGTGATGGTATGATTGCCCAAATACCATGTAACGTCATCCTTTACATTGAACACTTTGTTGTTCACAGCATTGTTCCATGTAAACGGCTCATAACCTAATGAGATATAGGCGCCACCATCACCATCCAAGATATCAATGAAGGGGAAATCGCTTGAATTGGACTCGCGTTTCTCTTCAATCTTTGAATAGGTCAGCAAGAACTGATTTGACAGATTGTCGGTCAGACGGCTATTCAAGTCTAAAGCAAACGTCTTCACATAATAATTCTTCTTATACATCGAGTTGGCATAGCTCATAGAATATTGTCCTATACGCGGATAAGAAATAGAGGGAAGACCAGATACGGACTGTGAAGGACCAGTCCAATCACTTGATTTTGTATAATTATAGCGCAAAGACAAATGGTGCCTATCAGTAATATTCCAATCCAGGCGAGCCAACAACTTATAGGTGTCGTTATCACCTGACCAATCAGAATAAGAACCGGTATCATAACCATAAGTATTCCGGACAAAATCTGACACCGTTTGCAAATCAGCAATAGAAACACGGGAAATATAATTGTTAGCATCGTATTGTCCGTCTTCTGAACCACGCCAACGATTGACAAGACCTGGATGCTTCACCATTTCACCACTCACGAAGAAAAACAGCTTGTTTTTAAGAATCGGTCCGCCAAGGGTAAAGCCGTAAGTTGTCGTCCTATCACTCTCTCGCATGCCTGCAATCTGCTCATGATCAACAGCATCACCCTGCATGTTCTCATTCTTGTGATAGATGTAGGCAGAACCCTTGAAGGTATTGGTACCCGACTTGGTAATGGCATTCACACCACCACCGATGAAGTTGGTCTGACGAACATCGAATGGAGAGATAACCACCTGCATTTCCTCGATGGCATCAAGCGAGATAGGATTACCATTACCAGGAAGTCCAGAGCTCAAGCCGAAGTTGTCATTGAAATTGGCACCGTCAACCGTAAAGTTTGTCATCTTTGCATTTCCTCCAGCCAAGCTCATACCATTACCACCATAAGGGGACAAGCGCACAACATCGGTAATACTGCGGTTTACTGTAGGCAGATTAGTAATCATGGCATTGTTGATATTGGTAGAAGCGCCGGTCTTCTCTGCGGCGAACTTGGAAGCCTTACCGCTGACAACAACCTCTGTCAGCACATTGGCATCCTCTGACAACCAAGTATTGAGGTTATAGGTTTCTGCCAATTCCAGCGTAATACCCTTTATTACTTTTGGCTGATAACCAATATAAGAAATCGTCACCTCATACGGTCCACCGGTACGCATACCTTGAATGGTAAAGTTACCAGTCGCATTGGTCACGGCTGTGTAACGAGAACCAGAAGGCTCATGCACTGCAACAATCGTTGCACCGATTACCTCCTCACCTTTCACGTCCTCGAATGTTACCTTACCAGCCATACTCGAAGTAGTGATTTGGGCCATGACGGTTAGTGCTGACGTCAGCATCAAGACCATCAAAAATAGAATCTTCTTTCTCATAGAATCGATAATATGTTTATGATATTTTCTTTTTCGGTGCAAAATTACTTAAAAATTTCCATACCTATGTTATAATTTGCGAAAAACTTACACTTCCTTCTGCCTTGTACCCATACGAGCTTCTACTACGTTCACAACATAGTCACCGAGTTTCTCACACTCATTGATAATATCCATATAGATAGTTCCCACGGCATAGGTATATTGGTGGTTATTAATATCAGTGATGTTCTGCGACTTGAGCTGGTTGCGGTAGTTGTTAATCTCATGCTCAATATTGAACGTGCGATTGACATCGAACGACTCTTTTCGACCACCCATCAGACGGTTCATCTGCGTCAATGACTGGTCTGTCAGCTCCATCATCTGGTGCAGATGGTCATACTGCTTCTCAACAAAATGATCTTCCTTGCCATTGTATTTGCGTGAAATGGTACGGGCCATATTATAGCAAGCATCACCAATACTCTCCAGTTCAGAAATCTCACGAAGCATGGCACGGATTTTGGCCTTTGTATCATCAGAGAGGTGAGCATTGCTGACGGAATCGAGATACTTGGCAATTTCCAACTCCATATTGTCGCTAATGCCTTCATATTTCTCAATACGCGTATAAAGTTTATTGAAGTCACCTGCCTTGTTGTCTTTCTTGTTAGTGGCACTGCTGGAAAGTGTCAGCAATTCGCGAACCATACCGAACATACGCTGCATACGGTTGGAAAATGACTGGATTTCCTTTTGAGCCTCCAACACAGAGAGTTCTGGAGTCCTCATGAAACCGGCAGTGATAAAGTGCAAACGGAAGTCTTCTTCCTCGTCAACCTTCTTAGGCTTGATGACTGCACAAACCAATTTCTCAATCTGAGGAATAAACCAAATCAGAATCAGGGTATTCGCCACATTGAAAGTGGTGTGGAAAGCTGCTAGTACAAAACTCAGTTTGGCAGCATTCGCCAGGAATACGCTGGCTTCGACTGCCTGCTTGTCCATCGTCACATCGTAGCCAACCCATCCACATACCATGTCAATAAAAGGACGGAAGACAAATAGAATCCAGATAACACCGAACACGTTGAAGAACATGTGGGCTAAGGCTGCACGGCGTGCTTGGGTATTAGCGGAAAGGGCGGCAAGATTAGAGGTAACGGTAGTTCCGATGTTCTCACCCATCACCAAAGCAATACCCTGGTAAATAGGCAGTGCACCGCTAGAACAAAGTATCATGGTGATAGCCATTACGGCTGCCGAAGACTGTACACAGAATGTCAGTATGCCGCCAAGCACAAGGAACACCAATGTGGTGAGGAACGAATTGGGATCAAAAGAAGCGAAGAAATCAAGGAGCGTCTGATTTTCGCCCAAATGCATCTCCGTTCCCGTCATTCGAAGGGTTCCCAAGCCTAAAAGCAAGAATGACAAGCCAAACAGGAAATCACCGATATAGCGATACCTCTTCAGATAAATCAAAATGATACCAATAAAGAAAGCAGGATAAATAGCACTGGTAATGTCAAATGACATACCTGCCGACATAATCCATGCGGTAAGGGTAGTACCAATGTTGGCACCCATAATGACAGAAATCGCCTGTGCCAACGTTAACAGGCCGGCATTCACAAACGAAACCGTCATTACAGTCGTTGCCGTTGATGACTGCACTGACGCTGTCACAAGCATACCGGTAAGCATTCCGGTAAAGCGATTAGTAGTCATAGCCCCCAACACATGACGCAACTGCGGACCTGCCATTTTCTGCAGGGCCTCACTCATTGACTTCATACCAAACATCAGCAAAGCCAACGAACCAAGTAATTTAAACAAGATTAGCATAAAAGATATCTTTTTATTAGAATTTGGCTACAAATTTACGAAAAATCAATCGTAGCACAAAACAATTCCTTTTGTTTTTTGCACTTTCGACTTTTCTTAGTAAATTTGCATCCAATAAACGACTACCTAAAATAAAAAATATGGAACAAACGGTAAAAATTCATTGTAATAACAATGACCGAGCATACGACGTCGTAGTTGGCTCAACACTTGAGGATATATATAAACAGACAGGAATACAGATGGAGTTCGGTCCTATCTCAGCGCGTGTCAACAACAAGGTAGAAGGGATGCACTTCCGCGTCTATAAGCAGAAGGAGGTAGAATTCCTAAATATATACGACCCGTCAGCTATTCGCGCGTACACGCGTACTTTATTTTTTATTTTAAATAAAGCTGCCCACGAATTGTGGCCCACATGCACAGTCATTATTGACATCCCCGTGAGCAATGGCTATTATGTAGATCTCCGTTTGGACCGTCCCGTAACTCCTGATGACGTTAACGCCTTGCGCCAACGTATGCAGGAAATCATTGCTGCCGACATGCCCATCCACCGCCATGAGACGACAACAGAAGAAGCCATCCGTATCTTTCGCGAATCACATTCCTATTCAAAAGTGCGCCTCTTGGAAGGCTCAGGTTCACTTTATACCACTTATTACGATATTGACGGTTACTTGGACTACTACTATGGCTCACTGCTCACCAGAACAGGACAGATTTACCTGTTCGGATTAGAATACTATTACGATGGGCTCTTATTACGCATCCCCTCGCCGCAAGACCCGACAAAATTAGGTGCCTTTATCAAACAAGACAAAATGTTTGAAATCTTCAAGGAACATCATCGCTGGCAATCCATTCTGGGCATGCGCACGGTAGGCGACCTGAACAGGGCTATTACCGAAGGACGCACCAACCAACTGATTCAAATCAGCGAAGCACTTCAGGAGAAGAAAATTGCCCAGATAGCCGACGAGATTGCTAACCGACCTGGCATCAAAATGGTACTCATAGCAGGTCCGTCGTCAAGTGGTAAGACCACTACGTGCAAACGTGTCAGTGTACAACTGGCCGTCAATGGACTAACTCCTATCGGCATCTCACTAGATGACTACTTCCTGGACCGTGACGAGACGCCTCGCGATGAGAGTGGTGATTACGACTTCGAACATCTTCACGCCCTGAACATCCCATTACTGAACGAACAGCTTACCGCCCTATTCCGCGGAGAAGAAGTAGAACTGCCCCGCTATAATTTCCAACAGGGCAAGAGTGAGAAAAGTGGCAAGAAACTACAGTTGAAAGGTAACGAGATACTGGTTGTGGAGGGCATCCATGCGCTGAACCCTGAGTTGACTGCCGACATTCCCGACAACCAGAAGTTCCGCATCTACGCCTCAGCATTGACCACTATCCTGTTGGACAACCATAACTACATCCCCACCACCGACAACCGACTGCTGCGTCGCATCATACGCGACTACAAATACCGTGGAGTCTCTGCTCAGGAAACCATTCGCCGATGGCCTAGCGTGCGCAAGGGTGAAAACCGTTGGATATTCCCTTATCAAGAGAATGCCGATGCCATGTTCAACTCTGCCATGCTCTTTGAATTGGCCGTCATCAAACAACAGGCTGAGCCCTTGCTGGAACAAGTCCCCGAGAACTGTGTCGAGCATGCCGAGGCCTATCGACTCCGGAAATTCCTAAAATACATCAAGCCTATCTCCGAAGCACAGATTCCTCCTACCTCTCTGCTCCGCGAGTTCCTTGGCGGATCATCATTTGAATACTAAAAAATTACTTCATGCCATTTTTCTGGAAGTAATCCTTTCTAGAGGGCACCTGCGGCCATCAGTTCGTCGAAGGTGTCTTCTTTTGTGACACGTCCATTGCCTAACACGATGATACGGTCGCACTGCCGTATCGTTTCCAGGCGATGGGCTATCGTAATACGTGTACATTTCATACTTGCCAGATACTCGGAGACACGTTGCTGGGTTACATTATCAAGAGCTGACGTAGCTTCATCAAGCAATATGATGTCTGGACACTGTACCAAGGCACGTGCCAGCAGGATACGTTGGCGCTGACCACCAGAGATACCTCTTCCGTCTTCCGTGATATAAGTCTGCATACCATAAGGCATCCGCTTGATATCCTCGTCAAGGGCTACCAGCTTGGCAACGTCCCAAGCATCCGCTTCCGTAGCAGCAGGAGCAGTAAACAAGATATTATCCAGCAAGGTTCCCTCTATCAGTCTGCCGTCTTGCATAACCACACCCACACAGTTGCGTCGCAAGCTGGACATATTGATTTCGCGCAAATTGTAGTGGTCGTAAAATATAGAACCCTCTTGCGGTTTTTCAAAGCCCAGCAAAAGGCGCAACAGGGTGCTCTTGCCACAACCTGACGGACCTACGATGGCAACATATTCTCCTTGATGGATGCGAAGATTCAACCCATTGAATATCCAGGAAGCATTCTCACTATAACGGAAACGAAGACCACTTACCTCAATGGCACCATCAACCTGAGTCAGCACATGCTGCTCATGGGCATCCTCCATGGAAGCTTCAAGGATAGGACAGCACATCCGAGCCTCAGGCATCACCTTTCCTATCTGTTTCATGATAACACTTAATTGGTTGATGGTAGAAAGGGCTATGCCCAACACAGCACAATAAGCAATATAATCGGACAGACCTAATTCATATTTCCACGCTGCCCACATGGTAACCATCATAGGCAACAATCTGGAGGCATACGACATACCGCTGGAGTAAAAATACATCATGGGTTGAGATGCACTGTTCACCTCAGAGTCAGCAAACCGTTCCGCCCACTGCTGGAAACAACGTTCCTCAGCACCATTGACCCTGATTTTCTGCATTCCACCCAACATCTCGTATAACAAGCCATACATCCTTGAACGGTTGGGGTTTACTCGCTCCTGAACAATCCTAGTATAATAATAATTCAGTAAGTTAAAGAACAGTACTACGGCCAACACGCCGATACCAATAAACAACAGCGGTCCACCATAAATAAAGAACTGGATGAATAAGATTACCGAGAATATCGTTGACAGTACAGTTGTCAGAATGTTCTCCGTCAGCATGCCACTGAATCGGGACAGGGAAAGAACACGACTTGACAGGTCTGCTGCCTGCCAATTACGAAAGAAAGTTGCCGGCAAATGCAGCAAACGGGTCATCAATGCTGTTTGAAGCGTATATTCCACCTTATCCTTCACACGGAAGACAACGAGACTACGGGTGATATGCAGCATGGCAAGTCCGAAAGCAGCACTAAACAACAAGACAGCTATCGGTAATAATTGTGAGGAACTGCCAGAAGGAACAACCTCGCTGAACACCATCTTCGTAACGTATGGCGTAAACATCGTGAGCAAAACGACGCTGACACAAGCGATAAAGATGGCCCACAAGTCTGCCTTTCCCAGACTTTTCCATGCGAAACGACCTAAATCACTTAATTTTAATTGTCCCGAAGGCAATGGTTGTGTCAGGCAGAAGGCTTCTGGCTTTAAGATTTGGGGGTTAACCTGCTCTCTGCGCCCTGTATTGGGATTGATGAAAGTATAGCTGGAGAAACCTGGCATGAGTACGATGGGGATATCATCTTCAATCGTAAAAGCCAACAAACGCCCCGTCGTATGCTTCCACCATTCTCCTGTCAGAGTAATCTGTCTGAAGAAAACGCCCTGTCGGATAAAGAGCTTATCCAGACTGGACACATCCAATTGTCTGCCCTCATCACTACGGAACTGGCGCAACATGCTACGGCTAACCATTGACATGAAGATATCACCCGCACGACTCACGGCCTTGCGGTTGCCTTCTATACGGCGCATCAACTGTTCATACATCGGGTCCATAGCTCTTGTTCAGTTCATAATAAATACCTTTCCGGTCTGCCATCAGTTCTTCGTGGCTACCACATTGTACCAGACGTCCATAATCCATGACATAGATACGATGGCAAGGACGCACGGTCTCCATACGATGAGCTATCAGGATGAGCGTAACGCCAAGGTTACGCACAGCCTCCATTACCTTTGTTTCCGTTGTTATATCGAGTGCCGATGTCGCTTCGTCCATCAGTAACAATGTCGGTTCCTTTGCCAGAGCTGTCGCTATTTCAAGACGCTGTCGCTGACCACCCGAGAAGTTCTGTCCTCCCTTGCTGACCTTGCTGTTATAGGCACCTGCCCTACAAGCTATCTCTTCATGCAATTGTGCATTAGCCGCAGCTGTCACCATAGCAAAGTCCTCGATAGACTTATCCCACATTCTAATATTATCGGCTACCGTGCCTTCAAACAAGGTGATATCCTGACCCACGAAGCCCAAACTTCCCGTCAGCGTCATACGATCAATCTGACTAACAGGCTTTCCGTCAATCAGTACCTCACCTTCCCAAGGCTCATAGAGTCCAGCTATCAGCATTACTACCGTACTCTTTCCACAACCTGACCTACCCACAAAGGCTACCTGCTCGCCAGCCTTGATATGCAGGGACAAATGGCTAATCAATGGAGGCTGTGAACGATCATAGCCAAAGGTGACATCACGCAGTTCTATATCACCCGCCAGTTTGGTGGTCGTTTCTCCTGCCTCAAATATCTTCGCAACATCTTCTTCATCCTCCACGACAGTCTTTACATCCAACACTTCCTCTTGTCGTTCCAAGACAGAATGAGCCTTAAAAACCTCTTGCATGACAGTGGTCAGTCTGGTGACAGGATAAAACATAGAAGACATAAAGCCCTGTGAAGCCAATAGCATACCAGCCGTCAGTTCACCTCTCAGAATAAACCATGTGCCCAGACAAAGCAGCAAAGCATTGCTCATGTGCAAGATCAATACCGGAACTGCGCTAATCCATATCATCTGACGGGTTGCTACGACACGGGCGTTCAGCGCCTCTGTATAGATGGCATCCCAACGCTGATAGAATCCCTGCTCAGCACCTGCCGACTTAATGGTCTCCATACTGCGGATTCCAGCCATCGTGGCACTCTGCAAATGGCGGTCGGTCTTCTCCATGCTGTGTGCCTTGCGCTTCTGATAGCTGGCACTAAACTGAACAGAGACAACGATGGTCAACAAAGCCATCATCTCCACAGCGCCCAACTTCCAGCTATACATAAACAGCAGGTAAGAGAAGATGATAACATTCAAGAACAGTACAATAGCAGGTGCCATATCGAACAACCTGACGCCCGTTGTACTGATGCTCATATAACGTGCCATCAAGTCACCCGCAGAAAAACGGCTGAATGACGACATGGGGAGTCGGAGGACATGCCAGATATATCGCGACTGGCTGACCAGACTGAAGCGCATGTTCAATACACGCCGATGACTGTTCAAGACCAGCCATGCCACCAGTTCCACCACAAACAACGAGACATAGAATATCATCAGAGGTTCAAACCACTCAGGATTCTCACCCGAGATAATGCTATCCGTATAAACCTGTTGGAACAATGGCGGAAAGAACTCCATGCCCAGATTGATAGCATAGAGCAGCAGCGTGAGCCAGAGCAGCCCGGCACCCGCTTTCATGAAGCGGTAAAGCAATCCCCATGTTGTTTTCTTTGCCTCCATCTTCCTATTGTTCTTCGCGCATGATTAATTAAATAGGTATTCGTACATCGATCTGCGTCTGGTCTCTGTCAACACGTTACAATAGGTACCAATACCCATATCCACATCTCTCGACTGTCCTGAAGACCAATCGTAAAGGGTGGAGTCGTTAGGATTATAGTTCAATTCAACAATCACCTGCCATGCTGAACCCTTCATATCGAACAATGCTTCTGCCATAGAGGTGTTTTTCAACTCGCTGACTATTTCGGAAAGTGGTGTCGGATAGCGATCCACACTGGTTACTACGCCACGCACATACCCTATCTCATCACGGTCTTCACCCATAGGCCATACCTGGGCTTCCATGCCCTCACGCAGGTTGTGGTGGGTTTCCATGTTAACATAAGCCACCAACATGGTATGTACCGATTGGTCAGGCTTTTCCTCACAAACCACACTGACTAACGCTTCCAAAGGAACGAAGGGCTCACGCTCAGGTTTCGTATGGAGCACGGTACCACTAATGGGACTGACAACCATACTGTCCTTGTTGCCTACCAACACACGAGCCACCAGTTGTCCCTCCTTCAGCGTATCACCCGTATGAACATACATCTTGGTAATAACGCCTTCACAATTCAGGGTCACATCGTCGGTACCGTGATGTGGAAAGATAAGTCCGCTATACTGCACCCTATCCGTAACGGTACCCAAGACGCCCCATACCACAAAGGCTCCCAACAACAAAAGAATGGTACAGCCTATGAGGAATGGCGAAACGGAGGTCACCCGTACATAGTCGTTAACCTGTCCAGGCGACTCCATCCGTCGTTGACGGCTGCTATTGGAAAACATGCTGTCTTTTTTCACTTAATCACAATTTTACGTCCGTTATTAATATAGATACCCTTTGCCGTAGGACGACTGTTCAGCTTACGTCCATCGAGCGAGTACCATCCTTCCTTGGCTTGCTGTTCATTGTGAATATCGAAGATCTTTGTGATTACTTCACCATCCACATTGATGACTGCCTGCTTTACTTTCGCTGGTCCAGGCATACCCAGTCCATTACCCAAATCCAACAAGAAATAGGCCAGAAAAGCATCAAGGTTCATATTTTCATTGGGAACCCTGATATCATCATCTGCCCCCATATAAAGATTTCCGTCATTATTACCCAAGAGCAACTTCGGAGCATAGGTTCCTACGAACTGGACACGGCCATCGCTGCTGGTTACAGCCATCTCAGAAGCCTTTGTCGTCTTGAGAACTACATTATTATAGACAGGACTATTCACCTTACTGGATGCCGTGGAGCGCCACTCAAATATATAGGGTTTGCCAGGTTCTATGCTTCTTGCCGGCTTGAAATTCAAGGTCAACAAACCGTTCTGGGGGTCAAAGCCCGTTGGGGAGGCATAGTCGACCTTATGGGCAATGTCCAGTTCCCAAATCTCTGCCCCATCCAATGGAGTGTTCTCAATATTGTCGCCTACAAGATCGAAAGGCAGGCAGAGGGTGTTCCACTTATGGTCTTTATGGTAGGAAGTGCCCTCAAACTTGACTTCCTTAATAGTCATCGCCCTATACTCGTTGATGATAGGTTCGTTATTCTCAGTAGCCTTAAATATCAGGTTTGCTATTTTCTCTGGCATGTCGTTCTTATCCAAATAGAAGATTTCAAACTTGCCGGCACTATGGTATTTCAGGTAAATCTCACCATAAGGCAGTACATCTTCTGCTGTTGAACTTTGGAAAACATAACGGGTACCTTCGATGTCCTCTTTCTGGAAGCGGTAGATGTCCTTTCCGCCTCTGACGGTTCCATCAGAAACCCATAACTTGTTGTTGCCTCGCACATAGGCATCGTCAGCACGGGTCAGTGGAATATGATGGGTAG
Organism: uncultured Prevotellaceae bacterium; assembly: GCA_902770195.1. GTDB lineage: Bacteria > Bacteroidota > Bacteroidia > Bacteroidales > Bacteroidaceae > Prevotella. Next base: position 27,576 of record CACXSA010000032.1, read on the forward strand.
CGCCAGCCTGATCGGAATGCACGATGATGACGTCGCCCATTGGAATCTCCTCTATGGAATTCAATATAACATGCTGTCCTTCTTCGTCAACACCCACCAACTCGAAACAGTCGATGGTGAGCAGAGCCGTACCGTCCTTGTCTATCTCACTCTTTGCCTTATAGGGCATGAAATTATATCCTTCAGGGAACTTGATAATCTCACAGATCTCACCACTTACGGTCATAGGCATGAATAAACGATAACTGTCGGCCTGTCCGTAGACATAGACCTTCAGCGTCATCTTGCCTACAAAGGATATATCATTGGGCTTGCCCAGATTGGCCAGCGTGTCCAATAAAACAGTATCAGCATTGTTGTATTGATAGAGTTTCTCCAACTTATGTCCCTCTTCATCTGAAAGTATCAACTTTGCAGAGGCTGACTTGTTAGCGCCTTCCAGTCGCATTTGCAGGAAACACTGCTTCAAGGTCAGCGAGAATCCTGTACCCGTCTGGAAAGATACAGACAAATACTTGTTCTCATCATACTCATTGGGAACTTCTATCTTGGCAGAAAGGCTGTCAAGCGGTTCTCCTGCCTCTACTTTCAATCCGCCGTTGATGGTCAGGTCAGACATATTATATAGCAGACAGCCCGCCTCACCGGTTTTCGACACGGTCACCAACTCATTCTTAACGGTATTCATCTCTGGTGTCCATTCCAAGATGTTATCACCACCTGGGTAAGAGGCTGATACTTTCAGCAACTCAATATCCTCGCCAATGACAATGTCTATGGAATCGTTGTCTGACTCATAGTAAAGCAAAGTGGCTACATGGTTGCCGTCTTTGTCAATAGACTTCTTGTATGTCGTACTGTCAGCAATGGTCGTTGCAAAGAGCTCACCACGCGTAACCATCTTGTAGGTGGTTCCGTAGCGGGCCGGTACTTTCAGTCGCGTTCCTGCTCCCACCTGCGTATCGCCAATCTTCAGACGGTGTTCGTTGTCTATCCATCCCCTGGTAGCATCAATGGTCATATTCAGGTCTGGATAGGTAGATTCCATGAATGTAGGACTGGGATAAGCACACTTTCCCTGATAGTTGCGGAACAATCCGATACTGTCAGGATGGGTAAAGTCCCAAGTGACTGTAGCAGTCACGTCACCCAGGTCCGACTCGCTCAGCGTATAGATAGGCGTTATCTCTACGTCCGACTTCAAGGTGTCCTTTCTGATATAGAGGGTATCATAAGGAATATTGTCCGGGCGAATGGTGTCACCTAGGCTGCGTACAAACATTGAGACGCTGTAGCCAAAGGCACGCTGCTTGTCGCCACGATGAAAATAGGCATTACACCCCGTATAGATATGCCCCTGCGCATTGGCGTACTTGACAAACGGAGTTCCCTTGAAAATAAACTTGAAATGCTCTATGTATCGGGCTTCCACGTTCGTATCCTCATTGACAACCTTGGAGAAGGCCCCTTCCGTCGTGCTTTCGTCCTTCACGCCGTTCACATACCACTCAATATGAAAGCCAATGCCCTCATCAGCAGTAAAATCGACCGTAGTACCCGCAGCAACCGTTGCACCTGACTCTATAGCCTGGCCATTAGCTGTTGCTATTATCTTTGCCCATGTAGCTGGCTTATCAATTGTGGTAAAAGTTACCGTCGCAGCCTGTGCCGTCAGTATCAGGCACATCCACGCAGACATAAACACCAATAGCCTTTTCATAGTTTTGCGTTTTAATTATTTGTTGCAAAAGTAAAGAAAAAAAACGAAAGTTCCAAGAAAATCTCATTTTTACTGCAAAACATTTGGTAGATAGGTGAATATTTACGACCTTTGCACGCTAGCAAATACGAACCTATTTAATATATTATGGCTGAATTAGAAGTTAAAGAGCTCGAACAGGTTGTTGTTCGATTCTCAGGTGATTCCGGTGACGGTATGCAGTTGGCTGGAAACATCTTCTCTACGGTCTCGGCTACCGTAGGCAATGGTATTTCAACATTTCCCGACTATCCTGCCGATATCCGCGCCCCGCAAGGTTCGCTGACAGGTGTTTCTGGTTTCCAGGTACACATCGGTGCCGGCAAGGTCTATACGCCAGGCGACCAGTGCGACGTGCTGGTGGCTATGAATGCAGCGGCGTTGAAGACACAGCTGAAGTACTCGAAGCCTCAGGCTACCATCATTATCGACACCGACTCCTTCGGTCCTAAGGACTTGGAGAAGGCACAGTTCAAGACGGAAGACTATCTGGGCGAACTAGGCATTAATCCCGATCGTGTTATCCAGTGCCCGCTGACCACGATGGTAAAGGACTGTCTGGCTGACACCGGTATGGACAACAAGGCTATTCTCAAGTGTCGTAACATGTTTGCACTGGGTCTGGTATGCTGGTTGTTTGACCGCGACCTGAAGCTGGTAGCCAATTTCCTGAAAGAGAAGTTTGCCAAGAAACCCGCTATTGCTGAGAACAACATCAAGGTAGTACAGGCTGGTTACGACTACGGTCATAATACTCACTCATCAGCTGTCAATGTCTATCGCATTGAGTCCAAACACAAGGAGCCTGGACGTTACATGGACATCACAGGTAATAAGGCTACTGCCTATGGTTTCATTGCTGCTGCTGAGAAGGCTGGCTTGAAGCTTTATCTGGGTTCCTACCCCATCACCCCTGCTACGGATGTGCTCCACGAGCTCTCTAAGCACAAGTCGCTGGGTGTGACTACCGTCCAGTGTGAGGACGAGATCAGCGGTGCTGCTTCTGCCTTAGGCGCATCCTTCGCAGGAGCATTGGCTGTCACCTCTACTTCCGGCCCTGGCATCTGTCTGAAATCAGAGGCTATGAACCTTGCAGTCATCATGGAGTTGCCATTGGTTGTACTCGACGTACAGCGCGGCGGTCCTGCTACCGGTCTGCCTACCAAGTCGGAACAGACCGACTTGCTGCAAGTGCTCTTCGGACGTAACGGTGAGAGTCCCATGCCTGTGCTGGCAGCTACCAGTCCTGCTGACTGCTTCGACGCAGCTTTCCAAGCTTCCAAGATAGCTCTTGAGCACATGACTCCTGTCGTGCTGCTCACCGATGCATATATTGCCAACGGCTCCGGCGCTTTCCGTCTGCCTGAGATGGCTAAGCTCGATGCCATTAATCCTCCTTATGTTCCTGAGGAACTGAAGGGCAAGTGGACACCTTATATGCGTGCCGAGAACGGTACCCGCTATTGGGCAGTACCCGGTCGTGAGGGCTTCACGCACATCCTCGGCGGACTGGAGAAAGACTCCGAGACGGGTGCCATATCGACCAATCCTGAGAACCACGACCTGATGACGCGTCTGCGCCAGCAGAAGATTGACAACATTCAGGTGCCCGACCTCGAAGTAGAGGGTGACGTACAGGATGCCGACCTGCTCGTTGTAGGTTTCGGTTCTACCTATGGTCATCTGCACTCTGCTATGGACGAGCTCCGTCAGAAGGGTTACAAGGTAGCTCAGGCCCAGTTCAAGTACCTGAACCCGCTGCCTAAGAATACCGCCGAAGTACTGAAAAAGTACAAGAAAGTGGTTGTGGCTGAGCAGAACATGGGTCAGCTGGCAGCCTATCTGCGTATGAAAGTCGACAACTTTGTTCCCTACCAGTTCAATGAGGTAAAGGGTCAGCCTTTCGTCGTAGAAGAGTTAGGGAACGCATTCGAGGACATCTTGAAGAAGTGAAAAGTGAAAAGTGTAAAGTGAAAAGTTATGGAATATACAGCAAATGATTTCAAGAAAGGACAGCCACGTTGGTGTCCTGGTTGCGGTGACCACTTCTTCCTGGCATCGTTCCATAAAGCATTAGCAGAAATCGGGGTAGCCCCGCAGGATACCGCCGTCATCTCGGGAATCGGCTGTTCGAGCCGTCTGCCCCACTACATGGCCACGTATGGCATGAACACCATCCACGGGCGTGCTGCCGCCATAGCGACAGGTGCCAAGGTTGCCAATCCCAACCTGACCGTATGGCAGGTGAGCGGTGACGGTGACGGACTGGCTATCGGTGGTAACCACTTTATCCACGCCAATCGTCGTAACATCAACCTCAACATGATTCTCCTGAACAACCGCATCTATGGTCTGACCAAGGGACAGTACTCTCCCACCTCACCCCGTGGCTTCGTCTCCAAGTCGAGCCCTTATGGTACGGTAGAGGATCCCTTCCGTCCTGCCGAACTTTGTTTCGGAGCCCGCGGACACTTCTTCGCACGTGCCGTTGCCACCGATGCTCAGGGTACTGTTGAGATTCTGAAGGCTGCCTATGAGCACAAGGGTGCTGCCGTCTGCGAGATTCTGCAGAACTGCGTCATCTTCAACGACGGAACCCACGAGGCCGTATATAATAAGGAGGGTCGCAAGAAGAACGCCATCTACGTACGTCACGGCGAGAAACTGGTGTTCGGCGAGAACAATGAGTTCGGACTCGTACAGCAGGGCTTCGGACTAAAGATCGTGGAGATTGGCAAGGACGGCTACACCCTGGACGATGTCTTGGTACACGACGCCCACTGCGAGGACAACACGCTGCAGCTGAAGCTCGCGCTGATGGGCAACGGCGACGGATTCCCCGTAGCCCTCGGTGTCATCCGCGACGTCGATGCACCCACCTACGACGAGGCCGTCAGTGCCCAGATTGCCGAAGTCAGCGCGCAGAAGAAGTACCACAACTTCACCGAGTTGCTGGAGACCAACGACACATGGGAGGTGAAGTAAGCAAACACAAGACATAATATTTAAACAGTAGAAAGCCCCGCAAGTTTTGTTTTGCGGGGCTTTAATTATTAATTGTTTATTTCAGTTGATTTCATCGGCTGATTTCCATCAATTGATTTCATCGACTGATGTCGCTCGGCATCAATCTGCGCGCTGGTGTTCACGGCATACAGCTGGAACACCCTGACCAGTGCGTCGGCAGCGGTCTCCATGGCGGTGTTGCCGCTGTTGCGCCACAGTCGTACCAGTGCGTAAAGCTTGGTGTACAGCTTGTCGCGCGTGGTGTCGGCGTCATTTCTGCGGGCTATCACCTCGCTGGCGCGTGCCAGTTTGTTTATTCTGATAAATTTACTCATAATATTATTGTTTTATTGTTTTTTGTCTGCAGTCTTTGCGACAGTTGTCGGAAATGCTGCTTTTTTGTCTGCAGTCTTTGCGACGGTTGTCGGAAACGCTGCTTTTTTGTCTGCAGTCTTTGCGACGGTTGTCGGAAGTGCTACTTTCTTGTTTGGAACGTTTCCACCGGTTGGTAGAAGGTAACTGTTTTTGTAAATATTTCGACTTTGTGGCATGCAGACATTTGGTTTTTTGTCCATTTTATCGTACCTTTGCAAAGCCAATTCAAAAAAAAACCATCATTTATGTACCAGCAACAAGGACTTTTGGAGTACCCAAAAAACGTTATAACGACTATGAAGAAAATAAATTTATGGATGCTGGCTGCCATCCTGACCTGCGGCCTCACACTCACGTCGTGTGTGAAAGAAGACAATGCTGCTGTACCTGTCGTCCCCGGTGGCGAACTGGTACAGCCTGAGAACGATTTTGAGACTATGGTGCCGGCTCTTCCTGGCAATCCCGAGGTGATAGCCGCCCTGCAGAAAATTCCCGGCGTCAAGGATGTCAAGTGCTTCCATAATGTTAACATGGGCGAGTGCTACTTCTTCAACTTCGAGCAGGACATCGACCACATGAATCCCGCGCTGGGCAAATTCAAACAGCAGGTGGTGCTGAAGTACAAGGGAAAAGATGCTCACACCGTGCTGCTTACAGAGGGCTACGCACTGAGAGGCGATCCGGAAGAAGACAAGAACCGTCTGGACAGTATCCTCCCGCCGGATATTGTAACAACATACAAGACTAATTGCGTTGCCGTAGAGCACCGCTACCACGGATGGTCACTGCCACAGGGATACTCCAACGAATTCACATTCCTCAACACCTGGCAGCAGTCTTCCGACCTGCACTGCATCGTTACGGCACTGAAGGCTTCGGGCATGTTCAGCGGCAAGTGGGTATCGACCGGCGTGAGCAAGAGCGGCGAGACCACGGCCTACTATGCCTACCACTACCCCAACGAGATGGATGCCTACGTGCCCTACTGCGGCCCGTACCTCACATCGCTCAATGACAAGCGCGTCGGCACCCAAGTGCTCACGGCACCAGACCTCAAGGATGAACTTGAGAAGACAAAGGCTGCCATCCGCTATGCTTTCAGCAACAAGACACTACTGAACCAGCTGACAGCATGGTATGCGACAGAAAAGGCCAAAACGGTAAAGGGCATGACGCAAGCCCAGATAGAAGCCATGTTTGCCGTAGATATCCTCGGAAACCTGTTCGACAAGGAGGGTTATGTACATGTCAACCTGTGGAGGAGCTGGATACCCACCGAGACAAGTTCGGCAGAAGAATTCTACAAGTTCTTCATGGCCGACAAAAGCACCAAGTACAAGAACGAGACCAAGCAGGAAATTGCCGCCCGCCAAGCACTCGCCAAGCACGAGCTGAACGTGCAGACCGGCTTCGGATTCCTCGGTCGCCGTGCCGCCGCACCGGCAAAACGCCTCGACCCCTATGTGGCGCAGACCTGTGTCGATCTGGGCAATTTCAGTTGGGACTATGCTTGGTTTGAGGATCTGCTGACACCACAACAATGGAAGGAGCTCAATGCCTATGAACTTAATCCAAAGACGTTTGGCGTCACCTACGACAATGGCAAGTTCATCAACGAGTTCCTGGAGGGCATGAAGACCACACCGTGCAAGATGCTCTTCGTCTATGGCGGTTCCGATCCCTGGACGGGTGGAGCCATTGCCGACGACATCGTCAATGCCAATCCTAACATCAGCAAGATGATCGTGCAGTATGGCATACACAACGACACTACTTCTTATTGGACTGAGGCAAACAAGAAACAATTGAGTGATTTCCTCGACCCCTTCCTGAAATAATTGCAATGTCCACTTGGCAATCATCCCCGACGCACGGCGCGCCGGGGATGTTTTTTGTGTATTTATACACTCCCGCAGGAAATTAAGCGGGTGCGGCGGCGTGCGGTCCATAATCTTTTTTGTACCTTTGCAGCCACGAAAACATAACACAACTGACAACCATGTTCAATAACTACAACGGATTTCATCTCGTACAGTCGTATCACGACTTGCGACACATGCGCAAATACCACCCGTCGAACGCCGTCACGCGATTCGTCAAGGTAGTGATTGTCGCATTAGTAACCCTCCTGCTCTGGAACATGCCGACCGAATGGTTCGGCATAGAGAACCTGACCGTTATCCAGCAGCGCGTGATAGCCATCTTCGCCTTTGCCACCCTGATGTGGATCCTGGAGATTGTCTCCTCGTGGGCTACGTCGATAGCCATCATCGTGCTCATGCTGCTGTTCTGCACGGATAGCGGCATATCGCCCATGGTCAACGAGGAAGAGGTGGGAAAACTGCTATCGTACAAGGGTGTGATGGCTTGTTTCGCCGACCCGGTCATCATGCTGTTCATCGGCGGTTTCGTACTGGCCATCGCTGCCACGAAGACGGGACTCGACGCACAGCTGGCGAAAGTGCTGCTGCGCCCGTTCGGCACGAAGAGCGAAATGGTACTGCTGGGATTCCTGCTGGTCACCGGACTGTTCTCCATGTTCGTGTCGAACACAGCCACGGCAGCCATGATGCTGACATTCCTCACACCGGTGTTCCGCCAACTGCCTCCCGAGGGCAAGGGCCGTATCGCACTGGCCATGTCCATCCCCGTGGCTGCCAACCTGGGCGGCATGGGAACCCCCATCGGCACACCGCCTAACAACATCGCACTGAAATACCTGAACGACCCCGAGGGACTGAACCTCGGACTGGGCTTCGGACAGTGGATGATGTTCATGTTCCCACTGGTCATCGTGCTGCTGCTCATCAGCTGGCGACTGCTGCTGAAAATGTTCCCGTTCACCCAGAAGACCATCGAACTGAATATTGACGGGGGCATGCAGAAAGGGTTCCATTCGTGGGTGGTCATCGCCACGTTTATCCTGACCGTGGCACTCTGGCTGACAGACCGCTTCACGGGCATCAATGCCAATACGGTGGCAATGATTCCGTTCTGTATCTTTGCACTGACGGGTGTCATCAACAAGCGCGACCTGGAGCAAATCAACTGGAGCGTCATCTGGATGGTGGCTGGCGGCTTCGCACTGGGCTATGGCCTAAATGCCTCCGGACTGGCTGCCAACGCCGTGGAGAGCATACCCTTCGGCGAATTCTCGCCCCTGCTTATCCTGCTCATGGGTGGAGCTATCTGCTATACGCTCTCCAACTTCATCTCCAACTCAGCCACGGCAGCCCTGCTCATGCCTATCCTGGCAGTGGTATGCGGTGCTATGGGCGACAAGCTGGCACCCATCGGCGGCACAGGCACCATCCTCATCGGTGTGGCCATCGCAGCCTCCAGTGCCATGATCCTGCCCATCTCCACCCCACCCAACGCACTGGCCTTTGCCACTGGCTATGTGCAGCAGAAAGACATGTCGAAGATTGGCATCATCATGGGTGTCATCTCGATGGTGCTCGGATTCGGACTGGTTTATCTGATGGGTATCATGCACATCCTGTAACCAAAAAAAATCCGCAGACTGTCAATGAAATAGTCTGCGGATTTTTCGATAAAAAAAAACTTTAGGGCTGTCGGAACGCCTTCCGACAGCCCTAAAAGTAACAAAACAAACTACTAATGATATTACTACTAAAACAAATCTACTTTATAACCTAAACCAAAACTAATAACTGTGTTTCAAAACTCCCGTTTTTTCACGTTGCAAAGGTACGGCATTTTCTGGAAACGTATTATATGTTTTGTTTCACGGATTTTATTTTTTGTATCATCATTCAGAAAACATTATTTTTCCTATAGTTTGTCGTTTCATTCTCTTGGTATGAACATCAGAATTCAAGCTCCTTACCACGATAGAACTGGAGGAGTGCCGTCTGGTAGAGATACTCATAACGGGCCCTCACATAGTCGCTCTCGGCATTGAGATAACGGTTCTTGGCCTGGTCGAACTCGGTGATGTTAGCCTTGCCAATCTCGTACTTTGCCTGCATCAGCACAAAGGCGTCCTTGCTGCTCTGGGCGGCGGCATAGCTGCTCTCGTGCTTGGAGTGAGCGGCCACCGCATTATAATAGGCCTGCTGAATCTCCTTATAGAGCGTCTTCTTCGTATTGTCAAGCACAAGCTGCTGGTTTTCGCGGGCTATACGGGCATTGCGGATATTATTGCGGGTAGCCAGTCGGTTGAAGAGCGTGTAGTTCAGCGAAACACCCAGATACTGTGCGAAGTTGTTCTTCAACTGGGTGAAGAAAGGATCGGCTTTGTTGCCATTCGTCTTGAAATAGTTGCTCTGCAGTCCGGCATTGAAGTTCAGTGTGGGATAGAGGGCCGCCTGCGCAATCTTAATGCTGCGCTCCGTACCCTGAAGGCGCAATTGCTCAGCCAGGATTTCAGGTTTGAAGGCAATGGCTTCCTGATAGATCACTTCGGGAGAAGGGAGATTCGTCACGGATTCCAGTGTTGCCAGTTCACTCAGCGTGGGGCGGACGATGGAAAAGCCTTCGGGAGTGGGCAATTCCAGAAGCTGGCTCAGCGCGAGCAGCGAGAGCTGGTAGGAATTATCAGCCTGCGTAGCTGTCAGGCGCGACTTCTCCAAGGTAGCCTGTTGCTGCGAGAGCTCCACCTGACTGGCTTTGCCGTTCTGGAACAGTCCCTGCAGGCGAACCACCTGAACGGAGTCGATGCTGATCTGGCGATGCGCCACGTCGGCCATCTCCGAGTCGTAGAGAATCTGTACATAGGCCTTGGCCACCTGCATACGGATGTCGTTGCGGGCCTTCTCCAAATCCTGCACGGCAGCATCCAAGTTCAGCTGGTTCAACTTGATGGTATTCGGAATATTAAAGCCCGTGAAGAGCGGAACACTGGTACCCAAGCCGAACGAGGTATTGTTGGTGTTACGGTTGGAGTAGGTTCCGTCGATGGTCTGCGCACGACCGAAGTTGAGCGTCTCACTGGCCGACAGACTGAGGTTAGGCAGACGACTGTTACGTGCTGTTGACAGTTGGATATCACGCTGGCGCTCGGCATTGGCTTTCTGGCGGATGCCGATGTTGTGGGCAATGGCATGCTCCATACACTGGCGGAGCGTCCAAGCCTGCTGGGCCTGCGCCGGGCTTAATAAGAAAGAAAAAATAATAAATAACAAAGCCCATTGATTACGACTTATAGAATGCTTATCCATCTTCATCTCCATTTTAATTTTTAATTTTTATTTTTTATTTCTTATTTTTTTTCCATCACACATTACTCCTCCTTATTATCTGCTACTATCTGAGGACCGCGCACCTTATCCTTTGCAGACAGTCCCTTCTTGATTTCAATATTCACGCCATCACTCAATCCGGTAACCACCTGGTGGCGCTCGTACGCTTTCACACCCTTTTCGTCCTTGACGAGATAGACGAAGGTAGAATCACCGGAAAACTCAATGGCACTCTCCGGAATGGTGAGGGCTTTCTCCACCTGGGCCAACACAATCTCGGCATTGGCGGAATAGCCGGAGCGGAGCTTGCCGGACTTGCCGCTGACTGAATCGGCAGGCACGGTGACGGCAGCCTTGATCTCAAACTGGTTGGCACCGTTGCTCTCGGTAGCCTTCGGGGAGATATACTCCAAGGCTGCATCGAACTTCAGGTCCTGCAATGCACCAATGGTGATCTTCATCGGAATGCCCAGCACCAACTGGCCCACCTCGGTCTCGTCAATGTTACCACGGAAGATAAGGTCTTTCATGTTAGCCACCGAGGCAATCGTCGTACCATCGTTGAAGGTGTTAGAAAGGATGACCGAATTACCCACCTTGACAGGGATGTCGAGGATGACGCCACTGATAGTTGAACGTACCAGGGTGGATGAAGCAGAGGCGTTCGACTTCGACACACCGTCACGTACTACCTGCAAGGCATCCTGGGCAGCTACAACCTCCTCCTTGGCCTGGTTCAGTGCTTTCTTCACCTTGTCGTACTCATCGGCAGACACCAGTTTCTGGTTATAGAGGTTCTTCTCGCGGTCATAGTCAACCTGCGCCTGTTGCAGATTGATGTCAGCCAGACGCACACGAGCCTCCGCATTGGAGAGTTGTCCCATGTCGGGAATCACCTTCACCTTGGCAATAACCTCGCCCTGCTGCACGTACTGACCAGCCTCCTTGTAAATCTCGGTGATGATACCCGAAATCTGGGGCTTCACGTTCACCTCGTTACGAGGCTCAATCTTACCCGTGATAACGGTGGTCTTCTTCACCTCGTTCATGGTGGGTGTAAACTCACTGTACACAATTTCCTTGGGCTGTGACTTCTGCCAGAGGAACACGAAGGTTCCGATGAAAATCAATGCAATGATGGTTGCAATAATCAGTTTTCTGTACTTTTTCATACTTTTATCGTTTTTGTTGTTTCTTGTTTTCTATTTTATTCTTGTAGGAGCTAGCTTGACTAGTTGAGCCAAGTTTTTTCCTTTATTCATCGCGCATCGCATCAACAGGTTTGATGGACATCGCACGGGCGGCAGGAGCCAGACCGGCCAGCACACCCATTGCTGAGACGACGAAAGCGGCAAAGAGGGCCGTCCAGAATCCAATCTGGAAGTGGGCAGCCAGGATGCCGTCCTCGGTATTGGCCAACTCCAGCATCTGCAGGATGAGGACTGCCATCAGGATGCCCGTCATACCAGCCACTAGTGTCAGTACAATACTTTCCGAGATAATCTGTGAGAGTATCATCTTGGGGGTGGCTCCGATGGCTCGGCGAATTCCTATCTCCGTCGTTCGCTCGCGCACCGTCACCATCATGATGTTGGACACACCGATGGCACCGGCCAGGAGGGTTCCTAGTCCTACAAGCCACGTGAGGAAGTTGACTCCCTTGAAGAGATTATCCAACATCTGGAAGAGCACCTCTGTATTAAAGACCATAGCACCCTGTTCATCAGTAGGGTCGATGTAGTGGGCTCGGGCGATGGTCTCGCGGATTCGTGGTGTGATCTTGCTCATCACCACACCCGGACGTCCCGTAACAGCAATCAAATCAACCTGATTACCGCGGTTGAAGGTCTGCTGAACGAGGGTCAGCGGCAGCGTGATCTTCTCTTCGTTGCGCCCGTTGAAATTCATGCGGATGCGCTTGCCACAGGGGTCACTGCCGTCCTTGAACAGGTCCTTATAGATCTTCTTACCTAACACACACACCTTACGGTGCTCATTCAGGTCCATATCGTTGATATAGCGACCATAATACATCTTGGGTGCAACGATATTCGCATATTCTGGTGTCACACCCTGAATACGGGGCTGTGTGGATTGGTCACCGTAGTAGGCCGTATTGGTACGACCCCACCCGCCAAACAGCACGGGGGCAATGGCATCCAGTTCTGGCACTCGCTGACGCAGGCGCTCTATGTCCTTATAGTCCATTTCCCACAGGCGTCCCTTACGGAATCCCTTATAGGGTTTGGTAGTCTGTTGTGCCCATATCATGGCGGTGTTCTGGGCAAAACCTTCGAAGTTGCGCTCCAGCATCTCTTTCAGTCCCTGTCCTCCACCCATCAGGGCTACCAGCATGAACACGCCCCAGAATACGCCGAAGCCTGTCAGGAAGCTTCTGCTCTTGTTTCTGGTCAGGGTGTCCAGTATTTCTCTGTATGAATCAATATCTATTCTCATGATAATTCATAATTCTTAATTAGTCGGCGCGAAGGGCCTCGATAGGACGGATTCTACTTGCTTTGAAGGCAGGGATGAGTCCTGCTATGGTACCCGCTATCACCATCACCATCGTAGCTTCGAGACATACGTCAATTCCGACCGTCGGATTGACGAACATCGTAGCCTTGAAGAGTCCTGTGTCAATCGTCTCATGACCTATCGTTGCATCCATATACTCGTTGGCTGCCACACCCAGTACCATACCGATGTAGCCAAAGAAGGTGGTGATGATGACGCTCTCCACGATGATGAGTTTCAGGATGCCCCAGGGCTTGGCACCAATCGCCTTGCGGATGCCGAACTCGTGGGTACGCTCCTTGACGGTGATAAGCATGATGTTCGAGACGCCCACGATACCACTCAGCAAGGTGAACAAGCCCACAATCCACAGGGCTGTGCGGATGATGCCGATACCCGTCTGCATCTGCAGGTTGTTGGTGTAACGGTTCCAGAGCCAGATGCTGCTCTCGTCCTCGGGGTGCGCCTGGTGGTTGGCATTGATTTTACGTCGGTAGCCTTTCTCAAAGTCCTCGTTAGACTTCTCGGTAGTCAGCCCGTGGAAGGTAAACTCGATAGAACCGGCATCATCTGTGTTGGCACCGAAGATGCCCTTGATGGCAGAGTAGGAAGAGAAGGCTTCCGACGATCCACTCTCATCATCTTTATAGATGCCCACCACCTTAAAGGCGAAGTTGTTCACCTTCACATACTTACCCAACAGAGTCTTATAGTCCTTGGGAGCCAATTCCTTGGCCTGCTTGTTGCTGAGCACCAGTACTTTGCGCTTCTCCTTCTGGTCTATGTCGTTGACGAATCGTCCATAGAGCATTTCCGTCTTGTCAATCTTTGTATGATTGGGATAGACGCCCATAATCTCCGTGCTGATATACTCCTGTCCGTTAGTAATGGTTGCCGAAACTTCGTAGGAGGCTCCGACTTCATCGATGTTATCTCTGAACTCCTGGTCTGTTGTCGTAATGTCACGCGTCTGCAGACGGATGCGTCGCCCTTCCTTCAAACCCTGATAGGCTTTCGACGTGCGACCACCAAAGACCACCATCGAGTTAGAGAGGAAGCGCTCCGACTGATTCAACTGTGCATTGATCAGTCCATTGCCAGCCCCCAGCAGTACGACGAGCATAAAGATGCCCCACGCTACGGCAAAGCCGGTCAACGCGGTGCGCAACTTGTTGCGTTTCGCCGTCTGTGCTATTTCTTTCAGTAGTTCAATCATGGCTGCTCTATCAGTCCGTCCTTGATGCGGATAACACGGTTTGTCTGCGCTCCCACGTTAGGATCGTGGGTCACGATAATCTGGGTGATTTTCTCCTCTGCATTCAACTTCTTCAACAGCTCCATCACCTCGATGGACGTCTTCGAGTCGAGGGCACCCGTCGGTTCGTCGGCCAGGATAATCTGGGGCTTGGTTATCAGGGCGCGCGCTATAGCCACACGCTGTCGCTGACCACCCGAGAGCTCGTTGGGATAGTGTTCTGCCCAATCCAGGAGTCCTAAGCGCTCCAGATACTCCAAAGCAAGGGTGTGCCGCTTCTTGCGCGACACCCCTTGATAAAAAAGTGGCAACTCAACATTTTCTACTGCAGTCTTGAACGAAATCAAGTTAAACGACTGGAAAATAAAGCCTATCATGCGGTTACGATACTCGGCAGCCTTCGTCTCGCTGAGGTTCCAGATGGGTGTTCCGGCAAGCTCGTAGCTCCCCGAGTCGTAGTTGTCGAGGATGCCCAGGATGTTCAGGAGTGTCGATTTTCCTGAACCTGAGGCTCCCATGATGCTGACGAATTCGCCCTTTTCGATGTCGAGCGTGATGCCTTTCAGCACATGCAAGGGCTGGGCACCTTGATAGGTCTTGTGAATGTCTTTAAGATGGATCATCTTAACTAATGATTATACAATTGATTGATTTGATTATTGATCTCTTACCCCTTAGACGTCGAAATGGTCCAAAAGGTTGCGTATTTCCACTTTTTTTATGCCTAAAAGTTTCATTTGCCGAAACAATTCCGGCAATTTGTTGTCCATGAAGTCGCGACGGCGCTCGTCGAGGATCTGCTCCTTAGCACCTGATGATACGAAGTAGCCCAGGCCTCGCTTATTATATATAATGTTCGCGCGAGCCAGTTCGTCGTAAGCCTTGACGGCGGTGTTGGTGTTCACCTCCAGGAGCACGGCATATTCCCGGACACTGGGAATGCGGTCGTCATCCTTGTACTTGTCGGCAAGGATCTCATCGCAGAGGCGGTCCGCTATCTGGATGTATATCGCTTTATCGTTTGAGAATATCATAATTAGTCCATTTGTTGAAGCAGGACGGCGAGAATATAGGCTGGGATGCCAACCTCCCCTTCTATATAACGACCATTCTCCCAAGTAGATGTAAACATAGAGAGTTCGAAATAATGTATCGTCTTTCCAAAAATCACCCAGAACAAGATGAACACCAGACAAGATATGACGAACGAATATTTGCGGAACAAGGTTCCTCCGATAATCAGGAGTGAATGTGTCCACACGGCAATAGCAGCAATCACAAAGAGATTCATCACCAGATAGAACCAGTTGCAGGAATCAGCCTCCAGTATATGAGGCGTCAGATTATCCATCATCTTGGGGATGGCCGACGACCACCAGTAATAGGTTTCCACAGGAGCACCCATCACCGAGGTCTCTATCTCTGTGTAGGGTCCACTCACCCAGAACCACGCCATGCGGAGACTGTCGCCCAACACGAAAGCCAGGAAGACACCCAGCACACAGACGACGGAGGTGTAGGTCATCAGGGCAAGGAACTTCTCGAGATTGTTTGCCGGCAACATGAGGAAAGCCTCACGCTTGCGCTTCTCGTTCACCCCCGACACGATGGTGCTGACCAGGATGAGCGACGCCACTGCAAAGACGGCTGCACCCATATCTCCGTAACGGCGAAGCATGGTGAAAGGAGAGTCATAACTACTCATTCTAAGCAGTATCATTTCAGCCATAAACACACCCACGACGGAGCCTGCTATAGCATAAAGTACCAATGACCTGTTGACGGCAGAAAAGTCTATAAGACAGCCAGAAGTTCAGAATGGTCCAGCAGAGGGTCACAAGGTCGGTGATGAGCAGATCTGTAGTCGTTGCTTCCGCTGCAGACACCTGTGTGTGAGGAACGATGGCCAGCAGGATGATGACGAGGGTGGTCAGTACCCAGTTGAACTTACGGGTGCGGAAGAAGGTGGCTCCCAGGGCGTAGAGCGAATGGAACCAGACGGCCAGCAACAACAGGGAATTCAGGAACACGAAGCGCAGATGGCTGTGTACCTCCAGTTGGAACAAACGTCTGAGGCTGTCCACCAACGTGGAGGTGACGAAGGTGACGTGCTCATGACCCACCATCAGGTTGACGACATACTGCAACACGTCGGCTCCCAACAAAGCCACCAGATAAAGGGGCAAGAGGAGTATCCACGACGCATAGCGCATCAGGTATTTCTCGAAATTGGAGGCAGGCAGCATCATCAGGTTCTGCATATCGTGCTTGCCCTCCATACTGTAGAACATAAACGACGAGCCCACCACACAGGTGACTCCAAACAGGATCACAACAGCAATGGAGCAGGTCTCATAGGCATTGATGTCGCTATGCACCGACTCGCGGTTCATCACCCATGTGAAAAACAGGAAGAGGAACGTCAGGATGGCAAAGACCTGCAAGAAGCTCTTGACGAGGTACTTCTTGTCGTTGACCAGCGTCCACTTTGCCAGTTTTCGGAATCTTTGTATATTAAACTGAATCATAACAATTCGTATTCGTATAATTCGTGGTTTATATCTTGCCTTCATTGACGGCATTGAACAGCAGTTCCAGGTTGACCTGGGTCTCAGCATCACCGGCCTTGCGGGGTGCAACGACAGCATTTCCCTGCAACGAGGGTTCGGCATAGAGTACATCATCCATCTCAGCGGGGGTGCGATACTCGAAGGTATATTTCTCCTGGATCTCGGCTACCGAAGCGTTAAGCAACAACTTCTGGGGCGAGAGGATGAGGATATGGTCCAGCAACGACTCGACATCATGCACCTGATGGGTGGAGATGATGAGCGTGCGGTCTTCCGTCATGTGTTGGGCAATGACCTTACGGAACTGGCTCTTCGAGGGGATGTCGAGTCCGTTGGTAGGCTCGTCCATCAGCAAGAGCTTGGTATTCGTGGCGAGTGCAAACGACATGAACACCTTCTTCTTCTGACCCATCGAGAGCGCATTCAGCTTCAGGTCCATCGAAAGCTCAAAATCATGAAGACAGTCTTCCAACACCTCCATACTGAACTGGGGATAGAACGGACGGTTGATCTTGACATACTCGCTGAGTGACATAGCAGGCAGGTCGAACTCCTCGGGCACGATGAATATCTCGCTCAAGATTTCAGGACGGCGAAGGCGAGTCTCGACACCGTCGAAGCTCACACTACCCTTCTTGGGGCGAAGCAGACCACTGATGAGATAGAGCAGCGTTGACTTGCCCGTACCGTTCTTGCCCAAAAGACCGTAGATATTGTTTGCCTCTAGTTTAAGGCTGAAATCGTCGAATACCAGATGCTTTCCTCCGGCATACTTGAAACTGATGTTCTTTACTTCTATCATAATATTAACTATTAAATTTACCGTGTATCGCTGTACTACTTTAATAGTACACTGCAAAAGTAGGGTTTTTCCACATACCCTCCAAACTTTTTCGCGATTATTTTTCGCCATTAACACAGATTTAACATTTCCACCTTATATAATATAATGAGGAAAAAACCTGATGATGGACTGACAAGCATTCGATTCCTTTTCTACAACCCCTCATTGCATTTCCTTTTTCCTCGGTAAAATTTTCAATTGCAAGCTTTGGTATGTATATTGCAGGCTTTGGAATGTAGATTGCAGGCTTTGGAATGTAGATTGCAGGCTTTGCAATATAAAATTTCCAGTATGGTAAGGAGAAAAAAAATACCTATATGCAAGAGTCAGGACTCATGATACAGGTATGGGATATAGGTTGTAGAAGAATTATCCTCGCTGGTCGGCACCCCACATCATCTTCTCTCGCAGGGTATGGAAATACTTCGTGCCGGCGCGCTTGATTACTTTCACACGATAAGGCGCCTTGCGCATGGTAAGTTTCGTAGAGTCAGCCAGTTTTTCACTCCTTCCATCAAGAGCCACGAGGAAATTATGCGTCCTGCTTTGAACCGTCAACTGGATTTCGGAATCTTCCGACAAGACGATGGGACGCACGTTGAGGGAATGGGGAGCCACCGCCGTCAGCGAGAAGACATGTGTGCCAGGCACGATGATGGGTCCACCATTCGAAAGGGAATAGGCCGTAGAGCCCGTCGGCGTACTAACTATCAGTCCGTCAGCCTGATAGGTTGTCACATAATCACCATTGACTGTCACATGAATACTAATCATCGAGGCATTGTCGCGCTTCAGGATGGCCACATCATTCAAGGCACAGTCGTAACCTTGCAACGACCTCGGTTCCGTTTCCACACGAATCACAGAACGGGTGTCAACGGCATAGTCGCCTTCATACAACGCATCAATGGTATGTTCTATCTCCTGGGCATTAACATCGGCGAGAAAACCCAATCGGCCCGTGTTGATACCCAAGATGGGAATCTGCTTATTGCCTACCCTACTGGCGGCACGGAGGAAAGTACCATCGCCTCCCATCGAAAGCACAAAGTCGGCCTCAAACTGGTCACTGTCAAAAACATGGACACCCGCTATGGGCAACTGCTGGCCAGAAGTCAGGAAGGTATAGAACTCGCGTTCCATCAACACGTCAGCCTTTCGAGCAGCAAGGGAGGACAGGAGTTTCTGGATGGACACCGACTTCTTAGGCTGATACAGATTGCCAAAGATGGCGAAACGCAGTTTTCGTGAGACCATAAGCATAAAATTTAGTTGCAAAGGTACGATTAAGTGAGAACAAAACAAAGAATATTTATTCTTTTTTTGTCGAGCGAGAGTACTTTCGCTGATTTTTATTCAGCAAAGGTACGATTAAGTGAGAACAAAACAAAGAATATTTTTCTTTTTTTGTCGAACGAGAGTACTTTCGCTGATTTTTATTCAGCAAAGGTAGCAAGAAAAAGAAAAAAATCGTATCTTTGCAGCAAGAAAACTCATCAAATTGCTGAAGAAAATGACGAAACTAAGTGTAAACATCAATAAAGTAGCCACGCTGCGCAATGCCAGAGGGGGCAACAATCCCAATGTGCTGAAAGTGGCACGCGACGTAGAATTGTTTGGCGGACAAGGTGTTACAGTACACCCCCGACCTGACGAGCGTCACATCCGCTATCAGGATGTGCGCGACCTGAGACCTCAGATTACCACAGAGTTCAACATCGAAGGAAATCCCATCGATTCGTTCACCGAACTGGTGTTGGAGGTGGTGCCTACACAGGTGACTCTGGTGCCTGACGGACACGACCAGATTACCTCTAACCACGGGTGGGACACGATAGAGAACCGTTCGTTCCTGACGGATATCTGTAAGACGTTCAAGGCTGCAGGCATCCGCACCAGCATCTTCGTGGATGCCGATCCACGGATGGTGGAGGGAGCCAAGACTTGTGGTGCCGACCGCGTGGAGCTCTACACAGAACCCTACGCCTCTGGTTATCAAACGAATCGTGAGGCAGCCATCGCCCCGTTTATCGCGGCGGCTGAGGAGGCGCGTCGTGTTGGACTGGGACTGAATGCCGGGCACGACCTGTCATTGGAGAACCTGCAATACTACCACCAGATGATTCCTTGGACGGACGAGGTGTCCATAGGTCACGCCCTTATCTGCGACGCCTTATATCTGGGACTACAGGAGACTATCAAGCAATATCTTGAACAATTAAAATAAACAACTATGGCAAAAAAGGTATATGTATTCTTAGCTGACGGCTTCGAGGATGTCGAGGCCCTGATTCCCATCGATGTACTGCGTCGAGGTGGTGTGGACGTGACAACGGTAAGCATCTCAGACTTCCCGCTGGTGCAGTCGGCTCACGGAGTAAATATGGAGGCTGACATCATGTTTGAGCAAGGCGACTTCACGGATGCCGATCTCATCTTCCTGCCTGGTGGTATGCCCGGTGCTTCGAATCTATTCGCACACAAAGGTGTCTGCAAGGCTGTGGTTGACCAGTTTGCTGCAGGCAAGAAGGTGGCAGCCATCTGTGCCTCTCCGGCTGTTGTACTGGCTCCCCTGGGAATCCTGGAAGGCAAGAAAGCAACGTGCTATCCTGGTTTTGAGCAGGCTCTGGCAGAAAATGGAGCTGAATATACGGGAGCACTATTCACCGTAGATGGAAACATCACCACAGGTGAGGGTCCTGCTGCTGCCTTCCCCTTTGCCTACGAACTGTTGGCTCAATTGGTTGACCAGAAGACTGCCGACCAGATTGCCGAGGGAATGCGGTTCAAACACCTCATGGCATAATGGACTACGTTATAATAGTGGCAGGCGGCAAGGGACTGCGCATGGGAAGCGACATACCCAAGCAGTTCCTGCCCATCGGCGGGAAGCCTGTGCTGATGCGGACGCTGGAGCGGTTTCGTGCCTATTCACAAGAACTGCAAATTATCCTGGTGCTCCCCAAGGCACAACAAGGCTATTGGCAGCAATTGTGCAAGAAATACGACTTTAAAATAGAGTACCAACTGGCGGATGGTGGCGAGACGCGCTTCCACTCCGTGCAGCATGGACTGGCCTTGATACCAGACGACGCAGAAGGCGTTGTTGGTGTACACGACGGTGTGCGCCCATTCCCCAGCATTGACGTCATTCGCAACTGCTACGAGACGGCACGCCAGAAGAAAGCAGTCATCCCCGTCATTCCCGTTGTCGAAACGGTTCGCCACCTGAAAGGAGAGACGTCTGAAACGGTGCCCCGCGGGGACTATCGCTTGGTACAAACCCCGCAGACTTTTGACATCCAGTTGCTTAAAAATGCCAACCGACAGCCCTACAACGACAACTTCACGGACGACGCCTCTGTGGTCGAAGCTTTCGGTTTCGACATCACCCTCGTGGAGGGCAATCGCGAGAACATCAAGATAACGACACCCTACGACTTGAAAATAGCTGAAGTACTGATAGGATGATAGACCTACTGCAACAAGACATACAGTACTTGCCGGGCGTAGGGCCGTCGCGCAAGAAGATGCTCAACGAAGAGTTGGGCATCATGACGTATGGCGACTTGTTGGAGTATTTTCCGTATAAGCACGTTGACAGGAGCCGACTCTATGAGATCCGGGAATTGAATGGAGATATGCCCTTCGTACAGGTGAAGGGACACATCCTCAGCTTCGAGACATTTAAGATGAGTGCCCGCAAGGAACGAGTTGTAGCCCACTTCACAGACGGAAGTGGAAAGGTGATGGACCTGACGTGGTTCAACGGGGGGAAATATGCCAAGCAAAGCTATACCATCGGCAAGGAATATATTGTCTTCGGACGCCCGAATGTCTATAATGGACGTATCAACGTGACGCACCCCGACATGGATGCTGCCGATAAGTTGGAACTCTCGACAATGGGGATGCAGCCTTACTACAACACTTCGGAGAAGATGAAGAAGGCGGGACTGAACTCCCGTGCTATTGAGCGTTTTGTCAAGACACTCCTCGACACCCTCAAGATGCCTTTGTCTGAGACGCTCCCCGACTTCATCACGCAGAAGTTACATCTCATGTCGCGTGATGAGGCACTGCGTAAGATACACTACCCACAGAATGCCAAAGAACTGGAACGGGCTCGCGTCCGACTGAAGTTCGAGGAACTGTTCTATGTCCAGCTTAATATATTAAGGTATGCCAGTGACCAGCGACGGAAATACCGAGGATATGTCTTCTCGAGAATCGGCGACAACTTCAACAACTTCTATTCGCAGAACTTGCCCTTCCCCCTGACGGAAGCACAAAAGCGCGTCATCCGCGAAATCAGGAAAGACATGGGAAGCGGACGACAGATGAACCGACTGCTGCAAGGTGATGTGGGGTCGGGAAAAACCCTCGTGGCTCTCATGTCAATGCTCATCGCATTGGACAATGGTTATCAGGCCTGTATCATGGCACCTACGGAAATACTGGCAGAGCAGCATCTGCAGACTATCATGGCCTTTTTGAAAGACATGAACATCCGCGTGGCGCTACTGACTGGTATTGTAAAAGGAAAAAAACGACAGGAAATCCTGGAAGGTCTGCTGGACGGAACCGTACAGATACTGGTGGGAACGCATGCCGTCATTGAAGACACGGTGCAATTCGCCCGATTAGGAATGGTGGTGGTTGATGAACAGCACCGTTTCGGGGTTGCCCAGCGTGCCAAGCTATGGAGCAAGAGTCAGAACCCTCCTCATGTATTGGTAATGACAGCAACTCCTATTCCTCGCACATTGGCAATGACCTTGTACGGCGACTTGGACGTGAGTGTAATTGACGAACTGCCTCCTGGTCGTAAGCCGGTAGTTACGCAACATGTCTTCGACCGCTCTTTGCCTTCGTTGTATGACAGTATTCGTAACCAGATACGACAGGGTCGTCAAGTGTATATCGTTTTCCCCTTGATTGAGGAGAGCGAGAAAATAGACCTCAAGAACCTGGAGGACGGTTTCGAAGTACTGACACAGGTATTCCCTGAATTCAGGCTCAGCAAAGTCCACGGTAAGATGAGACCTGCCGACAAGGAAGCCGAGATGCAGAAATTTGTTAGTGGCGAAACACAGATCCTGGTAGCTACCACCGTCATCGAGGTAGGCGTGAACGTACCCAACGCTTCCGTTATGGTGATTCTCGAAGCCCAACGTTTCGGACTCTCCCAACTTCATCAGTTGAGAGGACGGGTGGGCAGAGGAGCCGACCAGTCGTACTGCATCCTCGTTACTGGCTACAAACTGGCTGAGGACACCAAAAAACGAATCGATATCATGTGCGAAACGAACGACGGATTCCGCATTGCAGAGGCCGACTTGAAACTGCGGGGACCCGGTGATCTGGAAGGGACACAACAGAGCGGAATGGCGTTCGATTTGAAAATAGCGGACATCGCCCGTGACGGACAATTGGTGCAAATGGCACGTGATGAAGCACAGATAATTATCGATGACGACCCATCATGCGAAAACCAGAAGTATAGCATATTATGGAAAAGACTACGTGAACTACGCAAAACCAATATAAATTGGGGAGTTATTTCTTAACAAAAGTGTTAAAATACACATAAAGAGTGTTAACTGCGCCGATTTTCAAATAATATTTATTACCTTTGCAACGTTTCATTCTTGAAACAGGACTCACTAACACAACCAAAGAAAAATTATGATACAAAAATTGAAGCTTTTCGCTTTGCTGACCATAACAACGACAATAGGTGTTCTCCCCGTGATGGGACAAGACTTGTTAGCTCGTCAGGCTCCAGTTGACCGCAAGATGAAAGCTGTCGATAGCGTAGCATTGCAAAGACTAATAGATTTCGAAAACTTTGAGAATCCTTCTGCTGATCTTTACGACGATTGGGACAACATGCATGCACATAGCCATGTGACTGAGTTGCCCGATTCTTTCCGCATATCCCTCAAGAACTTCTGCATGCCAACTACCAACCGCGTACTGACCTCTAATTTCGGAGCCCGTTGGGGACGCCAGCATAAGGGATTGGACATCAAGGTTTATATCGGCGATACGATTCGAGCAGCCTTTGATGGTAAAGTGCGCGTAGTTCGCTACGAAGGTCGCGGTTACGGAAAATATGTGGTGATTCGCCACGACAATGGTTTGGAAACATACTATGCTCACATGTCCAAGCAATTGGTTGAGGAAGACCAAGAGGTTCGCGCTGGAGATCCAATCGGATTAGGCGGTAACACAGGACGCAGTACGGGTTCGCACCTTCACTTTGAGACCCGTCTATGTGGTGTGGCACTCAACCCCGCCATCTTGTTTGACTTCCGCAATCAGGACGTTGTTGACGACTCTTATATGTTCCGCAAATCTACCTATCAGCGTGAGTCAGCCATCGCCAACCGCCTGCGTGGCGTCAACGGTGTCAGCTATGGAACTGACAGCGATGAAGACATTGAATTGGCAGTCGCTGCCCCCGAAGCTTCATACAAGCAGGAGAATCGCTTCCACAAGGTGAAGCGCGGCGAGACACTCTTCTCTATTGCTCGTAAACGTGGAACGTCTGTGGATGCCATCATGAAGATGAACCATTTGAAGAAGAATGCCAAATTGAAACCTGGACAAATCCTGAAGTTCAACTAAAGTTCTGTTCTATTCAGAGAACAACATCTATTCAGAGCCACAATTCCCGTTTAGAGCCACGTCTCTCGTTTCATCTTTGCATCGAAAAGTGCCTTAACAAGGCGAGGGTGGCGTAAAACCCTACGGAAGAGCCAGCGGCAAAGTGTTGTATTGGCAAATTTGAATAGTTTGTCCTCTCTCTTCATCTTGTCAAAAACCTCTTTATTCGTTTCATTGAACGGTCTATGTTCCACAATAGCACATTGGGCATGATGGGCTGTTTTGAAAGCATCGTAGAGACCTTCACCAGTAATCCTATTAGGAAATCCTCCTGCATCACCGATAATCATAATATTTTCCTGTGTTGACGCAACAGCTTTCATAGGTATATAGCCTCCAACGATACGACCGGCAGGTACTCCGAATTTGGACATCCGCTCCTGAAAATGATCACGATCGGTCATTGGACCACGAAAGCCCCACACATCGCGTCCGACAGCAGGAAATTTATAGAAACTCCCAGGGAAATAGTGATCTGAAAAATGGGCAAATATCTCATGGTTGCCCGTTGGCTCAGTATATTGCTCAATAAAAAGAGCGTTTGCCTCATAGGGACCGAACATCTGACGCCTGATACGACTGTGAGCACCATCTGCAGCAATCAAATAACGACACAACAGCTGTTCACCAGACCGGAGCACTACCAGAATCCTACCATCCGCTTGATTCTCATAACGGACGAAAGCATCCTTCAGAACCTCGCCCCCATGGGCCTGATAATATTGCAGCAACGAATAATCGAAATCCTTGCGGTTCGTCATACGAAGCTCAAATTCCGATTCGAACTCACACAAAGGTTCATCATCGAACTGTAGTTTCAGATGCGTTACGGGACGATAGTCGTATTTCACGCCAGGCAGTAGGTGCTCCAAAAGTCGCCATGCCTTGGGAGTCAGTCCACCTCCGCATATTTTGTCACGAGGGAATGAGGCACGATCAACCACTAGGCAATCCAAACCTGCCTTTTTCAACAAACTGCCACAGACAGAACCTGAAGGCCCACCACCAACGACAACAACTTCTACTTCTCTCATCTTTATCTATTTTGGATTAAAAAAGCACTATTTCTTCACCACATAGCCATTCCTGGTCTTATGGAAAGAATTAATGCGGATAGTATGTGTCTGATGATCGAAAAAACGGGACGGATCATAAGCCTTGCCATTGATACGGGTCTCAAAATGCAGATGCTCAGTAGTTGCACGACCGGTACGACCTGTCAGAGCTATCACATTACCTGCTTTCACACGGTCCCCCACTTTCACCAGATTCTTGGAATTATGACTATAATAGGTTTCCAATCCGTTACCATGTAGAATACGAATCAGATTCCCATAACCCGCATACTTGGCTGAAAAGACCACCTCACCATCAAAGGCAGCACGAATATCATCGTTGGGTTTTGTCTTTAAATCAACACCACTATGCCCGCGCCCTCCTCTATGCCCGTAAGGGCTAATAACCTTGGCACCAGGCAAGGGATAACTCCACCATTGGTCCGATGAAGCCGACTCCTCCAGACTCGGACCTTTCAGTACGCTGACATTCACTTGCCACGAAGATGTCTTTTCATACAACAGCGTCTGTTTACGCAAATGATGACTCTCTAAACTGAAGATAATCTCCGGATTGATACGACTGCCATTCACCATCACGGCAAACTCGCAATAAGTACGTCCTTTATTGGTACCCACAATAGCAATAGTCTGACCCGCCTTTACACGATCACCCGATTTAACCAGATTCTCAGCATTATTGCCATAGACCGTTTCCAGTCCGTTCCCATGACGAATCACTATCACATTACCAAAAGGAGGGTTATTCTTCGACAGACGAACCGTACCAGAGAACATCGCTTTCACAGCATCGCCCTTCTTTGTCTCTATCTCAACATTATAGTCCTTACCCATCTTAGCCTTACCAACGGGCAAAGGGAACGAATAGTCCTTGTCGCGCAAAGCACCAAAATCGACAGTAAAGGCTTCGTATTTCTCAAATAGCGTAGGGTCTTCTATACTGATCTGTTGCCGCTCCAACTCTGTAAACTTCGTCTGGGCACACGACGATAAAGCCAGCACCAATAGAGAGGTCAAAGAAATACGGCGGAGTTGTATCATACTATACTATTCTAAAAAAATTCCTGTAAAAATACGTCCTGACTGTATGCCCAGTTTACGGGCGGAAAAGAAGCGGTCAAACGCTTGGAAAGTGCAGATGTTTGTCATCTGGATATGGGTGGACAGCACACCAGCCCCAACCAACTGCAAACGATTACACTCAGGCAGATTGATGTGCCATTTCTCGTCACGACGACTGATAGCCCTCATCTCAAAACCAGCAGCCTGGAACTGCTCATATACCTCATCGCCCACCTCGAAACTGTCTAGCGAGATGCCTGGTCCAATAACGGCCTGCAAATCAGCAGCCTCCGTACCATAACTCTCATACAAAGCCTCAACGGCCTTTTCTACGATACGCAGTACAGTACCCCTCCACCCAGCATGGACGGCACCAACCGCACGATGTACTGGGTCGTAAAGCAATATAGGTATGCAATCAGCTGTAGAGACGCCAATACACAATTTCGGCACATTCGTCATCACAGCATCCACGCCTTCCAATATTTCCTGTTGAGGTCCATCAATACGCCTTACCACACAGTCATGAACCTGATGGGGCATCACCAGATGGTCGCACTCAATATCTAACAAATGGCAGAGAGCGGCCTTGTTTTTCGCAATATGCCCCTCATCATCACCACAATAAGCATTGATATTAAATGCTGTATAGTTTCCCAAGCTGCATCCTCCCTGACGTGTCGTACTGAAAGCCGTCACACCAGCACCCATCTTATAATATGTGAGTTGTGGACTAATCATCCTCTGTGTATTCAAAGTCCTCGTAGTCCTCAATATCCTCTATCTCATCATCAGCAATATACTCGATGTCCTCGTCCTCACCCTCCTCTGCCAATTCCTCGGCAAAACGAGTCATGTCCTTATCACGGTGAACGAGGGTATCCTCAGCCATTACAGCAGCCAACTTATTACTCTCTGCATTCAGTTCGCGCCACAACACATCCTTCAATTCGTCCAATCCTTTATTGGCAACAGCTGATATAAACACGCAAGGCAAGTCGTCAGGCAACGTCTCACGCAACATCTCTACCAGCTCATCGTCCAGCAAGTCACTTTTGGTAACAGCCAGTACACGGTGTTTGTCCAGCATATCGGGATTAAACTGGCGTAGTTCATTAAGCAGAATCTCATACTCACGCTTGATGTCATCTGTATCACCTGGCACCATAAACAGCAATAGAGAATTGCGCTCTATATGCCGCAAAAAACGGAGCCCCAGTCCCTTTCCTTCTGAAGCACCTTCTATGATACCAGGAATGTCAGCCATCACAAACGACTTGTTGTCGCGATAGCCGACAATACCCAACGAGGGTTCCATAGTTGTGAAGGGATAGTTGGCAATCTTCGGACGGGCATTGGAAAGCGATGAAAGAAGAGTTGACTTTCCTGCATTTGGGAAACCTACCAGTCCTACGTCTGCCAACAACTTCAGCTCTAGAATAATGGTCATTTCCTGCATGGGTTCCCCAGGCTGTGCATAGCGTGGAGCCTGATTAGTAGCAGAGCGGAACTGGAAATTGCCTAATCCACCACGACCACCCTTCAGCAAGACTATTTCCTGACCATCATAAGTAACATCACAGACATACTTTCCTGTTTCAGCATCATAGACCACAGTACCACAAGGCACGTCGATATACACATCCTTTCCATCAGTGCCGTGACACTTATCCTTTCCACCATTGCCTCCGTGTTCAGCAAAGATATGCCGCTCGTATTTCAGATGCAACAGCGTCCAGTAGTTATGGCTACCGCGCAAGATGATGCTACCACCCTTTCCACCATCACCACCATCGGGACCACCATTAGGGTTGTATTTCACATGGCGAAGGTGCATAGACCCTCGTCCACCTTTACCGGAACGGCAGTATATCTTGACGTAGTCTACAAAATTGCTCTCCATTTACAAATTGTCGATTACCTTCTTAATATCAACAAAGATACGTTCCAGTGTGCCATGTCCATTGATATGATAATGCAATCCTTCCTTCTTATACCATTCGATAAGAGGCTGTGTCTGCGAGTGATAAACCACAAGTCGCTTTTTAATGGTCTCCTCGTTGTCATCGGCACGTCCACTTTCTTTTCCACGCTTGATGAGTCTGTCCATCAACTCGCTCTCCGGCACATCTAATTCTATCATGGCCGCCACCTTATCACCACGTTCTTCAAGCATCTTCTTCAGAGCTTCTGCCTGTGGGATGGTGCGGGGAAAGCCATCAAAGATTACACCCTTATGGCCGCGTCCAAACTCATCATATACCTTAGCAAGAATGCTAATCATCAAATCGTCGGGAATCAGGTTTCCACCATCAATATAACTGGCGGCTAGCTTACCCAACTCTGTTCCTTTTTTGATTTCAGTACGCAACACATCGCCTGTAGAAATATGTCCCAAGCCATAATGTTCAATCATCAAGTCGCTCTGTGTTCCCTTTCCTGAACCGGGAGCACCAAAAATTACAATGTTCTTCATCCTGATTTTTTGCTGTATAGTGTCTTGTTTAATGTTGGATTCTTTTCCTTTATTGAATTGGTACCATAAGTCCGTAATGAGGTCGCTCTTTCGCTCCTCTACATCACTGGGCAGGTGTGGCAGTTTTATTTGTCTCATTCTTCTACCAAAGTATAAATTTCTTTCAGTCCACGTCCTTGCTGGTCGTAGTCCAGACCATATCCCACAATAAAGTCATTGGGAATGCTGAAGGCTGCATAGTCTATGTCAAGTTTCACTTCCAACTTGTCGGGTTTCACAAACAAGGTACAGACGTGAACAGAGGCAGGATTGCGCGTTCCCAGCGACTCTACCATTTGCTTCATCGTACGACCCGTATCTACAATATCTTCCACGATAACAACGTCACGACCCGTCAGGTTCTCGTTGATACCCAAGACCTCGTGCACCTTACCTGTTGAAGTAGTACCTTGATACGAAGCCAGTTTCACGAACGATATCTCACAGGGAATCGTCATCTCGCGCATCAAATCGGCAGCAAAGATGAACGATCCATTCAGCACACCCAACAGCAAAGGATTCTTGCCTTTCAGGTCATGGCTGATTCTTTGCGCTAATTCTTTCACACGTTGTTTAATCTCACTCTCGGAAATAGACGTTTGAAACGTCTTATCCTTGATTTTTACTATACTCATGAGTGCTCAAAATTTAAATTTGCCACAAAATTACAAAATTTTTAGCAAAGAATAGGCAAAGATTAGCATATTTTTCGTATTTTTGCACTCATCATGAAGATATTCACTAGTCATCAAATACGAGAATTAGACAAATTTACCATCGAACACGAGCCGATATCGAGCATTGATTTGATGGAAAGGGCAGCCAAGACGCTGTCCTATGCCATAATGGATATATGGCCTGTAAGTACACCCGTTGTTGTTTTTTCCGGACCGGGAAATAACGGTGGCGATGCATTGGCAGTAGCTCGAATATTAGCAGAACAGGGATATCATGTCTCTGTTTACCTCTTTAATATTAGCGGTCACCTGTCTCCAGATTGCGCCACCAACAAGAAGAGGGTGAAAGAATGCAAGCGAATCGATATGTTTACCGAGGTCATACAGGAATTTGACCCCCCAGTATTGGAGAAAGAGATGCTTGTTATCGACGGTCTCTTTGGTTCTGGTCTCAACAAGCCTCTTGCCGGAGGCTTTGCTTCCCTGGTCAAGTACATCAATGCGTCGCCTTCACAAGTGGCAAGCATTGATATGCCGTCAGGACTCATGACGGAAGACAATACCTATAACGTCCGTGCTAACACCATCAAGGCTACAAGAACCTTTACGCTGCAACAACCTAAGCTGGCTTGTCTCTTCGCAGAGAATCAGGAATTCGTTGGACAGTTGCATGTGCTTGACATCCATTTAAGTCAAGAAGGCATCAACAAGATAGAAGCCCAATATACCATTACCGAAGAAGATGACATACGCTCACTCCTTCTCAGGCGCAATCCTTTTGCCCATAAGGGACAGATGGGAAATGCCCTTCTCATAGCAGGTTGCTACGGTATGGCAGGAGCAGCTATCTTGGCCACCAAAGCTTGTCTGCGTGCCGGTGCCGGAAAAGTGACAATCAATTCACCCAAGCGCAACATCCCCATCCTTCAGGTTGCTGTTCCCGAGGCCGTTGTCCAGATAGGTTCAGAGGAAACCATCTTTGCTGAGGCTGTTGAAACAGATGACTTCCATGCATTAGGCATAGGTCCTGGCCTTGGTCAGAGCGAGCAGACAGCCATAGCACTCATCACCCAGCTCCGGAGAAGTCAATGTCCTATTGTTGCCGATGCCGATGCATTGAACATATTAGGCAATCACCGTGCTTGGATGCAGCAACTTCCCAAGGGCATCATACTAACCCCACACCCCAAGGAACTAGCCCGTATGGAGAGTCATTCTGCTGACAGTTATGAACGACTGACAAAAGCCCGCAATATGGCAGAGCGTCTGCAGGGATATGTGATAGTAAAAGGGCACTACACGGCTATTTGCATGCCAGACGGTCATATTCTCTTCAATCCTACGGGCAATGCCGGTATGGCTACTGCAGGTAGCGGTGATGTGCTGACCGGCATCATCACAGGACTCCTAGCACGTGGCTATAAGCCACAAGACGCCTGTGTCGTCGGTGTCTATCTGCACGGCTTGGCAGGCGACTTAGCTGCTGATGATATAGGAGAAGAAAGTTTAACGGCAGGTGATATCATCCAGTATCTTCCCAAAGCTTTTAAACATTTAAGCGGTGAGAGATAAGTGCAGAGAAATAAGATAATAAAAAAACAAGCTCCTTTTTTGAGGAGCCTGTTTTATTTTGTATAAAGGTATTATCCCAGCTTACCGTCAGAACCAAGTACGTTCACAATCTTGTGGATGTACATCTTCTTCATGTTCTCACGAGCAGGTTTCAGATACTGGCGAGGATCGAAGTGATCGGGATGCTCTGCCAAATACTGGCGGATGGCAGCCGTCATAGCCAGACGAGAGTCTGAGTCGATGTTAATCTTGCAAACAGCGCTCTTAGAAGCCTCGCGGAGCTGCTCCTCAGGGATACCTACTGCGTCGGGCAGGTTACCACCGAACTTATTGATGGTATCCACCTCGTCCTGAGGAACAGAAGAAGATCCGTGGAGCACGATGGGGAATCCAGGAAGCTTCTTCTCAATCTCATGCAGCACGTCGAATGCCAATGGAGGAGGAACCAGCTTGCCGGTCTTCGGGTCGCGTGTGCACTGCTCGGGCTTGAACTTGTAAGCACCATGAGAAGTACCGATAGAGATAGCCAATGAATCGCAGCCTGTACGGGTAGCGAAGTCAATAACCTCTTCGGGCTTGGTGTAGTGAGACTCCTCAGCAACAACCTCATCCTCAACACCGGCCAACACGCCAAGCTCAGCCTCAACAGTTACATCATACTGGTGAGCATACTCTACAACCTTCTTGGTGAGTGCGATATTGTCCTCATAAGGCAGTGAAGAACCGTCAATCATGACAGAAGAGAAGCCCATGTCGATACAATCCTTGCAGAGCTCGAAGCTATCACCGTGGTCCAGGTGAAGCACGATCTCAGGATGCTCGCAACCCAGTTCCTTAGCATAAGCCACAGCACCCTCAGCCATGTAACGCAGGATTGTTGCATTAGCATAGTTACGAGCACCCTTAGACACCTGCATGATAACAGGAGACTTCGTCTCAACAGCAGCCTGAACGATAGCCTGCATCTGCTCCATAGTGTTAAAGTTGAATGCGGGGATTGCGTAGCCACCTGCTACTGCTTTCTTGAACATCTCACGGGTATTAACAAGACCCAGATCTTTGTAATTTACCATAATTGTTTTGCTTTTTATTTGTTAGTTGAAATCTATTTGAGCGCAAAGATAACAATATCTTTTTAAAAACAAAAAAGAAAGAGACACAGATTACGCAGATTTTACGGATTTTAAACTTTTCCGTTTCTCTTGTGTAACCTGTGCACGCAAAAATGCAAACTAAACGTTGCAAAACTTACTTCTCAGAAGGTTCAATTATCTTCCAGATGCATGCTGCCAGAGCACCACCTACAAAAGGACCTACAATGAAAATCCAAAGATTAGCCAATGCCGTACCCCCCTGGAAGATGGCAGGAGCCAGTGAACGGGCGGGATTGACAGAAGTGCCGGTATAACGGATACAAACTAAGTGAACCAAAACGAGGCTCAAGCCAATAGCCAGTCCTGCAAAGTTATTCGTGGCACCGTTGGTCTTGGCAGTAGCACCCAGTACGACGAGTACGAACACACAAGTGAAGATAATCTCAGCCAGCAGACCGCCCAACATGCTCACGTTAGCCTGCAGGTCGTTGGCACCCGTGCCTTCCAGTCCGGGCACATTGGCTGTCAAGATATAGAGCAACAGTGAGCCAATGAAGGCACCGATGCACTGGAACACAATGTACATACATCCCTCCTTTGCATCCATGCGTCCAGCAATAATGCATCCCAGCGTAATGGCCGGATTGATATGGCAACCAGAGATGCCACCAATGGTATAGGCCATTGCCACCACTGCCAAACCGAAGGCAAAGGCAGTACCTACTACTGCAGGAATGTTGTTAATAGGATCACAACCCAGGCTGACAGCAACGCCACAGCCCATCAACACGAGCACCATCGTGCCCACCATTTCAGCTAAATACTTTTTCATAACGCTTTTGTTGTTTTATGGATAAATAAGTTCTTGTAACTGAACGCAAAATTAATCAATTTATTTCATACTACCAAGTAAAACGTAAAAAAATAGCCAGAGAATTGAAGGCAAGAAATAAAAAAAACGAAAGCTTTTTTCATTGTTTTCACGTTTTACAGTGTAAAGTTAAGAAAAAATATCGTAACTTTGCACACATGACAACAGAAAATCCATATATCAAGCAATTTCCCGAACTGATGGCAGGCAAGACTGTCTTGTATTGTCACGGCTTTGCAAGCAGTGGCCAATCGGGAACGGTAGCCCGCCTTCGAAAAGTTATGCCTAACGCCAAAGTGATTGCTCCCGACCTGCCTATTCATCCCCAAGAAGCTATTGACTTATTGCATCATATTTGCCAAAAAGAAAAGCCCGACCTGATCATCGGCACATCCATGGGAGGCATGTATGCAGAGCAACTGTATGGTTTCGACCGCATCTGTGTCAATCCTGCCATGGAGATGGGCGAGACGATGAAGGCTCATGGCATGACGGGCACGCAGCAATTCCAGAATCCGCGTCTTGACGGAATACAAGAGTTCTATGTTGACAAGAACCTCGTCAAAGAATACAAGGAGCGGTCAGAACATCGCTTCGAAGGTATTACAGACGAGGAACGCAAGCGCGTCTATGGACTTTTCGGTGACGAGGATACGACTGTCGACACATTCGACATGTTTCACAAGGTCTATCCCAATGCGCTCCACTTTCATGGTGAGCACCGTATGAACGACCGTTCTTTCATGCACAGCGTATTTCCTGTCATCCGCTGGATTGATGATCTGCAGGAGCATCGTGAGCGTCCTATTATATATATAGGTATAGAAACTCTGGCTGACGCATACAAAAAACCGGCCAGTTCGATGCAAAAAGCCATCCGTCTGCTCATAGAACACTATCAAGTGTACTTCGTCGCCCCTTGTTCACAGTATGACGAAACAACAGCGTGGCTTGAAGAATACATTAATGTACCCGCCTGGCGCCATATCATCTTTACCGATCGTCGAGACCTGCTTTATGGCGATTACCTCATCTGTCTCCTAAAAGAAGCTGACACGATGGCAACGCTTTTGCAATATGGTTCTGATTCTTTCAAGACATGGGAAGACATCATCGAGTTCTTTTCAAGACTCGGCGGGCAATAATACAAACTATATATTACTACAATGAAAACTATCAATACTTTTAGCCTGTTCATTTATAAATTCTGCCTCATCGCCATCTGTATGATTGCCGTCATTCATGGCAGCAACGCACAGGACGCGAGCCAGTTCACATACAGCCACTTGGGAATAGACGACGGCATGTTCAGTCAGCGTGTATACAGCATCCTCCAAACCAATGACGGGGCTATATGGTGGGGCACCAAAAACGGAGTGGAGCGCTACAACGGCGTCACCATCACCCATTACCAATTGGGCGAACACGGAAAATTCAGTAATGACGGAGGACGCTATATCAAGCTCATGATTGACGAGGCCGACGATGATTCACAGCAATTGTATGCCTTTGACGATAAGGGTTTCATTGCCGTATACAATGCACCTACTGACCAGTTCCGTGAGAAAGTAAACATCTGTCAGTTGATTACAGGCGTAGTGCAGTTGAACGACATCCGCCCCACCCGACAAGGTATTTGGGTGGCTACCCACGATGGAATTTACCTGATAAATGACCAGAAAGCCACAGTGGTTGTCAAGGGAATCTGCGCCAACAGCATCGTCAGGACTGAAAAACAATTGCTGTTCTGTACTCGCGATGGGGTCTATGTGACATCGGCAACGGCCACCGCTTCTGCCAAGATGCAGAAAATAGCACCCTACAACATAGAGAGTGGCTACTACGACCCTCTGTACGACAAAGTATGGTTGGGTGGATTCTCCAGTGGACTCTATGTGCTGGAAAACAATGGCAACATGGCAAAAGTATCTAGTCAGGAGGACGGATGGCAACAGCCCATTCGCAGTATATGTCCTTACAATAGCAAGACCATGCTCATTGGTATTGACGGAAAGGGCGTTCACTGGGCAAGTAGAAGACCTGATGCCGAGGGTCACTACAAGAGCGGACTGCTGTTTGACGCCAATGAAGGACCGCAGGGTGTGCTCCATGGAAACGGCATCTATTCCATCATGTGCGACTCATGGGAGAACATTGTCATCGGCTCCTACTCCGGTGGCATCGACATCGCACGCCCCGTAGGCAGTACGGAAGCTACGTTCCACCATGTCCGGAACAATCACCAAAGCATTCTCAACGACCACGTCAACTGCGTCATGCAATGCTCCCCCACCCTGTTGGCTATGGGTACCGACAACGGTGTAAGTATGCTGAACACACAGACCCGCACTTGGACACACTACTGCCAAGGAGCCGTCGTCCTGTCGCTCTGTCAGACTCCTGACGGAAAACTGTTGGCCAGCACTTACGGGAAAGGTGTCTATGAGGTGGGTGCAGGAGGGGCGCACCAACTATACACAGTAGCTAATGGATCTTTGCAAGATGACCATGTCTTCAAACTGCTATACGACCACAACGGAGGACTGTGGATGGGGTGTTTGGACGGAGCATTGGTACAGAAAACCAATACGGGATTCCGTTTTCACCAGGTACATTATGTGAACGACCTGCT
>CACXSA010000033.1 GCA_902770195.1 uncultured Prevotellaceae bacterium
GCGTTCATCTTCAGCATTTCCGAGGCGTAGTATATGCACGAGTCGCGCAGTGCCTCGCCGATGGAGTCGAGCACGAAGGGTGCTGACAGCGAGTCCTTGAAGGCAATGCTGATGACCTCCCTCTCCAGCACTGACAGCGAGTCGGTCATGTGTGCGTCCAGCGAGTCGTTGCGGTACAGCAGGCTGTCTGGCACCACCGCAATCTCCGCCTCCTTCATCCTCGGCGGCAGTCGTCGCAGCGCCTCTATCAGGCGGGCGTTGCGGTCTATCTCATAGTTCAGACTGGCCACTATCTTGTCGTAAGGCCTGCGGTCCTTGCTGAAGTCCTTGTAGTTGGCCGTCACCTTCTTCAGAGCGAAGGCCAGGTCGAGCGTCATCTCCTGCTCCTGTGTGTATAGCAGTATGGATAGTTTGTCCGACTGTGTGATGACGTCTATCATGCGCTTGTGCTGCCGCTGATAGTCGTCGTCGAAGCGCTGCTGGGCCTCCGCCCGCTCTAGGTAGTCGGTGCGCAGTTCGTTACACAGTTCCTTCAGCGTATGCGTCAGCGACCGTCCGCTCACGATGGCCATGAGGGGAATGGATATCAACAATAGTACAAATATACTTGTCAGCAGCTTCTTGTTCATTGGGGCAACCTTATCTATATATAATAATGTAAGCAGTGACAAAGATACGCATAATTTCCGAGAAGCCGCCGTGTTTCCCGCCAGTTAACACTATTTAATGTGAAATGCGGGCTTTTCTCGTTGAGGTTTTACTACCTTTGCGAAACCAAATAAAAACTGAGCTTCATGAAACCAGGACGATGCTGTCAACAATGAGCCGACCGCCAATCAAGGTTTCTATTGATGATGACGGATATGACGTTGTCTTTAAAGAAACAGCTAAGAATTCTATTTTTCAAATTTGCTCAAGCTCGGGCAAATGCTAAAATCAGTTTTCAAAGCTTCCCCAAGCTCGGGCAAATGCTAAAATCAGTTTTCAAAGCTTCCCCAAGCTCGGGCAAATGCTAAAATCAGTTTTCAAAGCTTCCCCAAGCTCGGGGAAATGCTAAAATCAGTTTTCAAAGCTTCCCCAAGCTCGGGGAAATGCTAAAATCAGTTTTCAAAGCTTCCCCAAGCTCGGGCAAATACTAAAATCAGTTTTTAAAGCTTCCCCAAGCTCGGGCAAATACTGAATCAACGATTTAAAGAATACCCACGCTCGGGCAAATGCTAAAATCAATTTTCTAAACTTGCCCAAGCTTGGGCAAGCAATAAAATTATGATTTAGAATTTGACTGATTATGCGAAGCTGTAAAAAACAGGAAATATTCCTTAGCATTCTGCCGGCCATTCGAGCCCCGAATGCTCGGGAAAAAAGAAAAGCAGATTTTCCTTTTGCATTTCCCTCGATTTGCACTATCTTTGCCGTTGCTATGAAGATATGTATATTTTGTTCGGCAAACGGGCAGTTGGACCCCGACTTCTTCGCCATGACGGAGGAGTTGGGGCGGTGGCTGGCTGCTGAGGGTCATACGCTGGTGTATGGCGGTGTTAACTGTGGACTGATGGAGTGTGTGGCCCGTGCCGTAAAACAAGCGGGCGGAAGGACGGTGGGTGTGCTGCCGCAGATAGTTGTGAAGAGCGGGCGCGTGTCGGACTATGTCGATACGGAGGTGCTGTGCGACAACCTGAGCGACCGCAAGGAGCTGATGGGCGACAAGAGCGACGTGTTCATCGCACTGCCCGGCGGCATAGGCACCATCGACGAGGTGTTCACCGTGGCTGCCGCGCATACCATCGGATACCACGACAAGCGGGTGATTCTGTATAACATGAAAGGTTTCTGGGACGATATGATTGCCCTGCTGGACAACCTGCAGCAGCGGGGCATGGTGCGCGGCGAGTGGCGCGACTATATCGCCGTGGCGGAAAGTCTGGAGGACATCAAGGATTTGTTAGCGCAGGGCTAACGCTTTATTTTCGGCGGCTTCCATCTGTTCGCGCTCGCCGGGCCCTTTGTCGTTGAGGCCGCAGAGGTGCAGGATGCCGTGGATGATGACGCGGTGCAGCTCCTCGTCATAGTCTTTCCCGAACAGCTCGGCGTTCGAGCGCACCGTGTCGAGCGAGATGACGAGGTCGCCGTTCAGCACATCGTCCTCGCAATAATCGAAGGTGATGATGTCGGTGTAATAGTCGTGACCGAGATACTCGCGGTTCACCGCCAGGATGTGCTCGTCGTCACAAAACAGATAGCCCACCTCGCCGACGTGCTTGCCGTAGGTGTCGGCCACGCGGCGTATCCATGCGGTAGTCTCGCGCCGCTTAATCTTCGGGAACTTTACGTTTTCTACGCTATAGGTAATCATAATTTCTCATTACTCATTACTCATTACTAATTAATGTCTTCGTTTCGGCAGAAACGCACTGCCGTCCATGCCGAAGTGTTGCAGTTCGCGCACCACAGTACTGCTGATGCTGCTATACTGCGGTTCGGCGTAGAGCAGGATGGTCTCGATGCCACTGATCAGGCGGTTGATGTCAGCCTGTTCACGCTCGTACTCAAAGTCCTTGACCGAGCGTACACCCTTCACGATGAAGTGCGCACCCTCCGCCTTGGCAAAATCGACGGCCAGCCCGTAATACGCCTTCACCTCGATGCGCGGCTCGTCGGCATACAGGTCGGCAATGGCCTTGATGCGCTCTTCGGCACTGGGCATGCCGGGCTTGTGCACCTGGTCGCCCACCACCCCGATGACCAGCCGGTCGAAGAGCGGCAGGGCTCTGGTCACGACAGAGTCATGACCCACCGTAAAGGGATTGAAACTCCCCACGAAAATACCTGTTCTTATTGCTTCACTTCCCGTCCTCATTTCCTCATTTCTTTCATTTCTTTCATTTCTTTCATTCCTTTCATTCCTTTCATTTCTTTCATTTACTCGAAGAGTGAGGCCTCCATAATATTCCCGCTATACGGGTTGCGCCCGAAGTGCTTATACGCAAGCTCCGTCACCATGCGGCCTCGCGGTGTGCGCTTGATGAAGCCCTCCATGATGAGGAACGGCTCATAGACCTCCTCCACCGTGCCGGCATCCTCGCCGATGGCGGTGGCAATGGTGGTGATGCCCACTGGTCCGCCACGGAACTTGTCGATGATGGTCAGCAGGATGCGGTTGTCTATCTCGTCCAGTCCGTACTGGTCGATATTCAGTGCCGTCAGTGCTATCTTCGTGATGCTGGTGTCAATGCGACCGGTACCCTTCACCTGAGCGAAGTCGCGGACACGCCGCAACAGGGCATTGGCAATACGGGGCGTGCCACGTGAGCGGCGGGCTATCTCCAGCGAGGCGTCCGTCGTGATGGGCACGCGCAGGATGCTGGCCGAGCGCTCTATAATCTTCTGCAACGTCTCGGGGTCGTAGTACTGCAAGTGCATGTTGATGCCGAAACGGGCTCTGAGCGGTGCCGTCAGCAGTCCGCTGCGGGTAGTGGCTCCCACCAGCGTGAACGGGTTCAGGTCTATCTGTATGGAGCGTGCCGACGGGCCTTTGTCTATCATGATGTCGATGCGGTAGTCCTCCATCGCCGAGTAGAGATACTCCTCGACAACGGGTGACAGTCGGTGAATCTCGTCGATAAACAGCACGTCGTTCTTCTCCAGCGACGTCAGGATGCCCGCCAGGTCGCCGGGCTTGTCGAGCACGGGACCCGAGGTAATCTTGAAGCCCACACCCAGCTCGTTGGCTATGATGTTAGAAAGCGTGGTCTTTCCCAGTCCGGGAGGACCATGCAGCAACACGTGGTCAAGGGGTTCGCCACGATATTTGGCAGCCTCTACAAACACTTCGAGGTTCTCCACCACCTGCTGCTGTCCGCTGAAATCATGGAAGGCCAGCGGGCGCAGGGCGTTCTCGAACTCCTTCTCGCTGGAGGAGAGCTGCTCTTGTCTGATGTCAAAATCTTCGTCCATCTTTGTTGATTTGCCGACAAAGGTACAAAATAATTCATAATTCATCATGCATAATTCATAATTAATTCATAATTCATCATGCATAATTCATAATTAATTGAGAATTTTTGGTAACTTTGCAAGTGCTATGAAGATAGGTAACATTGATTTAGGCGAGCGCCCCGTCTTTCTGGCCCCGATGGAGGACGTGACGGACATTGGCTTCCGACTGCTCTGCAAGCGGTTCGGTGCCTCGATGGTATATACGGAGTTTGTAAGTGCCGAGGCTTTGGTGCGCGATGTGAAGTCAACGGTCAGTAAACTGAAGATGGCTGACGAGGAGCGCCCCGTGGGCATCCAGATTTACGGACGTGACATCGAGGCGATGGTGGAGGCTGCGAAAATCGTGGAGCAGGCTGGTCCGGATGTGATTGACCTTAACTTCGGTTGCCCGGTGAAGAAGGTGGCGGGAAAGGGGGCCGGTGCCGGTATGCTGCAGAACATCATGCTACCCGACGGCAGCATCAACCCCGATGCCAAGCTGCTGGAGATTACCTGCAAGGTGGTGGATGCCGTCCGAGTGCCTGTCACCGCCAAGACGCGTCTGGGGTGGAATCACGAGCAGCTTAGCATCGTCCCGCTGGCGGAACAGTTGCAAGATTGCGGTATCCAGGCACTGACCATTCACGGACGAACCCGTAGCCAGATGTACACCGGTGAGGCCGACTGGACATTGATAGGCGAGGTGAAGCGCAATCCTAACATCCACATCCCCATCATCGGCAATGGTGACATTAAGTCGCTCAGCGATGCCGACCGTGCCTTCGACACCTACGGCGTTGATGCCGTCATGATAGGGCGTGCCACTTTCGGATGTCCGTGGATATTCAGTCGTCAGGAGCTGACATTGGACGAGAAGATTGACGTCTTGGAGGAACAGCTGCGCATCAACATCGAGCGATGTGATACGGAGGAAATACGCAAAAGCAAAAAATCTGCCGAACTCTGTGGCATCCTGCACACCCGCCGCCACCTGGCAGCTTCGCCGGTATTCAAGGGAATCCCTAACTTCCGCGAGATGCGCATCCAAATGCTTCGGGCAGAAAAAAAGGATGACTTGTTGGCCATCCTTGAGAAGTGTCGCGAAAGATTGCGCTTAGAACCGCAGCATCTGTGATAGTGTGCTTGATAACGCAGCATCTGTGATTGCGCATTACCTTTTATATAATAATATGGTACATGCCCCCTGCCATAGGCTTCACCATGCCCTTCATCTCCAACGAGAGAAGGAGGGCTGTCAATTGTCCGATGGGGATGTCTGTCTTTACGCTGATTATGTTCAGTTGCAGGTCGTTAGTCTCTTGCAACAGACAGACTACCTTCTGTTCGTCTTCCGTCAAGTCCGGGAACAACTGGCGTTCTATGGCGTCTGGCTTCTGGGCCTGCGTCTGCCAACCTATCGACTCCACAAAATCTTGCGCCGAGGTGATGAGAGCGGCAGTGTTGTTACGAATCATGCGGTTGCAACCTTCTGAGAAGGGCATGCCGACAGCACCGGGGAAGGCAAATACATCGCGGCCATACTCCTGGGCGATACGGCAGGTGATAAGTCCACCGCCTTTGATGGCACTCTCTACCAAGATGGTGGCATCAGACATGCCTGCCACGATGCGGTTGCGTTGTCGGAAATTATTGGGTAAGGCCTGTGTCTGAGACATATATTCTGTCAGCAATCCGCCTTGCTTCACCATCTCTACAGCCGTTTCGCGATGGTGCGACGGATAAATCTGGTCTAGTCCGTGCGCCAGTACACCAACAGTTTCGAAACCACAGCTCAAAGCCTGACGATGGGCACAGATGTCAATGCCGTATGCCAGTCCGCTGACGATGAGCACGTCGGGACACAGTTGGCGCAAGTCGCTGACGAATTTGCAAACGAGGTCCTGTCCGTAGGTGGTGCAATGGCGGGTTCCCACAATGTTGATAATGTGGTGCTGGTTCAAGTCGGCTTCACCCTTATAGAAAAGGACAATCGGTGCATCAGGACATTCTTTCAGCCGTTGCGGATAGTCATCATCCTGCATCGTCAATGCCTTGATGCCCTTTTTCTCTATGAACTCCATCTCAGCAGCCGCCCTGTGCAATGCCTGGTCCCAATGGAAGCGAGTCTTGTGTTCTTCATAGACAGCCTGGCTACTGCCCAGTGACTGGTATAAATGGAGAATTACGCCATGGTTGACACCCGGCAAGCGTGTCAACGCAATGGCGTAATATATTTCTTCACTGGTCATAATCCTATGCAAAGGTAGCGCAGAACTATTCGTGAACGTAGAGGTTCCAGCCGAGGTAGGTCTCTATAGCCTCGTTCAGAATATCGACCACATCGGTGCGGCACATGGCAACATGGTGCTCGAAACCGTTCTTGCAAATATACTTCATCAGCTTCTGCAGGTTGTCAACCTGTGTTACGGCAATACAACCGTCCATACCATATGGATCGTTGGTCAGCTGACCCTTGCCTAAGTAAGCCTTGACGCAGCCCTTTGGATCGTCGGTAGAGATGCGAAAGAAGGTGAACGGACCTTCGCTGACCTTGGCATAGACGGCACCAAAGGTATTGATCTTACCCAAGGTACGACCCAGCACACCGAGCGGACCCAGTTTCAAGTCGTCGTTGCCCACGAACGACTTGGCGTAGTTGCCACAGTGTGTGCAGACGCACTTGTTGCGGTCCTCGGCGAAGTTGTTGTTCCAGTCGAGTAGGGCAGAGGCCTTGCCTGAAGCCAGCGTGAGGGCATACATCGACACGGCACCGGCAAGGTCGGTCTCACAAGCAGCGGGAATCAGCTTGTCTGACAGCATCGACATGGTGACGCAGGGAGCACAGCCATAGTTCTGCTCCAGTGAATCCCAGCACTGGATAGCTACTGCCTGTACGTCGTTGGCCTCTATCCAGTTCTCAACAGCCACACTGAACTTAGCCTGCAAGCCCAGCTTCTCCTTGTAGTTATCGGGCACTTTGGCGTAGTTGCAGGTACGGTTGCACATCTCGATGAACTTAGGATCATCGTCCTTAATCTTTTGTGCTGCATACAGGATCTCGCTCAGGTCGGCAGGCACAACGGTGATGCCTGAGCGCTGCAACAGTTTTTCGGAGGCACGGCAGGTGTTGAAACCCAAGGGGCGTGTGCCAATCTGTCCCAGACGGCAATGGCGCAGACCATTTACTACGCGACAGATAGCTGCAAAGCGGTCGATATCCTTGCGGAGCAGCGGGTCGTAAATGCTGTAGGTATGCAGCGTGGTGTCCGTAAAGGGAATGCCATACTGATAGAGGTTGTTGCATACGCTGATCTTTCCGCAGAAAGCATCACGGCGAGAGTCGAGGTCAACCTTGTCGTTCTCATCGTCACAGGCCTGTACCATCACGGGTACGTTCAGGTCGGCGTCACTGATAGCGTTGATGATACCAATCTCGAAGCCGAAGTTAGGCAGTGATACAATAATACCGTCTATCTCGTCGCGATGGGCGCGGAACTGCTTTGAAACTTTCAGTCCGTCCTCACGGGTCTCGATACTCGAACTGCCTGTAGGTGTGGCATCCTCGGGAAGGATGACGTAGTCATAGCCACCGTCCTCAAGGGTTTTCAGCAATTGCTTGCGAACATCTTTTGCTAATTCTGAATTGAAATAGGCGCGTGTTCCGATAATCACGCCAAAACATGTCTTTCCGTTTTTCATATTTGTTTAGTTTTAGTTATTTAATCAATTGATTGACTGCATTGCGCCATCCCTGATACAGGATGTTGTTCTGCTCATTGGGTTGAGGCTGGATGACCTGTGTAACCTTGCGTAAAGGTGCTACCTCGTCGAAACTCTTCCAGATGCCTCGTGCAAAACCATTCATAATGACAGCACCTAAGGCGGAGGCATCGTCCACCTCTGTACATACTACGGGTGTGTCAAGCATGTCAGCCTGGAACTGCATGAGGAACTTATTCTTTGTAGGACCTCCATCGGCAGCGATCTCTTTCAGACGACCACCAGTGGCACGGGCCATCACGTCAATGAGGTCTTTAATCTGGTAGGCTATTGATTCAAGAGCAGCACGCAGGAAGTGTGCTTTTGTGGTGGCAAAGGTCAGTCCGAAGACGGCACCCTGCACGTCACTCTTCCACCAAGGAGCACCTAAACCGGAAAAAGCCGGCACGATGTATACACCGCCATTGTCTTCAACACTGGTGGCTAATGCCTCCATCTCCGAGGGATGACCTACTAACTGCAGTTGGTCGGCAATCCACTTCAAAGTGGCCCCCGTGCTATAAATGTTGCCTTCGAAACCGTAGTATGTCTTTCCGAAGGCTGAGAAGCCTACGCTGGTTACCAGTCCCTCTGGGGCAGCCTTGGGTTCCTCGCCGATGTTTACCATCACGCTGGA
Source organism: uncultured Prevotellaceae bacterium (assembly GCA_902770195.1). Lineage (GTDB taxonomy): Bacteria > Bacteroidota > Bacteroidia > Bacteroidales > Bacteroidaceae > Prevotella. Next base: position 8,372 of record CACXSA010000033.1, read on the forward strand.
GCCTGTTCCATAGGTAACCTTTCCAGAACCTTTCTCGAAACACATTTGGCCAACCAATGCTCCATGTGAGTCGCCCAACACCCCTGCTATCTGAATTGGGTTAGGGAAGATTCCCTCCACAGTAGTCTCACCATAGACGGCATCGCAAGGCAAAATATCAGCCATCATGGAACGTGGAATATCGAACAAATCCAGCAAGGTGTCATCCCAGTCTAGCGTATGGATATTGAACAACATCGTGCGTGAAGCATTCGTATAGTCTGTGGCAAAGGTCTTACCGCCTGTCAACTTCCAAATGAGCCATGTTTCTATGGTACCCATTAGGAGCTCACCATTCTCTGCACTCTTGCGGGCACCTTCAATGTTGTCGAGCAACCATTTCACTCCTGTGGCAGAGAAGTTGGGGTCAATCAGCAGACCGCTTTTCTCGAAAACCTCACGGGCTTTGCCTGCTTTACGCAACTCACGACAGAACTCTGCACCACGCGTGTCTTGCCATACTACCGCATTGGCAATGGGTTTACCCGTGTTCTTGTTCCATAGCACAGCAGTCTCGCGTTGGTTGGTGATAGCCAAGGAAAAGGTGTAAGGGACCAATGAATAATGAAGATCCTCGTCTGCCATCAGCTTGCGTATGGCCTCCACCATGTTGGAATAAATCTCCTCAGCATCGTGCTCCACCCATCCTGTCTGTGGATAGTATTGTTTATGGTCCACATTGGTGCGTGCCAGCACTTTACATTCCTCGTCAAAGAGTAGTGCCTTTGTTGACGAGGTGCTTTGGTCTATTGCAATGATTCGTTGTGCCATACTTATTTCTCATTTAAGGAAGCTGGTTACGGCTTTCACCACACCCTCAGCATCCAGGCCATAGTGATGGAAAATCTCTGTGTTGGTGCCATGAACCACGTTTTCATCAGGGATGCCCAAAATACGGACGGGAACAGGATGCTCGGAAATGGTCTCGCAGACCATAGCACCCAGTCCGCCAAACTGAGAATGCTCTTCAACAGTGACGATACGACCTGTTTCGCGGGCAGCTTTCAGGATGGCTTCTGTGTCGAAGGGCTTAATCCACGACATGTCTAGTACGCGGGCTGAAATGCCCTGTTCCTTCAGCTTTAAACCAGCCTGCCAAGCGTGATAGACAGTTTCACCTGTGGCAACAATGGTAATGTCGGTACCATCCAGAATCTGGATAGCCTTGCCGACCTCGAAGTGGAAGTCATCGTTCTCATAGACATCCGGCACAGCAGCACGTCCTACTCTGACGTAACAAGGTTTGTCGTAGTTGACCAGGAATTTCACCAACTTCTTCGTCACACGCCAGTCTGAAGGCAGACAAACAGTCATGCCGGGGAAAGTGCGCAACACGGCAATGTCGTGCAATGAATGGTGGGTGGCACCTAGTGCTCCGTAAGCCACACCGCCTGATACGCCAAGAATGGTGACTGGGTTTTCGGAATAGGCGAGGTCAACTTTGACCTGCTCCAGCGAACGTGCCACATAGAAACAAGCAGGTCCGCAACAAAACACTTTCTTGCCGGAGTGAGCCAGTCCTGCGGAAATACCTACAGCGTCTTGCTCGGCAATACCACACTCTACAAATTGTTCGGGTAGCGCATTGGCATAGTCACCCAACGTCACCGAACCACGTGCGTCGGTGGTTACGGCAATAATATCCTTATCCTCACGTGCCAGTTCCAGCAGCGTGTCGGTAAATTGTTTTCTACAAGCTATCATAATTTTCTTTCAATTTGAAATTAGTAATAAGGAATTAATAATTATGATTACTTAAATCTTTAATTTGTTAATTCTTTCTTCAATCTCTGCGACAGCTTCCTTGCACTGCTCTTCGTTGAGTACACCATGGTGCCATTTTGCAATGCCTTCCATGAAGCTGACGCCACGACCCTTCGTCGTGTTACTAACCAATAGGTGGGGCTTCTTGTTATGGTAGTCAATGGCATCAAAGGTCTTCACAATGTCCTCCATCGAGTCGCCATTCATCTCGATAACATCCCAGCCGAAGGCACCCCAGCGCTGTTTGATGCTATCAATAGGCATTACATCTTCCGTATTGCCGGAAATTTGAAGATGATTGCGGTCAATGATAGCCACCAGGTTATCTAATTGATATTTGTTTCCAGCCATAGCAGCTTCATAGATTGAGCCTTCGCCCTGTTCACCATCACCCATCAGCACGTAGGTGTTATATTCTTTCTTGTCCATCTTGGCAGCAATAGCCATACCAATGCCGATGCTCAATCCGTGACCTAAGGCACCACTGTTCACCTCGATTCCAGGCACTTCAATGGTGGGATGACCGGAAAGAATACTTCCAAATTTACCGAGCGTATCAAGCACTTCTGGAGCAAGGAATCCTTTAGCCTCCAACGTCACATACAAAGCCTCTACGCAATGACCTTTTGAAAGCACGAAACGATCGCGATCAGCGGCCTTGGGTTCTGCTGGCTTCAGATTTTTCATCACATGGAAATACAATGCCGTCATCACGTTCAGGCACGATAGGTCACCACCAATGTGGCCTGCCTTTGCGGCATATACCACTTCAACAAGGCGCTTACGGTTTTTCTCCGCAAGCAATTCCAATTCTTTTACGTTCATAGCTTTTAAGTATATATACTTTATTAGAATGATGCACGAATGGAAAAAATGTCATCATTTTAAGGCGGAAAAGCGTCTGATTTCAATTATTCTTCGTAATTTTGCGGCATAAAACGGATAAGGCAATTATATTGTCATCTCAAGTAGGTCTAATCGACAGATTATTGTTAGGAGTTAGGAAGGAAAATGTTAGCAAGTCATTATTACCAAGGAAAGATAGAGGCGGGTTGTGACGAGGCTGGTCGTGGCTGTTTGGCTGGCAGCGTCTATGCAGCAGCTGTCATTCTGCCTGAAAATTATCAGAATGAGTTGTTGAACGATTCAAAGCAGCTCACCGAGAAACGGCGCTATCAGCTCCGGGATATCATTCAGCGGGATGCTATAGCGTGGGCAGTGGGTATTGTCACCCCTGCGGAGATTGACAAGATAAATATTCTCAATGCATCCATCCTGGCGATGCACCGCGCATTGGATCAACTTCAGGTGCGACCAGAAGCCATTATCGTGGATGGTAACCGTTTCAAACCTTATTATTCACCGCTTAGTTCTAATCTCTCGCCTCTCAGCCCTAACTGCTCACCCCTTCCTCATACAACCATTGTAAAGGGTGATGCCAAGTATCTTTCCATTGCGGCAGCCTCCATTCTTGCCAAGACCTATCGTGACGACTATATGAATCAGTTGGCAGAGGAATATCCACAGTATGACTGGATCTCCAACAAGGGCTATCCTACCAAGAAGCATCGTGATGCCATCAAACAGTTTGGTATCACGCCTTACCATCGTCGTTCCTATAACCTAATAGGCGATGGTCAGCTCAGTTTCGATTTCTAAGCGTTATATATCCTTGATTTAGTGGTTGCTCAAGTATTCGCGGAAGTACTGGATGATATGGTCTAGTCCTTCGTCTAACTTCACCTTGGGTTCCCAGTCCAGCACGCGTTTAGCAACGGTGATATCAGGACGGCGCATTTTGGGATCGTCGGAGGGTAAGGGGCGGAACACTATCTTGCTCTTGCCTCCAATTTTCTGGATAACCTTCTCAGCCAGTTCCAACATGGTGAACTCACCAGGGTTGCCTAGGTTGACAGGACCTGTGAAGTCATCGCCTGTAGCCATTACACGCAGCATACCCTCAATGAGGTCGCTGACATACTGGAAAGAACGCGTCTGTTGTCCATCCCCATAGATGGTGATGTCCTCACCACGAAGAGCTTGAACGACAAAGTTGGAAACTACTCGTCCGTCACTAACAGCCATTCGTGGTCCGTAGGTATTGAAAATGCGGATGACCTTGATGCGCACATTGTGCAGACGATGATAATCGAAGAAAAGGGTCTCGGCACAGCGCTTACCTTCATCGTAACAGGATCGTAACCCGATGGGGTTGACATTGCCCCAATAGCTCTCAGGTTGTGGGTGTATATTGGGGTCACCATAAACCTCACTGGTTGATGACTGCAGAATCTTAGCCTTTGTACGTCGTGCCAGTCCTAGCATGTGGTAAGCACCGAATACTGAAGTCTTGGTGGTTTGTATGGGGTCGTTCTGATAATATATTGGTGAGGCTGGACATGCAAGATTATAGATTTCATCAACCTCGGCCCAGTATGGGTTAATTACATCATGTCGTACTAATTCGAAGTTGGGCTTTCCGATGAGATGCCACACATTCTCCTTAGAACCACTGTAGAAGTTGTCGAGGCAAATGACGTCATGTCCATCGTTTACTAGTCTCTCGCAGAGGTGGGAGCCTATGAAACCGGCTCCACCAGTTACAAGTATTCTTTTCATAATTATATCCTTGTATGTTGTTTATAGGTAAGAACAAAAATACAAATAGGCACAAACACTTAAGCCTTCTTTATAAATACGGTATTTTGACCGTACATATATTTATAGGTGATGTCTGGAATAATCTGGGTAATAAGTCGCAAGCCCATGTGTTCATGGCCTTTGGTGCCTATGTTCTTGTCGGCCATCTTGCCAGCTTTAATAGGATCGAATGGACGTCCTGCATCTTTCAACGTGACGAAAACACCCTCATTGTTGACGTGTATGTGTACATCGAAAGTCTGCTTGACGATGCGTCCTTTCGAATGCTGGGCGATATTGGTCATCAGCTCTTCGCAACATATATTTATGTCGAAAAGACTTGATGCAGGAACCTTTGATTCTTTGAGGAAGATATCGATATCGGTCAGTGTGTCATAGACGTCATCAAGACTATAGTTAACGGAACGGTCGTACGTTAATCCTGTCGTTGTCTGAGGTATCATAGTCAGAGGTGAGATGGGTGCTTGGTGCATATAGCTTTTAGCGTAGGTATAGCCTAATTGGAAGAGCAATACCAAGACACAGGCTCCAACAAATCCCCACCACAGGTCAACACCCTCTAGGTTGGCAACAAACCAGACTCCGACTACTAGCATGGCGGTCTGCGCTGTAGCTGTGATGACGCTGGCCTTTTCGTGTCCTAATATCTGGTAGGTACTCAACAGAATTTGTGTGATGGAGAAAGGTATCAACATTAGGGCGAATATACGCAAAACTCGGCTTAATTCGAATGATAGCGTACTGCCCCTTTCAACACCGAAGAGCATACCTACCACGCCTGGAAGATACATCATGACTATGACTATAGCCACTAGTACGGCGATAACAATCAATGCCTGCTTAACGAGTATCTCAAGTCCACGCAAGTCTCGTTCTCCCATCAGCACACCACCGATAGCAAACATCGACTCGATGACGCCATCGATGAACACATAGGAGAGTAGCAGCATCTGAAGACAGACAGACCAAATGAACAAACCATCGCAGCCCAGATAGCGCAATACGATATTGTTGATAAGCATGATGGTAACAGCCATCAGTGTATTGCTTAAGGTGATGGGAGCACCCTCCTTGACATTGGCGATGAAAATATGGAAGAGACTTTTGCCAGGCCACTTCAGACGATAGGAACTGGTAGGCTTGCGGAGATAGCTGAGGAGCACGAGAATGTTCACTGTAAACATGGACAGCGAACCAAGGGCCGCACCCTCTACGCCCATGCCTAGTACAGAGATGGATAAAAGATCAACAACACCGTTGGTGATAGCACCAGCCACCACAGCAATGGTCACCATACGCGGACGTCCGTCGGTAGCCACGAAGAGACATAGGCCATACGACATCATCTGCAGCCACCCGCCTAGGGCGTAAGTGTGTATGTAGTTGTAGGCCATATCATTCAGGTGTGGTTCTTCAGATACTAGTTCTACAATCTGCCTACTGAACAAGCTGATACCTAGTGAGACGGCTAGTCCCAGTGTCATGACAGTTAGGATAGTAGAAGTGAAGGTGCGCGCTGTTTTGTCCATATCGTTGCTACCGATAGCTTGGGCGCACAGAGCATTGGCTCCAAAGCAGATTAAAAAAGCCATACAGTTGAGCACTTCCACTAATGGCAATACTAGATTGATGGCGGAAACAGCATCCTGTCCTACTACATGACCCACGATCATCGAGTCTGCCGTATGTGCTAGCTGTGATGCAGCAGCTGTCAGTACTGCAGCTGTCACAAAAGTCTTAAGTGCTTTCGATACAATAAATGAATTTCTTTGTTTGGTATTTGTCTTCATGACTTGATTCTTTCTGGTTTGTCTTCCTATTTCGAGCACGAAGGTACAAAAAAAAATTAATCAAACAGCATGATGTTCCATTTTTTTAGTAATTTTATAATAATCTTTTTGTTACAGTGCCTCTGTGTTCAAAATAAATTTGTACCTTTGCAGACACTTTATTGAATATGTAATTTAATTAGGTAATAAAACTATGGCAAAGAAAGCACTTTTGATGATTCTCGACGGATGGGGAATCGGTAAGCATGGTAAGGGTGACGTTATCTTCAACACGCCGACACCTTATCTTGATTTGTTGACGGCTACTTCAGCTCACTCTCAGCTTCAGGCTTCTGGTGAGGATGTTGGTCTGCCTGACGGACAGATGGGAAACTCAGAGGTAGGTCACCTCAATATTGGTGCAGGACGCATCGTTTATCAGGACTTGGTAAAGATTAACCGTGCCTGCAAGGATGGTTCAATCGTAGAGAATCCTCAGGTAAAGGCAGCTTATACCTATGCCAAGGAGAACAATAAGAAACTGCACCTGATGGGACTTTGCTCAGACGGTGGTGTTCACTCTAGCTTGGATCATCTTTTCAAACTCATCGAGGTGGGTAAGCATTATGGGCTGAAGAACCAGACTTTTATTCATTGCTTCATGGATGGTCGTGATACTGATCCCAAGAGTGGTAAGGGCTTTATAGAGCAGGTCACTAAGGTTTGTGCCGACAATGATGCTGCTATTGCCTCTATCGTAGGTCGTTTCTACGCTATGGACCGCGATAAGCGTTGGGAACGTGTAAAAGAGGGTTATGACCTCATAGTTAAAGGTACTGGTAAGCAGGCCACCGATATGGTGAAAGCTGTTGAGGAGAGCTATGCTGAAGGTGTGACCGATGAGTTCATCAAGCCAATCCACAACAGTACTGTGAATGGGTGCATCGAGGAGGGCGATGTTGTTATCTTCATCAACTTCCGTAATGACCGTGCCAAGGAGCTGACCATTGTGCTGACACAGCAGGATATGCCAGAGCAGGGCATGAATACGATTCCTGGATTGCAATATTACTGTATGACTCCATACGATGCCAGTTTCACAGGTGTCAACATTCTCTTCCCCAAGGAGAATGTAGAGAATACCCTGGGCGAGTATCTTTCACAACAGGGCAAGAAGCAGTTGCATACTGCTGAGACAGAGAAATACGCTCATGTCACTTTCTTCTTTAATGGTGGTCGTGAGGCTCCATACGAGGGTGAGGATCGCATCCTGGTTCCAAGTCCTAAGGTGGCAACCTATGACCTGAAACCGGAGATGAGCGCCTTCGAGGTGAAGGATAAGCTGGTAGGTGCCATCAATACGCAGGAGTACGACTTCATTGTGGTAAACTTCGCTAATGGCGATATGGTGGGACACACAGGTGTTTATAATGCTATTGCGAAAGCAGTTTGGGCTGTTGACAATTGCGTGAAGGAAGTTATTGAGGCCGCTAAGGCCAATGATTACGAGGCTATTATCATTGCAGACCACGGTAATGCCGATAATGCTATCAATCCAGATGGAACTCCCAATACTGCTCACTCGTTGAATCCCGTTCCTTTCATCTATGTAACCAACAACAATTCGGCTACTGTTAAGGACGGTCGTCTTGCTGATGTGGCTCCCTCAATACTGCATATCATGGGACTGGAGCAACCTTCAGATATGACGGGCGAGAACCTGATACAGGATTAAAGTTCTAAAGATTACTTATGGAAAACAGTCTCTGCGATGATTACTCAGAGGCTGTTTCCTTTTTATATTGGATAGCCAACATTGTCAGATCATCGCTCTGCTCGGCATTGCCCACAAAAGCGTGAACGGCCTCGTTCATCTTGCTCACTACGGTGGCGGGGCAATGGCTGCCTGTAGCCAGCAGACTCTCGGCAACGCTCAGGATGCGCTGGTCGCCAAACTGGTCGTGGCTGATGTTCTCGGCTTCGTTCAGTCCGTCGGTAAACAGGAAAATGGTGGTATGCTGGTCAATAAGGGTCTCCTGTTCCGTGAACTCCCAGCCGGGCTGTATGCCGATGGGCAGGTTTGGGTCGCAGGGCAAAGTGCCGACACTGTGCCCGATGAGCAGGGGGGCGTCATGACCGGCATTGCAGTAGCGCAACAGGCCGGTCTGCAGGTCGAGCACACCCACGAACAGTGTAACGAACATGTAGAGGTCGTTGTTCTCAGAAAGCGACTCGTTGAGGGCCTTCACTATATGGTGGGGCTTTAGCTCGTGTGCTGCAATGTTGCGGAATAGCGAGCGCGTCACCGCCATGAATAGCGAGGCGGGAACACCCTTACCGCTGACGTCGCCGATGCAGAAGACAAGCTGCTCGTTGTGGATGTAGAAGTCGAACAGGTCGCCACCCACAGCTTTAGCAGGCTTCAGTGTTCCGAAGATGTCGATGTCGTCGCGGTCGGGATAGGGTGGGAATGTCTTGGGCAGCATTGACATCTGGATGTTGTGCGCTATCTTCAGTTCACTCTCAAAGGACGCTTTCTGTGCCGTCGTGCTCTTGAGCTCCTCCACATATTTGGTAAGCGAGCGTTCCATCTGCTCGAACGAGTCGCGTAACATATGTATCTCGTCGCGGCTTGTCAGCGTGGGCAGTGGTGTAGCAAAGTTTCCCTTAGCCACCTCGTTGGCTGATTCGGCCAACTGCTTCAGCGGCTTGGTGGATTTCTTGATGGTTCTGCGCCCGAAGAAGTACACGGCCAGCATGCCTATCAGGATAATCAGGGTCATGATGCCGCCGAATAAGTAGGCAAAGAATTCAACAAAAATCTCCGGTATCACCAGACCGAGGCACCAGTCTGTGTATTTCACAGGCTGGAAGGTCACCAACATGTGCTCGTTGTCGAACATCAGTTCTTCGTCCTCGTCGGAATTGCGGTCCAGCATGCTGCCAACCGCCTCATTGGGGTCTTCGGTCACGTATTCCTTGATGTTGTGACTGAGCACACGCATCTGGTCGGGGTGTACCAGTAGCGTACCCGTCGTATCGACGATAAAGTAATAGGCGGCATATTCTGGATCCCAGGTTTCTTTTTTGTCTTGCCTTATTTCGACGTTTACACCTTTTCTGCTGGAACTGTCCTTATTAGACCGATAAAACTGTATCTTGTCGTTTAGCCAGTCAAGTGACAGATCGGCACGCAGTATGGCCACCGTGCTGTCACGCTTGTCATGGATAGGCATATAGTACGAAACCAGGGGCCTCCCTTGGTTGATGCTGTCTATGAAAGCCTTGCCCCAGTAGCTCTCATTTCTGCTGAGTGCCTCCCTGAACCAAGCTGCTGTCAGGTAGTCATACTTGCCATCGTCCATCATATAAGTCTCGATATTGGTAGTATCCACCCGCACGGCAAAGGGGTAGAACCGGCGTCCCTTCTTAGGATAGTAGTTATCAACAAAGCTGATGCCACAGCTGCGCATGTAGGGATTCTTCCTCAGCATGCGCTCAATAAGACCCTGCATCTTCTCGGGATGCTCCAGATTGTCCTCTATCACAGGGGCGGTGTTGATGGAGGCAACGTAGAGGTCGGACGTAATACGACGAATTTCCTCATGCTCGCCGCTCACCAGACGGTTACAGATGCCGACTGCGCCCAGATAGATCAAGACATAACAACCCCAGAACACTAGGGCAGTGGGAATACCCATGAATATCAACATACGGAGCATAATGCGCCATGTGAGCCGCTTGGCAAAGGAGTGCGGATAGGCGGTTTCTTGTTTTTTCTTGAAGATAGATAACATAACCTTTATAGTTTGCTTGCAAAGATACAATTTTTTTCTTATCTTTGCAAACAAAACCGCAAAGATAATGAATGTAAAGATAGAATCTACGTGGAAAGAACATCTGCAAGCTGAGTTTGATAAGCCTTATTTTGTTGGGTTGACAGATGCTGTCAGACAGGAGTATGCGACTGGTATGTGCTATCCGCCAGGTGCCTTGATATTCAATGCTTTCAACTTGTGCCCCTTCAATCAGGTGAAGGTGGTTATCATTGGGCAAGACCCTTATCACGAATCAGGACAGGCGCACGGGTTGAGTTTCTCTGTACAGGATGGTGTTCAGTTTCCGCCTTCTTTGCAAAACATCTTCAAGGAAATACATGACGATATAGGCACTCCGATTCCTCAGTCTGGTAACCTGACGCGATGGGCTGAACAGGGTGTGTTACTACTCAATGCCACGCTGACGGTAAGGGCTCATCAGGCCAATAGTCATTCCTCATTGGGTTGGCAGACTTTTACGGATGCTGCCATCAAAGCGTTAGCTACTCATCGGGAGCATTTGGTTTATATGCTATGGGGAGGCTATGCCCGTGGAAAGGCATATATGATAGACAAGACCAGGAATCTTGTATTGGAGTCGGTACATCCTTCTCCCCTGAGTGCCAACCGAGGCGGTTGGTTTGGACAACACCAGTTTTCACGTTGTAATGACTATTTAGTACAAAATGGAATAAAACCTATCGTATGGTAAACGAGATACCGCCCATTCTGGAGGTCAGTGGTGTACTGATTTCTTCAGAGATTCTCACGGAGAAGTTCTGTTGTGATTATGAGAAATGTAAAGGCATCTGTTGTGTGGAAGGTGATGCCGGAGCTCCTGTGACATTAGATGAAGTTGCAGGGATAGAAGATTCTCTTGATACGGTGTGGGGCGACCTTTCTGCTTCTGCACAAAGTGTTATTGACAAGCAAGGTGTTGCCTATGTTGACAAAGATGCCGACTTGGTGACGAGTATAGTTCGTGGTAAGGATTGTGTCTTCACCTGTTATGATGGTGATCATTGTCTTTGCGCTTTGGAAAAGGCATTCCGTAGTGGAAAAACCAAGTTCTGTAAGCCCATCAGTTGTGCCTTGTATCCTATCCGTGAGAAGAACTTTGGCAACGGACTGATAGGTCTTAATTATAATAGGTGGGCAATCTGTAAGGACGCAATAGAAAAAGGGAAGGCATTGGACCTTCCCGTATATAAGTTTCTGAAGGAGCCTCTTATTCGTCGCTTTGGTGAAGCGTGGTATGACGAATTGTGTGAGGTGGCTCGACTCTTTGAAGAGGAGAAAGACTAGTCCCTGCGATATTCATTGGGGGAGACTCCCACGTTCTTCTTGAAATACTTACCCATGAGTGACTGGTCGGCAAAGTTTAGTTCTTTGGCAATCTCCCTGATAGTCTTTGTGGTATTCTTCAGAAGCAATCTGATTTCCATTACCACATAGTCGTCAATCCATTGGTTGGGTGATCGTTTGCTGACACTGATGACCAAATCAGTCAGGTGTTTAGGTGTAATGTCAAGTTGTTGTGCATACCAGTAAACACGACGCTGTGTTCGGTAGTGTTTCTCTAACAGATGGATGAACTCCGTAAAGATGGCATCACTTCTCCTAACTTTCTTGGGGGCACCTTCTCCTACGCGACAGATGACATTACTCATATCATAGAACATAGAGAGCAGTAGTGCTTTCACCAGTTGTGTCCGATAGTAGTGTTGTGTGTCTGCCATCTTCTCTTGGATAAGCTTATAGTAGTTTCCATATACTTCAATCTCTTTCGTGGTGAGTTGTACAACTGGATAGTTCATCGAGAAAAGGAGTAGGGACGAAACGTTCTTTACGTCTTGTACGAAATCATGGTAAAAGTTAGGGCTTACCATGATGCACTGGCATTCAAAGTCTGGCGAAGCCATATACTCCTCAACAATATTACGTTGGGAAATGAAGAGCAAATCGCCAGGCTTTACAGTCTGTTTGTGATTGTCTTTACGGTATTGTGCATCTCCTTGACGACAGAGAGCCATGAGGATGAAGTTGAATCGGAAGATACCTTGTGATAAGGCGTTCTGGTCTATCTTGTCGGTGAGAATCAGGCCTGTCCCCATCTGTGTGGCATTTCCCCACGTCTTGGCATCCTTGAGGTTAATCTCTTTGATTTGGTTTGCTTTTATACTCATGATTCTAATTGGAGAGAAAAAAGGAGAATCGCTTTGATTCTCCTTTCAGTATGTTATGCATCGATGTTTGCGTAAGTAGCATTCTTTTCGATGAACTGTCTGCGAGGCTCTACATCGTCGCCCATCAGCATGGAGAAAATTTCGTCAGCCTGTGCTGCATTCTCAATAGTCACCTGCTTCAGCAGTCTGTTCTCCGGATTCATGGTGGTTTCCCAGAGTTGCTCAGGGTTCATCTCACCAAGACCTTTGTATCGCTGTGTATGCAGGGCAGAGGCATTCTCGTCGCCATCCACGTACTTATCGATGAAGGCTTGGCGCTGCTGGTCGGTATAGCAGTATTCCGAGAACTTCTTGTATGTACATTTATAAAGAGGCGGTGTGGCAATATAGAGATGTCCTTCTTGAATAACCTTTGGCATGAAACGATAGAAGAGTGTCATGATCAGCGTGTCGATGTGCGAACCATCGACGTCGGCATCGGTCATGATGATAATCTTATCGTAGCGCAGCTTATCGACATTGGCCTCACGGTCACCCTCGCCATCTACGCCGAAGCGTACACCGATAGACTGGATGATGTTCATGACAGACTCAGCCTCGAAGACACGGTGCCACTGTACTTTCTCGACGTTCAGAATCTTACCACGCAGAGGCAGGATAGCCTGAAAGTGGCGATCACGGCCCTGCTTGGCAGAACCACCTGCGGAGTCACCCTCAACGAGGAATATCTCGCAAACCTTGGGGTCTTTCTCTGAGCAGTCGGCCAGTTTTCCAGGCAGACCACCTCCCGTCATGGGGTTCTTACGCTGAACGCTCTCACGAGCCTTGCGGGCTGCGATACGAGCCGTAGCTGCCAACACTACCTTGTCGCAGATCATCTTGGCTTCCTTCGGATGCTCCTCCAGATAATTGCTAAGTGCCTCACCCACAGCTTGCTGTACAGCACCGGCAACCTCTGAGTTGCCCAGTTTGGTCTTTGTCTGACCTTCGAACTGGGGCTCAGCGACCTTGATGGAGATAACGGCTGTCAGACCTTCACGGAAATCGTCACCTGCCAGCTCAATCTTGGCCTTTTCAATCTGCTTAGAGATATTGGGATCTTCGTCAGCATATTTCTTCAACGTACGGGTCAGTGCCATACGGAAGCCCTGCAAATGGGTACCACCCTCAATGGTGTTGATGTTGTTAACGTAAGAGTGGATGTTCTCGCTATAGTCTGTGTTATACATCACGGCGACCTCAATGGGTACACCCTGCTTCTCGGTCTTCAGATAGATGACGTCGTCGAAGAGGTGGGTGCGGTGACGATCTACATAGCGCACGAATTCCTTCAGACCTTCCTTGGCGTGGAACACCTCTTCCTTGAGGTTACCATCCTCGTCAGGACGCATATCTTTCAGCGTGATGGTGATACCGGCATTCAGGTAGGCCAGCTCACGCATACGCTTGGCAATGATGTCATATTTGTATTCTGTGGTGGTGAAGATGCTTCCGTCAGGCCAGAACTGCTGGCGTGTACCTGTCAGGTCGGTATCGCCTACTATCTTCACGTCGTAGAGGGGCTTTCCCTTCTCGTATTCCTGTTGGTAGATGTGCCCGTTGCGGAACACCTGTGACATCATGTGGGTAGAGAGTGCGTTCACACAGCTTACACCCACACCATGCAGACCTCCGGACACCTTGTAGGAACCCTTGTCGAACTTACCACCAGCGTGTAGCACGGTCATTACCACTTCGAGTGCCGACTTGTGCATCTTCTCGTGTTCATCAACAGGGATACCACGTCCGTTATCTTGTACTGTAATGCTATTATCTTCGTTAATGGTTACCTCGATGTGTGTGCAGTAGCCTGCCATTGCTTCGTCAATAGAGTTGTCAACGGTTTCGTTCACGAGGTGGTGTAATCCTTTTTCACTAATGTCGCCGATGTACATAGCAGGACGCTTGCGCACGGCTTCAAGACCCTCGAGTACCTGAATGTTACTCGCGGAATAATTACTTGGGTTGTTTTGTTCTTCTGCCATTTTAATAGTGTGTAGTCTTATTTGCTGCTAGCCTTTGGCTAGGGTAAATCACATTTCGAGCGCAAAATTACAAAATAATTGTGACTTAAACGAATTTTTTTATATAAAAAAAGACTGCAATCTGTTAACAATTGCAGTCTTCTATGCTGTTTTCGAAGGTTTCTTACAGCTTGTTGATGTGCTGGCAAAGGCTTGACTTCAAGTTAGCAGCCTTGTTCTTGTGGATAATGTTGGTCTTAGCCAGCTTGTCCAACATCTTCTGTACTTTAGGATAGAGAGCAACAGCCTCGTCCTTGTTGGTCATTGCACGGAGCTTGCGAACAGCGTTACGCATAGTCTTTGCATAGTAGCGGTTGTGCAGTGCCTTCTTCTTGTCCTGACGAATTCTCTTCAGGGATGACTTGTGATTTGCCATTTTTGATTTTAAATTTTTACTTGTTTAACTTAAAGCTTATGGGTCTTAAGTCTTGCGACTGCCCTGGGCGGGTTTTTACACCCCCTGCCACCATTCCCCTTGCGAGTAGCACTTGGCTGTGCAGATGACAGATTTAAAGGGTAGTCCCTAGGAGAGTCGAACTCCTCTTTAGAGAATGAAAATCTCTCGTCCTAACCGATAGACGAAGGGACCATTTTGCTCAAAAGCGGGTGCAAAGGTACGGATAAAAAATGAGAAATGAGTAATGAGTAATGAGAAATTGTTCCCGAAGCCCTAATATTTAACGATTTTTTGCATATTGTCGGCTAAATTTCTCCAAACTTTTTCGTAACTCAGCCATTTCATGACGAAGTTACTACACTCGGCATAAAAAATAAAATTATTTATTTTGTTCTGCTCTCGTTTTTTCGTAATTTTGTAAGAATTCGCAGGATTTCTTTGTATAAAGGCAGTCTGGGGAATTGAAAGAAAATGGGGTTACGATTTGGCAACCGTTCTTGCGTCCCGTTGGTAGCAAGCGGCAAAGCCGAGCGCTCAATTTCGCATTCTGCTATGAAATGCATTCAATGCGCTCGACCTATGGTCGCTTCGCTTGTCGAAGAACATCCGACGATGTGCCACCAGCCGTACTATGGCTCATCATCGGGTGCCGCTCGGCGACGAAGGAGACGCTTGCCACCGAAGGGACGCAAGAAAGGTAATCATTTCTTTCGAAAGAGCCAAATCTATTCGCCTCTTTTTCTTCTGAACTCGTCACTTATAAATAATTCAGAATTAAGCTATTCGTCATCCCATGACCATACAAATGTATGTTTCCCGTCGGCTATGATTTTACCGTCTTTGAAATCTACACCATTTTCATGCATCCATTCTTCTGCTTGCTCATTCTGCCAATGGTCACGCCATTGATACCATTGTTGAATGACACCTGTACTTTCTGCCGCATAGCGAAATGCACTAAAAGGATGACGTTTCTCCAAGGCATGATAGAGTTCTTTCGTGATTCGACTGTTGGCTATGCTGTCAGCAAACTCCTCCATCAGATGAAATGCCTCCCATGAAGGAGTCTTGTCCACAAAAATAACTTCATCGCCCTCCGCAGGCCATTTCTTCCCCCAACTATAGTCTTCTCGCAGGATGACTGACAGATTCTGTTGTGTCAGGTTCAGATACTGCTCTTCCTGGATGTCGTGATCGCTCATTGCAAAGGCTAATTCACTAATGAATGATTCACGCGTACTATATCTGCTTTTTATTTCTTCCATTTGTTCTTTGTCCTTTTTATTTCCTTTACGAATCGAATGATA
>CACXSA010000034.1 GCA_902770195.1 uncultured Prevotellaceae bacterium
GTTTGAAACTAACATCATAACTCTTTCGAACACTTTTTGTCATAACTCATTACTTTTGTTATGGCGAAAAACGTGTCAAGCGATTTCCGTATAAGACAACAGATAAGGCTTCCTTATTGATGAATAAGGCACGCTTACTGGAAAATAACCTAAGGTTATGATAATACAACCTTGGGTATTAATAGTAGCAATTAGTCCGTAAGCTTCGGACTCTCAGTCCGAGCCGTTCGGACTGGCAGTCCGTCGGGACGGACAAAAACCTTTGACCTTCGGTCGAAGGTACTCTTGCTCGAAAAAACAAATTAAAACAAGTTTTATTTGGTTTTTTGCTTACTTATTCGTACCTTTGCACCTCATTATGGAAGAGAAAATAACGATGTATATGGATAACAAGAACCGGTCGTTCTCGATGATTGCAGATGTAGAGGGCGAATACGGCGACTTGACAGGCATGAAACTGCCTGACACACTGCCTATCCTGGCGGTGCGCAACCTTGTATTGTTTCCTACCGTGGTATCACCCATCTTGATTGGCAGACAATCGAGCCTGGCACTTATTCGCAAAGCAGAGAAGAGCGGCGAGGTGATTGGGGTGATATCACAGCGTGACCCTGACGTTGACAATCCTATCCGGTCGGACCTTTACGATATCGGTGTGTATGCCAAAGTGCTGAAGATGCTGACGTTGCCCAACGGTAATGTGACAGCCATCGTGCAAAGCCTTGGACGTATCCGACTGAAGGAACTGCTGAAATACAAGCCTTTCCTGCTTGGTCATGTGGAGGCTGCTCCTGAGGAGGAGCCCAGCAGTCGTGACATGGAGTTCAATACGGCTATGGAAGACCTGCGCACACAGACTTCCGACTATATCAAGATGAGCGATGACATTCCCGAGGAGGCTACCTTCGCCATCAAGAATGTAGGCAATAACATGATGGCCCTGAACTTCATCTGCTCGAACCTGCCCTTCTCGGTGAAAGAGAAGATCAGCCTGCTGATGATGGACTCGATGAAGGAGCGCCTGTTCAACGTACTACGCCTGGTGAATAGGGAAATCAACCTGCAGACGCTGAAACTGGACATCCGCAACAAGACGCGCGACGATATTGACGAGCAGCAACGTAACTACTTCTTACAGCAGCAGATAAAGAACCTGCAGGCTGAGATGGGTAATGAGAGTACACCTGAGAAGAAGGAACTTCTGGAGAAAGCCAGAGACAAGAAATGGCCTGAGGATATCGAGAAGTTCTTCTACAAGGAGGCAGAGAAGCTGGACCAGCTGAACACCAACTCGCCCGACTTCAACGTGCTGTTAAACTATCTGCAGACGCTGGTGAGCCTGCCCTGGGGAGAATATACGGAGGATGACATGGACCTCAAGCGGGCCCAGAAGATTCTGGACCGTGACCACTATGGTATGGAGAAAGTGAAGGAGCGCATCCTGGAGTATATCGCCGTGCTGTCATTGCGTGGCGACCTGAAGAGTCCCATCCTGTGCCTCTACGGTCCTCCTGGTGTGGGTAAGACGTCGTTGGGCAAGTCGATAGCCGATGCGCTGAAGCGTAAATATGTACGTGTGTCGTTAGGCGGTCTGCACGACGAGGCTGAGATTCGCGGTCATCGTCGTACCTATATCGGTGCTATGCCTGGACGTATCATCAAAAACATCCAAAAGGCGGGTTCCTCCAACCCCGTATTTATCCTTGACGAGATAGACAAGGTGACGCAGAACACGCACAATGGCGATCCTGCCTCCGCGCTGCTTGAGGTATTAGACCCCGAACAGAACGGTGCGTTCCACGATAACTATCTGGACGTGGATTACGACTTGTCGAAGGTGATGTTCATTGCTACAGCCAACAACCTGAGCACCATTCCCCGTCCGCTGTTGGACCGTATGGAGATTATCGAGGTGAGCGGCTATATCACGGAAGAGAAATACGAGATTGCCAAGCGCCACCTCATCCCCAAGGAAAAGGAGAATACGGGACTGGTCGATAAGAAGCTGACATTCACCAAGCCAGCCATTGAGAAAATCATAGAGCAATATACGCGTGAGAGTGGCGTGCGCCAGCTGGAAAAGCAGGTGAACAAGGCACTGCGTAAGATGGCTTTCAAGAAAGCAGAAAGCGGTGAACTGCCTTATTCGAAGATAACGCCTACGGAGATTGAAGACCTGTTGGGCAAGCCACCTTTCTATCGTGACATCTACCAGGGCAATGCCTATGCGGGTGTTGTCACAGGTCTGGCATGGACCAGTGTGGGTGGTGAAATCCTGTTCATCGAGACCTCGCTGTCAAAAGGAAAGGGTGCGAAGCTGACGCTGACGGGTAACCTCGGTGACGTGATGAAGGAGTCGGCTGTCATCGCCCTGGAATATGTGAAGGCACATGTGGATGTGCTGGGCATAGACTATCGCATTTTCGACAACTGGAACATCCACATCCACGTACCGGAAGGAGCTACGCCGAAAGACGGTCCTTCTGCCGGTATCACGATAGCAACCTCTATCGCTTCGGCACTCACCCAGCGTAAGGTTCGCAAGAACACCGCTATGACGGGTGAGATAACCCTTCGTGGAAAAGTGCTGCCCGTGGGTGGTATCAAGGAGAAGATTCTCGCTGCGAAACGTGCCGGCATTACGGACATCGTGATGTGTCAGGAGAACGAGAAGGACATCAACGAGATTCCCGAGATGTACCTGAAGGGTGTTACGTTCCACTATGTGGAGAATGTGCAGGACGTCTGGAAATTCGCCCTGACGGACGAAATGGTGGAACACCCGATGGACTTCACGATCCAAGAAGAAGTGAAGAGTGAAAAGTGAAGAGTGAGAAGAAATGACTTTCGAAGTACAACATAGCGACAATGCCAGTGATGCCCGTACCGGTCTGATTACCACAGACCACGGACAGATAAAGACTCCTATCTTTATGCCCGTAGGAACGTGCGGAAGCGTGAAGGGTGTCCACTTCTCAGAGCTGCGTGAACAGGTGAAGGCTCAGATTATTCTGGGTAACACCTACCACCTGTATCTGCGTCCTGGGCTTGACATTCTGCGTAAGGCGGGCGGACTGCATAAGTTCAACACATGGGACCGCCCTATCCTGACGGATTCCGGAGGCTTCCAGGTTTTCTCGCTGACAGGCATCCGCAAACTTCGTGAGGAGGGTTGCGAGTTCCGTAGCCATATCGACGGCTCGAAGCATATCTTCACCCCCGAGAACGTCATGGATACTGAACGCATCATCGGTGCAGACATCATGATGGCACTGGATGAATGTCCTCCCGGACAGAGCGACTACCAGTATGCCAAGAAATCGCTGGGACTGACACAGCGATGGCTGGAACGTTGCGTGAAGCGATTCAACGAGACGGAACCGCTTTACGGCTATCATCAGACGCTGTTCCCCATCGTGCAGGGATGTACCTATAAGGACTTGCGACAGGATGCGGCGAAGCATGTAGTGGATGTGCTGGGAAAACTGAATGGCGGCGGAGGTGCCTCCATCGGAGGACTTGCTGTCGGTGAGCCTACGGAGGTGATGTACGACATGATAGAGGTGGTGAACGAGATTCTGCCCAAGGAGCGTCCCCGCTACCTGATGGGTGTTGGAACGCCTCAGAATATCCTGGAAGCCATAGAACGCGGAGTCGATATGTTTGACTGCGTGATGCCTACCCGCAACGGACGTAACGCGATGCTGTTCACCTACGAGGGTACGATGAATATGCGCAACCAGAAATGGGCTGACGACTTCTCACCCATCGATCCCGATGGCTGCGAGATAGACCGCATCCACTCAAAGGCCTACCTGCATCACCTGTTCAAAGCCCAGGAACTGCTGGCCATGCAGATAGCCTCCATCCATAACCTCGCCTTCTACCTCCGACTGGTGACAGATGCCCGTACGCACATAGAACAAGGTGACTTCACAACATGGAAACGGTCGGTGATTGACAACTTAGGACGCAGAAGATGAACAAGAAAAAACTGAAACAGTGGCTATGGCCGATATGGCGCCTGTGGAGCAAAATACCTTGGAAGCGCTTGGCGTGGATGAAACGGTTTAACCCGTTCCGTCTCATCAAGCGTATGGACTGGTACATCATCAACAAGTTCATAGGCACCTATTTCTACTCCATCATCCTCATCATCTCCATATCCATCGTCATCGATGTCAACGAGAACCTGGCGAAATTCACGACGAACCACGCACCGCTGCGTGCCATCGTGTTCGACTATTACACCAACTTCGTACCCTATTTCGCCAACCTTTTCTCACCGCTGTTCGTATTCATCGCCGTTATCTTCTTCACCTCAAAGCTGGCAGGCAACTCAGAGATTATCTCAATGCTGGCCTGCGGCATGAGCTTCAAGCGACTGTTGCGTCCATACCTCATTTCAGCTGCCTTCATCGCTGCCCTGAATTTCTATCTGGGTGCCTACATCATCCCGAAAGGAACGGTGGTGCGCCATGACTTCGAGTCGCTCTATAAGAACAACAAGAAGAACACATCGGCATCGAACATCCAGCTGATGGTGGATAAAGGGGTGGTTGCCTACATCTCGCAATATGACGACATTCGCAAGACGGGCTATGGCTTTGCGCTCTATAAGTTTGAGAACAAAAAGATGGTATCGCAGATGAACGCAAACGTCATTCAATACGACACCATTTCCGACTCACGCTATCACTGGAAGGCACGTAACTATAAAATCCGCACCTTGAAAGGTATGCGTGAACAGATTACCAGTGGTATGGAGATTGACACCCTCATCAAAATGGAACCGATGGACCTTGTATTCTCCAGGGGACAGCAAGAGACGTTTACTTCGCCTGAGCTGTTGCGCTATATCTCCAAACAACAGAAACGCGGTTCCTCGAACGTCGTACAATACGAGGTGGAGTTCCACAAGCGCATCGCCACATCGTTTGCCTCATTCATCCTGACTATCATTGGCGTTTCGCTGTCATCGCGCAAGCGCAAAGGTGGTATGGGAATGTATCTGGGCATCGGCTTGGCACTATCGTTCACATACATCCTGTTGCAGACGGTGAGTGCCACCTTCGCCATCAATGCTGACACACCACCCATGCTGGCAGCCTGGATACCTAATATCCTGTATTCATTCATTGCCTATTTCTGCTATAGGCAAGCACCGAACTAAGGGAAAAACGAAAAGTGAAAATTTGCTACCAATAATTATTTTATATGACTTTCGAAGAAACATATTTAAACGACAACATATTGGACGCTCTATGGGACATGCACTTCGAGGAAATGACCCCTATACAAGAACGCTGCATACCGGAAATTCTGGACGGACATGACCTTATAGGTGTTGCACAGACGGGAACGGGAAAGACGGCAGCTTACCTGCTACCCATACTCAGCATGCTTGACGACGGTGGTTTTCCGAAAGACGCGGTAAACTGCATCATCATGTCGCCCACCCGTGAACTGGCACAGCAGATTGACCAAGCTATGCAAGGCTTCGGCTATTATCTTGACGGGATTTCAAGTGTTGCCGTATATGGAGGCAACGACGGCAACCGTTTTGACGTAGAGACCAAAGGACTGAAGATGGGGGCTGACGTGATTATCGCCACTCCCGGGCGTCTGCTCTCACACATCAGAATGGGACATCTCGATTTGTCGCGCCTTTCCTTCTTCGTACTCGATGAAGCCGACCGCATGCTTGACATGGGTTTTTCTGACGACATCCTGCAGATAGCAAAACAATTGCCGCCATCCCATCAGACCATCATGTTCTCTGCCACCATGCCAACCAAGATACAGCAACTCGCGCGTACCTTATTAAATAGTCCTGTAGAGGTGAAGATAGCCGTATCCAAACCTGCTGAGAAAATCCAGCAGTCGGCTTTCGTCTGCTACGAGCCTCAGAAGTTGGGCATCATCCGCTCTCTGTTCAAGGCAGGCGAACTACAACGAGTCATTATCTTCTCGGGAAAGAAAGACAAGGTAAAGGACATCACCCGCGAACTCAGGCACATGCACATCAATTGTGCCTCCATGCACTCCGACCTCTCCCAGGCCGAGCGTGATGAGGTGATGTATCGCTTCAAGGCAGGACAGGTGGACGTACTGGTAGCCACCGACATTGTGGCAAGAGGTATTGATATCGACGACATCCTGATGGTCATCAACTACGACGTGCCTCACGATGCAGAAGACTATGTGCACCGCATAGGACGCACGGCACGAGCCCAGCGCGACGGTGTAGCCATCACGTTTGTGTCCGAACAGGACATTCGCTATTTTGCAGACATCGAACGATTCCTGGAACGTGAGATCCTAAAAAACCCACTACCGGAAGAACTGGGCAGCGGTCCGGAATACAAGCCTTCGGCACCCCGTAAGAATTCACGCGGAAGAGGGGGAAAACGCCGTAGCGGAAAAAGAACAGGAAAGTCAGGCAATCCCGAAAAGAGCAAAGGAGGAAAAGGCAGGAGTCACCATCATCGGAACAAGAATCCCCAACAGAATTAATCCTTTTTAACATAAAATAATTCGGGTTCCGAGAACAACGGATTGATATTTTTCGTAACTTTGCACCGCTTTTAAAGGTATTATATATTACAAACACTTGAATTTCAAGTAGTTACATGCTATTTAAGGAGTAAAAGATGAGACAATTAAAAATTCAGAAGAGTATTACGAATCGCTCAAGCGAAGCACTGGATAAGTATCTGGTGGAAATTGGTCGTGCACCACTGATCAGTATCGATGAAGAAATCGAGCTGGCTCAGAAGATACGTAAAGGAGGTCCTGAAGGCGAGCGCGCCAAGGATAAGCTGGTTACTGCCAATCTGCGTTTCGTAGTATCTGTTGCCAAGCAGTATCAGCATCAGGGACTGACGCTTACTGACTTGATTGACGAGGGTAACATCGGTCTGATTAAGGCCGCACAGAAGTTTGACGAGACCCGTGGTTTTAAGTTTATATCCTATGCCGTATGGTGGATTCGCCAGTCTATCCTACAGGCTATTGCCGAGCAGAGCCGTATAGTACGTCTGCCACTCAATCAGGTAGGCAGCCTGAATAAAATCAGTCACGAAATCAATCGCTTCGAGCAAGAGTTCCAGCGCCACCCCTCTGTATCCGAGTTGAGTGATGCCACCAACATGGATGAGGAGAAGATTGCACAGTCTATGCAGGCTGACAGTCATCACGTATCTATCGATGCACCTTTTCAGGACGGAGAAGACAACTGTATGCTTGACGTGATGGCTTCTGGTGACGATTCACGTACCGACCGTCATGTGGATCATGAGTCGATGGCTCAAGAACTGAACGCCGTGCTTCAGAAGGTGCTCAAGGATCGTGAAATCACCATCATCCGCGAATGCTTCGGCATCGGTTGCCACGAGAAGGGACTGGAGGAGATTGGTGACCAGTTAGGATTGACCCGTGAGCGCGTTCGCCAGATTCGCGAGAAGAGTATTGCCAAGCTGCGTGATTCCGGTAATGCACGCATTCTGATAAAATATTTGGGCTAAAGTTTTGCGGCTCCAAAAATTATTTGTAATTTTGGGGGCGTGAATCGAAAGCTACACATCATATTACTGATGCTGGGCACGATGTTCTTCATGCCCAGCATTTGTTTTTCACGTGACAGGTCTATCGACTCGCTGGTCCTCTTCAGGATATGGAATTATGCCAAAAACCATAAACAGGTCAGCGATGGGGTAGAACGAAACGTGTATATGTCATACACGTTCAAGACCAACCGTCGCAACCCTACCCTTTTTCTTGTTCCAACCATGTATTCCATTGCCAAAGGTGAGAAGGAGTTTGTCGGCGAGTCATTTTACAAGATGAAGTTCCGTGATGCCTTCAAGTACGACCTGCAGCGACAAGTGGTATGCGGCACCATTCCCAGTAACAGGAGTGTCATGCCCAATATGATACAATTCCTGACGCCTAACCTCTATAACGAGACGCTTTATAACGACAAGATGTTGTCACCTTTCTACTACCAGAACCGTTTCTTTTACAAGTATCTCGTCATCCCGGTAACCGACAACCTGTTTATCGTACGCTTCCGTCCCAGAACCAACAACACCCAGCTCATTAAGGGGCGTGCTTTTGTTCATCTGGACACGGGGCGTATCAATTCCGTTTTCTATGAAGGCGAATTTGACATGATATCCTTCAAGGTAAATGCACAAATGGACATGAATGATGAGAATATCGTGCTGCCTGAGCGTTGCATGACAGAGAGTAAGTTCAGGTTCATGGGCAACAATATTAGTGCCACTTGCCGTGCGTTCTATAATTGTCCCACCTCATTGCCCGACTCCATCAACGAGGTGGAAGACGCTGAGCTGATGGCTACCCTGCGTCCCACGCTACTTACCGAGACGGAAAGCGAAATCTATCAACACAAGCACCAAGCCGACAGTATTCAGGAAAGTCTGAGGGATCCGTCAGATACCACACACACTAATAAGAAGAAGCTGTACGATGTCTTTTGGGACAACATCGGCTACAACATGATTAACAGCACGCATGCCAACTCCGGTCCGGCATCCATGCATATCTCACCCCTGTTCAACCCTCTCTATTTCAGCTATAGCGGAAGCCGTGGCTTTGCGTATAAGATAGATCTCGGTCTGCAATATACTTTCAACAAGCACCGCTATCTGACCCTGAATCCCCGAATGGGCTACAATTTCAAGATCAAGCAGTTTTTCTATAACGCCCCGTTACGAATGACCTATAACCCCAAGCGCAATGGCTATGCCGAGATTACGTGGGCTAATGGTAACCGTACGAACCATGCCTCGCTGGTTGAAGACATTGAAGAGAAAGAGGGCAAAGGCTTTAACGTTCCGGAATTCAAGGATGAGTCGTTCCAAGTAGTGAACAACGTGGAAGCGTTCGACTGGGTGGAAGTCATGACGGGTATGGTTTACCACCGACGCAAATCCGTCAACCCCGACCTGATGAGGAAAATCGGGTTCCCTGACGCGTTCTACAGCTTCGCCCCCCTGCTTACCCTGCATTTCAAGCCGTGGCAACAGAAAGGTCCCACCCTGACAGCCAACTACGAACGGGGCATCAAGGGTGTCTTCAAATCGAATCTTGACTACGAGCGATGGGAGTTTGACCTCTCTTACAAGCATAATCTAAGTGCCATGCGCAAAATAAACATGCGAGCAGGTTCCGGATTCTACACCCAGCGCGGCTCCGAATATTTTGTGGACTTCTCCAATTTCCGTGACAACAACCTGGCTACCGGTTGGGATGACGACTGGTCAGGACAATTCCAGTTACTCGACGGTCGGTTGTATAACGAGTCGAACTACTACGTTCGCGGACACCTCACTTTCGAATCACCCCTCCTCGCATTGACGTGGGTGCCACTCATCGGACATTTCGTAGAGTTGGAGCGTGTCTATTTCAGTGCACTCAGCATTGAGCACACCCGTCCTTATTTCGAACTGGGATATGGTTTCTCCACCCGTTACCTATCTACAGGATTCTTTGCCAATTTCTTCGGTACAAAAATCCAAAGCCTGGGTTGTAAATTCACCATAGAACTATTCAGAAGATGGTAAAACCCCTCACAGTCTTTAAGGCTAGTGCTGGAAGCGGAAAGACATTCACACTGGCTACCGAGTATATCAAGTTGCTTGTACAGAATCCGGCAAGCTATCGCAACATCCTGGCGGTCACCTTTACCAACAAGGCGACAGAAGAGATGAAGATGCGCATCCTCTCGCAACTCTATGGTATCTGGAAACACTTGCCTGACTCTGACAGCTACTTGAAACGCATCAAGGAAGATACCGGATACACCGAAGAGCTGATCAGTCAGCGTGCCGGGGAATCCCTCCACCTGCTGTTGCATAACTACAACTACTTCCGTGTTGAAACCATCGACTCCTTCTTCCAAAGTGTGTTGCGAAACCTTGCCCGCGAATTGGACTTGACAGCCAACCTACGCATCGGACTGAACGACAGTCAGGTGGAGGAACAGGCTGTTGACCAGCTCATCGACTCCCTGACGCATACGGACATCATGCTGGAATGGCTCCTGAGCTATATCATGGAGAAAATCAGCGACGACCGTTCCTGGAACATCATAGGACAAGTGAAGCAGTTTGGCAAGACCATCTTCCGTGACTATTACAAGGAGCACAGCCAGATTCTCAAGCAGAAGATAGAGGAGAAAGGATTCATAGAAGCCTATGTCAAGCAACTCCGCGAGATTCGCAAGGACAGCCGGGAGCGCATGACGGAATATGCAGACACGTTCTTTGACACCTTGGAAGCAGAGCAACTGACCATTGACGACCTGCCCTTTGGCAAGTCTGGTATTGCCAGTTTTTTCCTTAAGCTGAAAAAAGGACAGATGGACGAAGGCATTGTGGGAAAGCGGGCCCTGGATGCTGTGGGCGACCCCTCTAAATGGGCCTCCAAGAAACACCCGCAGGCGGAAGCCATCTATATGCTGGCAGAAGAATCGCTGATACCCCTGCTCAGGAACGCCATCGAAGAGCGTCCTCGCCAGTATCGGCTCTATCAATCTGCCGACCTGACTCTTCGCCATCTCAGTCAGCTACGCCTGCTTGGCAGCATTGAGCAGAAAGTTCGCCAGTTGAACGAAGAAGCCAACCGCTTCTTGCTCAGCGATACCCAGCAGTTACTTCATCAGCTTATCAGCAATAGCGACTCGCCGTTTATCTTCGAGAAGATAGGCACCCAACTGGAACACATCATGATTGATGAATTCCAAGATACCAGTACCGTACAATGGAAGAACTTCAAGGTGCTGTTGCAGGAATGTATGAGTCATCGGCAGGCAGAGAATCTCATCGTGGGCGATGTCAAGCAGAGCATCTATCGCTGGCGCTCTGGCGACTGGCGACTGCTGAATGCCATCGACCAAGAATTTCCCTATGCCGACGAGATGGTAGCAATCCATCCCTTGGAAACCAACTACCGCTCCGAACGTAACATCGTAGATTTCAACAACGCCTTTTTCAAGTTGGCAGCGCAACAAGAATTCTCACGGTTGGAGGAGGAGAATCCTGAGGGTGCCAGCCAGTTGCAACATGCCTATGCTGATGTCCATCAGCAGGTTCCCTCTCAGCGTGAAACCATCGGAATGGTCAACATCCGACTGCTGCCCTCTGACGACTACCAGGAGCAGACCATGAGCCAGCTGATAGACACCGTCCAGATGCTCAGGCAACAGGGTGTTTCCATCAGCGATATAGCCATCCTCGTCCGCACCAACAAGCACATCCCGCTCATTGCCGACTATTTTGCGGTCCATCTGCCTGATGTGCGCATTGTCAGCGACGAGGCCTTCCGTCTCGACGCCTCCGTATCTGTATGTCTCTTGGTTCAGGCTCTCCATCTGATTACCCATCCTGACGACCTCTTAGCCAAGGCTACCATTGCCAAGCTCTACCACCTTTCCATCCTCCGCGAAAACATTGCCGAGGAGGAACTGCTCATCAAGGACCGACAGCTTGACGAACTCCTGCCCGAAGCATTCATCCAACATATCGAGGAACTGAAGCAACAGCCTCTCTTCGAACTCGTAGAACGCCTGTATGCCATCTTCGGTCTTCAGCACCTGAACGAACAGAGTGCCTATATCTGTGCGTTCTACGACCAGCTGAACCAGTTTACGCAAGACAACTCTACGGACATCGATGCCTTTGTCCGCGAATGGGAAGAAACCATTAGCAGCAAGACCATACAAAGCGATGCGAACAGTGGCATCCGCATCCTGTCCATTCATAAAAGTAAAGGACTGGAGTTCAATCATGTCATCATCCCCTTCTGCGACTGGAAACTGGAGATGCCCGACATCCTGTGGTGCGAACCCACCGCAGCACCGTTCGATGCATTGCCTATAGCACCCATCGACTATAGCGAGAAACAGATGCGGGGCACCATCTATGAGCGGGCCTTTCTGGATGAACATCTGCAAAACACGGTGGACAACCTGAACCTGCTGTATGTAGCCTTCACGCGTGCTGTCCGCAGCCTGTTTGTCATTGGACAACGGGGCAGCAAGTCCAACCGTTCCGCCCTCCTGGAGAGTGTATTGGGAAACATAGAACTTAACGGAGCCACGCTCCATGGACAGGACGATGAACAGGAGATACTCGAATTCACCTTCGGCACTCTGGCAACAGCAGAGCAGTCCCATGCTGTCAAACACTCAGACAACATATTCCTCCAGCCCGTCGCTACCGAGTCCATCCAGATGGAGACCTTCGAGGTCAAGACCGAGTTCCGACAGAGCAACCGCAGTCGCGATTTCATGAATGGCGATGACGAGCAACAAGAGCTTAGCTACATCAAGCTCGGCTCTGTGCTCCACGAGATTTTCTCCACCATCCGCACCACGGCAGACATTCCCCAAGCACTCATGCAGATGCAGCATGAAGGCATTCTCTATGATAACGAGGTGACCCGTGAGAAACTGATGGACATCATCAGGAAGCGACTGACAGACTCTCGTGTAAAAGATTGGTTCTCAGAACGTTGGCAACTGTTTAACGAATGCAGCATCCTGCGTTTGGACGAACACGGAGAGGTGGTGGAACGCCGTCCTGACCGCGTCATCACCGATGGCAACGAGACTCATGTCATCGACTTCAAATTCGGACGCCAGCACGAGGAATATCATGCACAAGTGGGTGAATACATCCAACTGCTCCGCCAGATGCAGATGCCCCATGTCAGAGGGTGGCTCTGGTATGTATATAGCAATAAGATTGAAGAGGTGAGAGGTGAGAAGTAAGATGTGTGATGTAAGAGGTAAGATGTATGATGTAAGAGGTAAGATGTATGATGTATGATGTAAGAGGTAAGATGTAAGAAGGTATGAAGAATTTTTTAGAATATGTAGCTGAAGATATCATTCGGAAGTATGGCACCGATCTCTCGCGTACAGCCATTGTCTTTCCGAACAAGCGAGCCTCGCTGTTCCTCAACGAGCATCTGGCACGCCTGGCAGGTCATCCCCTGTGGAGTCCTGCCTATATCACCATCAGCGAGCTGTTCCGCCAGCAGACCACCCTACAGGTGGCCGACCCCATCAAACTGGTTTGCGACCTTCACCAGTCCTTCTGTCAGGAAACAGGATCTACCGAGACCCTCGACAAGTTCTATGGCTGGGGACAGCTGCTTATCAGCGATTTCGACGATATCGACAAGAACATGGCCGATGCCGACCGTGTCTTTGCCAATCTGCGTGACATTCATGAGTTAGACGACCTGAGCTTCCTCACCGAGGAACAGCGTCAGCTGTTACGCCATTTCTTCAGCCATTTCACCGAGGAGCATGAGACGGAGCTGAAACAACGTTTCCTGAACCTATGGAGCCACTTTGCGGACATCTATCACGACTTCAACAAGCGGTTGACCGAACAAGGGCTGGCCTATGAAGGTGCGCTTTACCGGCAAGTATGTTGTCATGCCATGACAACAAACATTGCCGAGCATTTCCCCTACGACCGCTATCTCTTCGTGGGTTTCAACCTGTTGCAGAAAGTCGAGCAGCAGCTCTTCTCCTTCCTCCAGAAAGAAGGCAAGGCCAAGTTCTATTGGGACTTCGACCATTACTATATGCAACACCACGAGGCTGGCCGGTATATTGCCCGATACCTGGAATACTTCCCCAACGAGTTGGACAGCATCGATGCCGACATCTACCGGCAGTTCAGCCAACCCAAGCAGATCCGGTATATGTCAGCCCCCACCCAGCACATCCAGGCTCGCTATGTGAGCAGCTGGCTCCGCGAATCGGAACGGTATAAGGACGGACGCCGCACCGCCATTGTGTTGTGCGACGAGAGCCTGTTGCCCACCGTCATCCACTGCCTTCCTAACGAGGTGGAGAAGATTAACGTCACCACGGGTTATCCCCTTGCTCTGACTCCCGTAGCCTCGTTCATCCAGCAGTATTACAACTATCAGTTAGGGGGTCGTTCACCCCGTCTGCTGCGTGCCCTCAAGCGCCATCCCTATACGAGGTTTTTAGAGGTGAGTGGTGAGAATCAAGAGGTGAGTGGTGAGGGACAAGAGGTGAGAGATTTGTCTGAGATGAGCGATGACCTTATCGGTCAACTGCTTACCTTCCTGCGCCAGATAGCTACCCAAGCCAAGGACGAGATACACGACCCTCTGTTCCAGGAGTCGCTCTTCCGTGCCTATACCCTCATCAATCGACTGAGTGGACTGATGGAGAGTGGTGACCTGCAGGTTTCTGACCAGACCCTGCAACGCCTCACCACACAGATTATGCAGCAAACCAGCATTCCCTTCCACGGCGAACCCGCTGAAGGGCTTCAGGTAATGGGAGTACTGGAAACGCGAAACCTCGATTTCGACCATGTGCTGCTGCTCTCCTGCAACGAAGGCAACATGCCCAAGGGTGTCAACGACAGTTCGTTCATTCCACACAGCATCCGCCAGGCTTACGAGCTGACCACCGTGGAAAACAAGGTCAGCATCTATGCCTACTATTTCCATCGTCTGTTGCAGCGGGCTTCCGATGTCACCATCCTGTACAACAACTCCACCGAGGACGGACAGCGGGGCGAGATGAGCCGTTTCATGCTGCAGCTGATGGTGGAGAGCGGTCATCCCATCACGCAGCACACCCTTCAGGCAGGCAAACATATAGAGCGTTGGACTCCACAACCCATCGAGAAGAGCGACCATGTGCTCCAGATCATGAAGTCCGGTTTCGAACGACTCTCCCCCACCGCCATCAGCAGGTATATGCGTTGTCCGCTTCAGTTCTACTACCGCTATGTGGCTGGGCTCCAGGAGCCCGATGTTCCTGACGACGAGCAAGAGCTGGACAACCGTACCTTCGGCAATATCTTCCACGATGCAGCCGACATCATCTACCACCGGCTGCCGCGCCGTGTCACCAAGGATGTGCTGACCCATCTGCTCAAGACCAAGGTGGAGATAGAACGTGCCGTTGACGAGGCGTTCCATAACATTCTGCCCAACAGTCCGCAGAGTGGACTGCACATCATCAACCGCGAGGTGATTATCCACTATCTGCGCCAACTCATCGCCATCGACTGCCGACTGGCACCCTTTACCATTCTCGGACTCGAATACGATGTCTATCAGCAATACACCCCCACCATGAAGATGGGTGGACGCATAGACCGCCTTGACCTCATCCATGAGGGCACCGACCAGGAACGCATCCGGGTGGTGGACTATAAGACCGGCAGCCATGACCTCAAGGCATTGCCCGATGTCGATTCCATCTTCTCGCCTGACAAGATTCACGAGCATAGCGACTATTACCTGCAGGCCTTGCTCTATGCCGATATTGTCAGTCGCCAGCAAGACCATATCCTTCGGACCTTAGCCATCAGCCATCCTACATCATCCTTCAGTCCCCTGAAGGTCTCACCCGCCTTGCTGTTCATCCAGCATGCTGCAGCCGACGACTACGACCCCACGCTGAAATTCGGCAAGGATCCCATCCTCGACATCGCAGACCATTCCGCCCGTTTCAATGAGTTGCTAAAAGAAAAAGTGGACGAGATATTCTCATCCACTAAGCCATTCTGTCCTACTGACGACCTGAAGATCTGCCGCTCGTGTCCTTACGCACAGCTCTGTCGCCACTAAGGGGTTTTATCGGTTCTTGTTCCTTATAAACCAGGCATGCGTAAAGAAATGGTACATCGCCAAGGCTGTCAAGGTCAGCGCCAATGAGGTGTATAACAGCTGTTCCGCCTGCTGATAGAACAGCAGATAACCCAGTCCGATGCCCAGGCTTACGCCCGTTTCCCATCCCAGGAAATAAGTGCTCTGCGACGTGCCGCGCTGGCAATGTCTGCTCAGCTTGATAAAGAACAACAGGAAGCGCGAGGCGATAATGCCCACACTCAGTCCTACACACACGGGCGATACCGGTGATGCGGGATATACCAGCATGACGAGCAATGCAGCCACCATCAGGATTAAGCCTGTCACCACCTCGCTCTTCAGCTCAGCATCGCGGAACACGAAACGCTGGGCGAGCAATGCCAGCAGGAATCCGCCCATCATCAGAGCATAGAACACCGGTTGATGAGGGATAGTCAGCAGCAAACCCACCACTACACATACCAGCAGCAGATTCACGAAAAGCACGAATCCGTGAGGCAGGAAGAAGCGGTCCAGCGACATCACATGCACGCCCTCTTCAGGTGTGCGGAAAGGAAATTTCACCATCTTCAGCAACAGCAGCGAGGCAGCAGCCATACCGATGGCCACCAGCAACACCACATGGAATCCTGACTGATAGACCATCAAGCCCGCCAACGGACCTAACGACAAGGCAAAGCGGGAAAACCACGACGCGCTGAAGTTAGCCTCTGTGCGCTGAAACGACTCACAGGTATCGATAATCAGCGTTGACGCCAGTATCATCTGCGCCAGTCCGAAGGCGGCACCCATTGCAAACCGTTGTACCAGGATAACCCA
Organism: uncultured Prevotellaceae bacterium; assembly: GCA_902770195.1. Classification (GTDB taxonomy): domain Bacteria; phylum Bacteroidota; class Bacteroidia; order Bacteroidales; family Bacteroidaceae; genus Prevotella. The sequence goes on from CACXSA010000034.1 coordinate 16,504, forward strand.
GAATTCCACGAATTCCAAGCGTAGCCCGTCGATATACCCCAGCAGTCCTGTTGCCAGTCCTACCGCTACTATCGACCACATACATACCACGTTGCGCCTATAGTGCTGCACCAGCCACGAGCAGGGAGCCCCGAAGAAGTAGAGTCCCAGGGCAAACGCTCCCATGACCATTCCCGTCTCCTCAGCCGTGAAGTTCTCCGTCAGCATCAGCCAGTGGGGCATGACGGGAATCAGCATATATACCGACATCGTCAGCAACAGTGAGCTGATTGCTATCAGCCAGAACTCGCGATGCCACAATTTTACATGAACAGGTGTGTTCTGTGTATTCATGCATTAATAAGATTCGTTCTCACTGGGGAAGTCGCTGTTCTTCACGTCTTCCACGTAATGTCCCACCGCCTCTGTGATGATGGCGTTCAGGTCGGCATAGCGACGCAGGAAACGGGGTGAGAAACCTTGTGACATGCCCAGCATGTCGGCACTCACCAGCACCTGGCCGTCAGTACCGTTTCCGGCACCGATGCCTATCGTGGGACATTTCACCATCTTCGTAACCTCGGCAGCCAGCTTGGCGGGCACCTTCTCCAGCGTAATGCCGAAGCATCCCACCTCGTCCAGCAGTTGTGCATCGCGCATCAGCTTGTCTGCCTCAGCCTGCTCCTTGGCACGTACTGCATAGGTGCCGAACTTATTGATGGACTGAGGGGTCAGGCCCAGGTGTGCCATCACGGGAATACCAGCATCCAGGATGCGCTTCACGGTGTCCAGAATCTCCTCGCCACCTTCCATTTTCAGCGCGTCACAGCCGCTCTCCTTCATGATGCGGATAGCATTGGCAACACCCTCTGCCGCATTCACCTGATACGAGCCGAAAGGCATGTCGCACACCACCAGGGCGCGCTGTACGGCACGCGTCACCGAACGGGCGTGATAAATCATGTTATCCACCGTCATGGGCAGCGTCGTAGCATTTCCCGCCATCACGTTCGATGCCGAGTCGCCCACCAGGATGGCGTCAATGCCAGCCCTGTCAATAATACCGGCCATAGTATAGTCGTACGAGGTGAGCATGGAAATCTTCTCACCCTTCTGCTTCATTTCCATGAAGCGGTGTGTTGTCACTTTGCGATTGTCGCTTACTAAATATCCTGTCATTGTTTAAAAATCCTGAGCCGCAAAGCGGCTTTAATATTTAATCTTTAATCTTAATATAATCCTCGATTACTTCGTCACACAGCGGACGGATGGCTTCCGCAGGGTTCGTTGTTGCCAGTCCTATCACGCGCATGCCTGCTGCCCTACCCGACTTCAGTCCGTTGAACGAGTCTTCGAACACCACGCAGTCCTCTGGTCCCAGCCCGAACCGCTCTGCCGCCTTCAGGTAGCAGTCGGGATCAGGCTTCGAACGCTCAAAGTCCTCCGAGGTCAGGATGGCATCAAACAGCAACTTGAACTCAGGGTGATGGTGATAGACAGCCTCCATCTTCGCCTGGTTCGAACTGGTTACCACCGCTGTCTTCACACCCGCTTGGCGCAATCTCTGCATGTACTGTTCAAAGCCAGCCACATACTGATAGTCCATCTGCTGCTCAAACTGGTTCAGCCGCTCCGTAATCAGCGCCTGCTTGTCGGCCAGCTCGCCGGAAAACCATGCATCGTAAATCTGCACCAGCGTCTGCCCTTTTATCTCATGCTCCAGTCCGGGATGCTCCGGATGGAACTCACGGCACTGTGCGCCCCAGAATACCGAGTATTGCGGTTCCGTGTTGAACACCACCCCGTCCAGGTCGAATAATGCCGCTTTCATCTTCATCTTTTCCATTTGCGGGTGCAAAGGTACGAATAAGTGAGCGAAAATGCAAATGTATTTGCAATTTTCCGAACGTGAGTACCTAAGACGAAGGTCAAAGGTAGTGCAAACCGAATGAAAAACCAAATATATTTGAGTTTTTCTGAGGTGCAGCCTACCTTCGACGAATGTCAAAGGTACGAATATTTTCTCTTTAAAAAAAGATTTCCTCCCTTTTCTTGCTTTTTTCGGGATTAATCCCTAACTTTGCAACTATTATAAACTTTTTATATTATGATGTATTTACGTAACAAACTCCTACGCACAGGGCTTTGCTGCCTATTTGCACTCTGCCTGACAGCATGTGTTGACAACAATGACAACCCCGCAGCACCAAGTGGCGGCGAAGAACAGCAGGGCGAGGACATCCAGGTGGCCGACGACTTTGAGAGCCGTGCCGACTTCATGGTTGCCTCCTACAAGAAGGCGCAGCCACTGGTTACCCAGGTATGGAACACCCATGCCGACCCGCAGGACTTCCTGCTCCTGTTTATGAGCGAAGACCAGCAGAAATGCTATCTCATCGGCGAGAACAGCAAGCAACTGGTGCCCGCGTCCGACCTGCCCCAGAGATACCTCGACAATCCCTCCGAGATACAGCGTTCGGGCTTCTACATTGCACAATACAAGGGTCGCAACTGCTGCATGATTCTTGACAACAGAAGCAGGATTGAGCAGCAATACCAGATGGCCGGTATCCCCTTTGACCCCACGATGTATGCCTGCGACAAGCTGACGCTCTTCTACCACGAGTCGTTCCACGCCTACGTGCAGGAGGGTAAGAACCGATGGATAGAACCGGAAAAAGACCCCGATGGCGAATCGTCGCGCCAACAGGTGTTCCCCGTCGTCTATAACTCGCGCATCTATCGCAAACTCATGATACTCTCGCTGGTCAATGCACTCAATGACAACAGCCAGAAAGCTGCTTCTTACAGCCGCGCCAAATACTGGCTCAACAAGTTCAATACCGAGTTTGCCAATGAGGTGAAAAGAGTCAAATACACCGACATCCATGAAGGAACGGCAGAGTATTTCGGACGCACCATCGTCAACAAGCTCTATCCCAAATATCCGCTCATCCAGCACTACGAAGGCTCAGCACTGGCAGTCCCCGTGGACAAGGAGGCCTACATGCTCAGCACCGCCATCAACCTGGCTGTCCGCGACGGGCGCAAGGACGAGGTGCTCAGCAGCTTCGAGAATGGTCTGTCGTCGCCTATCGAGACACTGCTCAAGGACGTCGCCGTGCCCGCCAACTACGACGAGGGTGCCGACAAGGCCGACCGCGACCGCATCACGGCAGAACTCGACAAGCTGTACGGTCCCGAGAGTTTCATCATGAAACCCGTCTTCGACCTGCTGGCGTCACACCGCAAGGGCGCCAACACCTATCTGGTTGCCGAGGCTCGCAGCGGCTCCTTCTCGTCAAGCAGTATGGGTTCCTACGCATTTACTGATGCCGATGTCAAGCAGTACAGCTGTACCATCAGACTCAACGTGCTGCTGAAGGACGTTGAAGTCACGGGCTCCACCCCACTCACGTACATCCCGGAGGCATACTTCTTCATTCCTGTTGAAGCGTCCAGAATGACACTCGACAACGTCACCCCACTTGCCGAGCCCCAACAGCATCCACGCCTGGAAGGTGTCAACTACATTGCCAAGGCAACCCTCACCGCCTTCCAGAAAAGTGAGACGTGCAACGTCACGCGCCTGCCCCTCAACGTCATGAAAGCCACCGACAACTTCGGCAACACCATGTATTTCATACAGTACTAATGACACAGCAGTAATCAACAATAAAACAATTACAGCAAAACAATAAGAGAGAGGTTCCCAACAAGGAGCCTCCCTCTTTCACTTTTCACCAGAAACGCATTAGTCAATGGCTCAGAGTCCACCTTTACGTTTCGTCACCGCCGTCGCCACCGCCACCGCTGTTGTCACCACCGCCTGAGGGTGTCGTGCCACTTCCGTCACCGTTCTCCCCTCCTGAGGGATTGGGGAAGGTCCCACCGTCGTTCTCGGGGTCTTCCACGTCGTTGGTGTCGGCGCTGGTGACGCGCTTCACGATGTTGCCGTCCTTGTCGTAGCAGGTGATGGCAATCTTGGTAGCCTGCAGCTCGTCCTTCACCTCCTTCGACGGCGTAAAGATGACGCGACGGGCAGAGATGAGCGAGGTCTTGACGTCCTCGATGTTCTGAACCGACTTCGAGCGGACGCTGAAGCGCATGCTGCCCAGTCCAGGCAGAGGAACGTTATGGCCTTCGGTAGCCCAGGTGCGGATGACCTCACCGGCTGCGTCCCAAGCAGCTTTGATGACACCGGTGCTGATGCCGCTGCGCTTGGCAGCCTCCTCAATCACCTTGCTGGCGTCGAGTGTGTTGTACAGGTGTGCCGAGAGCACGAATGCCAGCTTCTCGACGTTCTTTTCGAACGATACGTTCTGTTGCTTTGCTTTGATTTGAATCATAACAGTTTACTTTTTAATTGTTAAACAATCGGGTTTATTTTTTTGTCTCGTTTTTGCTGCCTCCGGAGTCTGCACGTGCGGGTCCCGGGAGTGTGCAAGTGTCGGCTCGGGGAGGCTGCAAGTTGGAGCTCGAGTGGTGTGATTGAATCACAATGCGAAGTTACGACATTTCTTATTGTCATTCTGACGATACCTGACGATGCCGTGCTTTTTCTGGACTTTTTTTTCCAAAAACATCATTCATCTTACATCTTACCTCTCACCTCTTACCTCTTCACGGTTCTCCCAATTGCTCGACGATAGCTTTTACCTGACGGGGCGTAAACGTCTTGCAGGTGGTTTCGTAGCCCGTCGCCTGCAGTTGTTGCCAGAGCTGGGTGCAGCGGCGAATCCAACTCATCAGGTGGCTCACAGCCGTGCGTGGGCTGCTGTCTGGGAAGTACATCAAGGCCAACTCTTTCTTGGTGTAGGCTCGAATAATGAAGTCATCCATGGTTGGCCTCCTTTCTTGCTTTGGTCAGATAATACTCGCTAAAGTCCTTGCACCCTACAGGCAACTGATGGCGTACCAAATCGGGTAGCACCTCTTTCAGTTGCAGGAACAGCCGTTCGCCAGGGGCGTCGTTGTCGGGATACATGTGGAACGTAATTCCAAGTGAAGAGTGAAGAGTTAAGAGTGAAGAATTACTTCTGCCATCAGCCATCTTACTTCTTACATCTTGCGTTAGCAATGTTGCCGACGGAATGGCTATCGCCTTGTGACCAGCCGAGAGCATCGCCCAGCAGTCGGAGCAGCCTTCGGTGATGAAGAACTGTTCACCAGGCTTCAGCAGGTTCAATACGGGCAGATTGTAGAGGCTGATAGAACCTCCTCCTTGCGGAAATCTGAAGCGAGGCTCTGCGCCTTTTATCAAATTTCTATTCTGGATGCCTATCAACTTTCCTTCTCTATTGAAGTAAGGAATTTGCAACCAGGGCACGCCCTGCTTGTCTTTCCATGAAGTCAGCCGGCACCAGCGCACCACCCTCGGGTCAATCCGCCGCTCGTCAAACAGGAAGCGCTTCGCCTCGTCGTTCAGGAAGGGGTGCTCGAAGTAGCGCAAGTAGCGCGAGGCGTCGAAGAGACCCATCCCCGACCCCTCCCTGTAGGGAGAGGAGTAAATACCATTGCAAGAGTAACCATTCCCCTCCCCACAGGGAGGGGCAGAGGGGAGGGTCTGCAACCATTGGCACGCCTCGCGGAAATCCTTTCTCAGATACTTCATCACCAGATCTATCGGTCCACCCGACGCTCCGCAAACGAAGCAGCGAAATGTGTTCCGGCTTACCTTAAACGACATCGAGGCATGATGGTCGTCGTGGAACGGACACAAGCATTTATGTCGCATAACTTGGAGTCCAAGTCGCTCCGCGACCCCCTCAATGGGCAGGTCGCGAAGCTTTTGAAGTTCAAACTTTTCCATAACCATTAACCCTTAACCGTTAACCCTGAACCATTCAGATATTCCTCCGTCTTGGTGTAGAGTCCCGTCTGCGCAGAATACTCGATGAACTTGCGGCACAGCCATTGGCGCAGCTGAGCACTAGTTCCATCGGCACTTTTTCCGATACTCGTGCGCAGGGCTTCCAACTGCTGTTGACCGAAGCTGTCGGGCAGTTCGTCGAGCATATTCCTCGGACCGCGACGCTGCACCTCACTCAGCTGGTCGGTATCCTTACCGAGCATGTCGGCGAAGAGCTGCATCTTGCTCCAGATGTCGCGGTAAACGAGCCACTCTACCACGTCGGCCATCGACTTGGACCACGTCTGGCCGTTGAGCGCCCACATCACGCACCCGGCTTTCCAGCCTGACACCAGCGAGCGATGTGACATTTCGAACAGCACGTCGTCGTCGGTCAGATCGGCTAGCGTAGCCATGTCCTGAGCCAGCTTGTCAATCAGGTTGTTTAAGGGACGTATGATGTAGCGACCCTTACAGAGGTCCAGACGTGCCAGATACTCGTCGAGTTTGTGATAGAAATCGTCGCTGTACTTGCCTTGTCTTGGTATTCGACCGCTGCGATTGCCGCGTGGCTTGTATGAGAACACCATACGTCCGAAGGTACCGTTGGTAAGCTCGTTCTTGTAGAACCTGCGGGTAGAGTCGGGGTTCGACGAGATGGTGATGCAGGCACGCAGGATGGGGTTGCCCGTGATACCGTCTTTCGTGGCGCGCAAGGCACCGGCACGGGCGCGGTCGTAGATATTGCGGAGCAGCAGCGACACATGTTTGTGGCTGCCACACAACTGGTCGGCCATCTCCACCTCGGGCAGGTTGAAGTACTGCGTGAGTCCCCCCTGATTCTCAAGTGCTATCGCATTCTTGAGGAAGCCGGCCCTGGTCGTGTCGGTGGGCGGGAATCGGTAGGCGATGATGGGTTCCAATGGCTTATCCTTATTGTTGCCTTTCGAATTTTCCAGTCTTTGCCATGCCTGATACTTCTTCTCTTCTTCCATGTCGTGCTGACGGAAATCGCGACAGATGGCCTCTACAAGTGGTGCCAATTGACCCTTGTTGTCGCCACTATTGGCCACGAGATTGGCCATCATGCCCGTTAGTTCCTTCCAACTGTTGTCCGGATATTGAAATTCCGCGCCGCTGATGTGTGCGCCAAAGATGGGGAAAAACATCGGAACGAACGGTTCGTAGTTGTCTTTAGATACCTGCGAGAGCAGCAGGCGGATGCATTCTGTGCCCTTACCAAGGTTTGGCATCGCGGGCGCTTTTGATTTTGAAATGTCGTATCTCATTGATTTTCTGCTTTTTAGATGAATTTAAATTGATGCGTGTGACAGATGACAGTTGTGACAGTTGTTTTTTGAGAGGTCATCATCCTTCTTTATTATATATATAACTATCTATATATCAATAAGTTATAAGTAATATTAAGGGTAGCCTGACACTCTTTTTTTTAATTGTCACAACTGTAACTGTCACACATCGTTTTCACTTTTCACTTTTCATTTTTCACTTCTCTACCAGGCCCTTCAGCGCTCCACGAAGTTCACGGTACACCTCGAAGGCGTAGTTGTCAACACTCATGCCCGCAGGCATCGGCTTGAAGTTCGGTCTGAGCGTACCTTCGTCCCTGCGAGTGACCGTAATGTACCGGCCCTCAAAGACATGCGGATTGCGCTTGCCAGCGGTCTGGGGCACGGTCTCGACAAAAGTGAAGTGCGGATCGCGATAGAGAAACTCATCTGCGATGCCCTCAGAGTCGAGCCGGAATATGCCCTGATATTCCTTACCTACTTTCATCTTGCGGTCGCTGCGCAGCAGCGTCTTCACATCCACGCCCAGATGCGTGTTCGGGTGCCAACCATGCTCTTCGGCTTCTCCATTCTCCTGAGAAGCGATGTACTGTCGATAACCAACAGCCAGCGGTGAATTATCTCTTGAACCTGCCTTGATGTTGCTTTTTAATACCTTTTTCATTTGTTTAATGGTATTAAGGGCGTTAGGAACGTCAGCTTAGCCCAATAGCGACAGACGGCCAAGAACAGAACTATTTCAATTCTCGGCTGCAAAGGAAGCATGGGATTAAAAGGGGAGCAAGATGGGATTTCTTCGGCACAAAATCCCATTCACGGATTATTGGAATCCCATTCAATAGTAATCCATAATCACCTGATACACAAATAAAAAGGTGGAGATTAGGAACATAATAAAATTCCAATCTCCACTAAAAATATTTTTCATGGGATTCTCAAAATCCCATTTTCCCACTCACTTTTTCTTCTTCGGTTTTAAATACCTGTCATAGCCTGTAGGCTTATCCGAAAAGTGTTTGGAAAGAGATGCCTTATTGTCTTGCATCTGAGAGAAAGTCTCACCAAGAAAATCCAACCACTTATCCCGGCCAACACATTTGCCTTCGTTCTTGTAAACCAAATAGAAAGTATAACGCAAATGTGCTACTGGAAGATTTGTATGAAGTTTTGACTCCTGTTTTTTCACGACGTCGTTTTCTATGAGGTATTCCACCGCCTCTATCATCGTGTTGAAATTCGAGGAAGTCATAATCAGCGTTTCGCTACCTGGCAGACAACCTTTCATAAACGCAAGACGCTTCTTAACGCCTTCTTTTGCCTTTGTTCTTTCTTGGGGCGTGCTAATTGGATTTATCGGGTCTGCATAGGCTTTGGGATTTTCCAATCTGTCGCTAATGTATTTGCCCATGCTGATATACTTCTCTATATAACCAGCAAAATTGCTCTCTATATTATTGTCGAAAGGGGTTACTATAGAATTGAGTTCTGAATGCTCAGCAATTTGGAACATAAGAGTCTCAGTATGCTGAATGATTTCCCAATCGTCACTTGCCGTCATACAGGCAATAATGGAATAGACAATGCACGATGTTGCCGTTTTGAGTTCTTCGTCTTCAAACGCTCTTGACGCTTCTTGGGCATCATCCCTCAATTCTATGTATGTGTTGTTCCACATGTGGCGTGTTATTTCTTCTATGTCTTCACGGTTCTTTAGAATCTGGTCAAAGCCAATGAAGCAGTTGACCCAAATCTCTTCTGGTGAGAACCTGAGTTTTGCCATCTGAATCTCTTGCTCTTTGTAAGCAGCATCGATAGTGCGGAAAACCGCATTGCCTTTGAAAGCTTCCTTGATGCTCCGCTTACTCGCCGTTGTCAACAATCTTCTCATGATCATAGTCGGCTATCTCTTTTCTGATTTTGTTAAGTGTCTCAATTAACTCGAAAGTCGTTCCTTCGCCTTTGTTTGAAAGATAGCCTTCCTCAAAGTCTCTTATATGCTTGTTGTCAATGGTAGCTATAGCATATGCAACATCCTTAAAGCTAACCATTGGCGAATTGAAAAAATAGTAAGACAACTTATAACTATTTTGAGCACTTAAGGCAATAATCTGTGCCCAGTCCTCTATCGTTTCGTCGTCAACATCTATAGGATCCCCCTTAAGACCACTAAGAGTCAGTTTTCCTTTTAAAACATTTGAAGCCTGAATAAACAGTCCGAGACCTTCCAAACGACCTTTCATTTTTTCATTAGCATCTATACCTTTAACTTTATCGGGGTTTGGAAATTCCCATACAACTTTCTTTACAGAATCATTATTCTTGACGATTCTCTCACGAATGAGTTCCTTGAATTTCTTGGCTTGATATTTTCTCTTGATAACTATTTTCAGACCATAATCTTCCAAATGTCCCTTAAATGTCCTATTAATGTATTTTACTACTTTGTCGGTATCTGGTCCGAATGCGCCATTTTTCTCTATCGCTATCTGGCAAACATCAGGTCTATTGTCAACGATGACATAACAGCCAGGGTGAGTTTCTGCAGTAGTCTTCTCATGACCTTCGGGGATGACAATATCCTTCACATTACACAAATCCCACGAAAAAACATTGTCTCTTCCAATGAAATGGCGAATCTCTAAGCGCTGGTCTTTCTTTTTCTTTTTCCCAACTATAATAAAGTCACTTTTCAACACATTGCAGACTATCTCGTTTGCCATATCAATAGCCTTTGTATTCGTATTCTTGTAGAACAGGCTCCTGTTGCCTTCTTGAATTTCGAATGAATAAATTGCGTAATCAGCCATAAACTGTTGTTTTCATTTTTCTGACAAAATTGTTTACCTCTTAATCTTGCACTTCCTATTCGCATTCAACTTCTGCAATAACAAATATTGTCTCGTCTCCGCAGATATTACGCACCATCAGGCGGAGGGGTTTCCTGGTGTTGTCGTCGGTTGCGATGGTGCCATCCCATAGCGTATTGGTTTTCTTGCCATTGCGGATGACGCAACCTGTCTTGTCTATCTTAATCTCCACGGAACTGTGCCAAGGTGCATTAATATCAGACTCCTCACAATCAAGAGAGAGCCACTCGATGGTCTCTAACCCTTCATCGCTGATGTCGATGCGGGTGAAGGTGGGCTCCTTCTTGCCTTTCTGCTGGTATTCCTCTATGTGGTCACGATAGTCGTTGAGCTTTTTCAGATATTGGGCGTGACGGGTCTCATTGACAGCATGGATCTTCTGCATGACGCGGTCGCTCACAAAGCTGTTCATGGTTAGTTGCCATACGGGGAACATTTGCCCTTGGGGCTGCACTTCCTGTAATGTAAAATCTGCTTCGTCACGGACTACCACTTGGTCAAGTTTGGGTTTTAAGTCAAGGAAATCCACCTCAATGTTCACATAGATGTTCTGTTCGTGAACATAATCCTCACGCTGCTGTTTGGGGATGCTGTCCACATAATAGACGATGACTTTTCGTGTTCCGTCGGGTAGCGTTCCCAATTTGCCGTGAACCAGCTCCTTGAGGAAGGCTTCGTCCAGCATGGGTCGTTTGCCTGGCAGGAAGTTGGGCAGATAGACGGGCACCATGCCCTTCTGGCTGTCGTTGGTGCTGCCAGCCCAGAAGCCGTCGAGCGAAGTGTCTCGGTTTACTCCCGTCAGTTCAAGCAGTTTATCATTGGTCTGCTGCGGATTGCGGAACAGGTTGATGCCATCGTTCACCTCCAAGCGCGTGAAGCTGGCACCCAGTTCCACCAGTTTGTCGCGAGCTACCTGAATGCTGTTGATGCCGATATCTCCATGAATGAATCTGCGACCTAACTTGTGGGCTGCTTTTGCAGTCACGCCACTTCCACCAAAGAAATCGGCCACCAGCATGCCTTCGTTAGAACTGGCTTTGATGATGCGTTCAAGAAGCTCCATTGGTTTTTGTGTGGCATAATCTTCTTTCTCTTGTGAACGTCCTGCTACGTATGAAATATTATCCCAAATATCATTTACAGGGACACCTGGTAATTCATCCATAAAAACTATACGACAGCGCTTAATTGGCTTACCATTCCTACCAAGTTTAATACGTCCATGACTATTAGGAACCTCTGTTTGCGGAGCATTCCACAATTCTTCAAATTTATCAGGTGTAGTTCTCCATCTTGCAGTCGTACCATGAAAATCATATGCATCCATTTTTAATTGAGGATCAAGCATATTTTCTGCCTTATAATATCTCCCCGAGGGAAGTTTCGTAAATTCATCTTTAATATACTCTTCAGTATATGGAGTATAGAGTCGATTGAAAACAGAATCTTCCGATAAGGTATAAAAATAGATATGGTCTGTAATTGCACTAAAGCTTTTATCCGAATCGTTATGGGATGCTGTACTCTTCCATCCAATATCATTCTTAAAATTGGATTCCCCAAAAATCTCGTCCATCAGAATTTTCACATAGTGCCCTATGTGGTCATCTAAATGCACATAGATGCTGGCCCGTTCGCTCATGACACTCTTGATAGCCACGAGATTAGTGTACATCCAGTTCAGGTAATCCTCCTTGTTCCAGATGTCACCATACATCTTTTCCTCGAAGGTCTTCATCTCCTCGATGTCAAGTTCCTCCTCAGCCTGCCGGATGGCATCAGCCACCTTGGGATTACGGCGCACATAGACCTTCTTGGCATAGTCGGCACCCGAGGCAAAAGGCGGGTCAATATAAACGAGGTCAACCGTGATGCCCCGATCTTTCAGATAAGCACACGTTGACACGCACTCGCCACGAATGAGCAGATTGTCGGCTGCATGGTCGCCATGCGGCTCTTCTTCCTTCACTTCGTAGAGGGGCATGCCGCGCCTGATGCTGGCCTCCACACCGCTGTCGCCCTTATAGCGGAGAATGCGCTGGGTACGCACGAAATTGTCGAGTACGGCCTGACCTTGCAGGATATTGGGACTGAATGGGATATATTTTACTGCCATAATATTGTTCTGTTATTCTTGTTTGTCGTTGAAAAATGCCTTGATTGCTGCGTCCATCTTCCTTGTGCGCTCATCCTTACTGAGCGTGTCTTCTAAATAGAGGAAGTCAAAGCGGTCGTATTTAAAATGATCATTATTCTCCATCAGGAATGGTCCCTCCATGAACTGCTTGCGCAGCCGGAACTTGTCGGCAAGATGACCACCCTTGGTTTCTATAATCATCACCTTATAGATTTTGTCTTCACGACGCTTTATCAGCAGGAAATCAGGATAGTAGTTGCCCAAGTCCGTCCAATGGTGGCCGTCATAGTGGTAGCAATGGATATAGAAATCGGTCACGTTGTCATCGCCGTTGAAATAGAGTTCGAGGCCGAGGTCTTTGACATAGTCTTTTTCACGCAGTTCCAGGAATGTGGGTTTCTCTAAATTGCTGTCGAAGCGGTAGGGCAGATAGTGGTAAGTGCGCTTGCGCTCTGGATATGGGTCGGATTGTGGACGCAAAGATGATGTGTCTTGTCCCAAAGCCTCCAATTGTTTCAGCAAAGCCTCTATTTCGGGGGTCAGCGGCTTGTCCTTGGGGTTTGCGTCCCAACTGACGATTTGCTTTACTACGTCCTGATTGGGATAGTACTTGTCCTGCTCGGTTGTTTCGCATGGCGACATGGGCTGTCCCTGCTTCACCAGACTGAAATGAACCTCTTCGCTGCTTGCATCCTCATGATAGTCACGCAGGGGAATGAAGCATTGGCGGATGCGGGAACGCACGGCAGCCTGGTTATAGTCGTTGAGCAGACGGATGCCGGTCTCGTCGGCATCGCTAATCGTTTCGAAAATATGCCGAAGCAGGCTGCTGTATTTCCGAAGCTCCTGCATGGTGAGTGTTCCGAAACTCTCTTTAGCGATTGTGTAGAGCCATTGGTTGAAAGTGGTGTATTCCACCTCGTCGCTACGGAGTATCATCGTGTCGATGGCGCTACTTGAAGTGAAATCATGCTTATAGACAACGGTCTCGTCGGCCTTTTGCAGTATGTCGGGACTACTAAGCCGTTCCTCGACGTTGTTTGCCAGTTCTATGATAGGCGTGTCGTAGTTCACATGCAACTGATAGAATTCTATCTCTGGCACTTTGAGGAATTCCATGCGACTGTGGCGTTCAAGCTTGACCGTAGTAGGTTCACGGCGGCTGGTCAGTTCGTTGACCGACGTATTCTGCTGCTTCTGCAACTGGTCGTCGAGCGTCTTATAGTTGCTGTTGTTGAGCCAGATGATAGCTTCCTCCTTGGCTCCGCGTTCTACTTGCCTAAGACAGCGGCATGAGGTCTGAAGCACCATATTCTTCGGACAGGCTCCCTCGTGGGGTAGGATGACGCCAGCCAAGCTTTTGCAGTCCCATCCTTCCTTGCCAATCTGAACCAGCAGCACAATACGTTTCTTCGACTGGGGGGTATCGAGGATGGCAAACTCCACAGCAGCCCCTTCAGGCTCTGGATATTTCTTCTTGCCCTTGCCTGTGCTGCCCTTATGATATTTCAGTACGGTCTCAGTATCCAGTCCCCGTTCCATCAGCAGATTTAAGACATAGGGGTAGATGGTCTCTTCGAGAGTTGGTACCTGACCGCAATAGATGGCCAGTTTCGGCTGGGTTCCGTTGGCATAGCGCATATCCCAATACTGGTCAATAAACATGTTGATGCCCTCGCGGATGATAGCCAGCTGATCATTTTCTGTACGGAATACAGAGGGGTGTTTCAGGAAATTGTCTATGCCCGATGCCAGCGGGTAGTAATACACCACGTTATTGAACTCCTTATTCTTTACGTCAGCATCTCCCCCCACGCTGATTTTCTTAGCCGACTCTAAATAAGGTGTGCCCGAGAATCCTAACATGCCGCAGAAATTCTGGCTGCCACTCCATTTGTTTACCACCTCACGCAACTTCTGCTCACCACCTGCATGGTGTACTTCATCGATAAAGATAGACAACTGGGGAATACGCTGGATGATATCACGCAACTCGTTAGCCACACGTATTTTTTCCCTCTCACTCTTCATCTCGTCAGACATGATGACGCTGGAGTCTATTTGTTTGTCAACGAGGTCCAGATTCACCTTCTCTGCATTGGTTACGGCGACAAGTCCCATGAGGTCACGTTGTGCCAATTGTAGGCTGATTTTCTGGGCATTTGGATTACGCACAATGGTGGTCTTCTTACCAGGCTTTACCTCGTCAAGCACCTCGAACTTGATCATGCGCTTAATCTCGGAAGCATGCGGCTCAGGCAGTACCCACGTAGGGTCGAAGTCACGTATGTTCTTCAGGCTTGGCAGAACAGCAGTCTTCAACCCTGCGGGAGCCATCACCATGAAATTGTGGGCAAAAGCCGGGTTGTCAGGTTCATCCTTGGCATAGTATAGGTCGAGATAGATGAAGGCTGCCATCAGGAAGGTCTTGCCCGCACCCATAGGAAGCGAAAAGAGATAGTCAGTATAGTTGACACCATAGAATATGTTACGGAACACTTGCTTGGCATCTATCTCATCGGCATGCTCGCAAATATATTCTCGAAGCCGGGGGGCTATCTCCCTGCCCTCACGATTGTGTTGAATGGCATATTCGTAGAGTGCTGCCACGCCTTTGTCGCGGTGCATGACTGCGCAGGCATTAGCGGGTATGTACAACTGGTCAAGGTCGAGCGTGTTAAATTCCCCATTGCTGAATAATTCCCATAGGGGTCTATTCTGGCACTTTATCTTCAAGTAGAGATAGGTTTTGATGGCCTCTACCTGCGCATCACGCATCATACCATGTTGTACAATATAGTTGAGAACGGATTGTATGGTGCACTCTTCTGAATGCAACCATTGCTCCCGTTTGTTGTGTATCAATTGATATAGCATCTTACATCTTTGTATTTAATATGCAAAGGTACAAAAATAAAACGAGACAAGATATCTTAACTCGAAAAATACACATAATTTAATAAAACAAACTTGGAAAACGCTAATAGTTTCATACAACATCTTATTTTCGGCAAAACTACAACTATTGAGGTCTTCGGAAAATAATGGAGGTTAAATATCCATCTGAAGAGATTGCTATACTCTTCTTGACCGCCATGTGCTACTCCGTTTCAAGGTAAATACTTCCGAGGAAAGGCAGGTCCACCAACTTGCCCTGCTTGTAGGCGTTGTATGGATTCATCGTCTTGTGCAGGCCGAGTGAAGACAGGCGTTTCAGCTGCGTAGCCCCCTGACTACTCTTATCGGTAAACCATACAATATCCCTACGGATGAAATCCTCGTTCAGCAGGTTGATGTCGTGGGTGGTCATTAGTAGTTGTGACGACCCCTCGCTGTTGGCTAAGAACAGTTTGATGAAATAGGCCTCGTGCAACACATAGTACAGCACGATTGACATACCCAGAAAACGATGCGTACCAGCAGACTCAAGGCCTTCATGTAATTCATATTCGCCATCCTCGCCTGTATGCATGAACATTATATCGTCATGCTTGATGGTACCACGCCTGAGCATCTCAATCTTTGCCTCTTCGGGTATGGGAGCGCTATTGATAGCTTTCTCCATTTCGGGCGTGATGGTCTCTTCCTGCTCGTTAAGCGTCATGTCAACGATGTTAAAATCACTTGCTTTCAACAACTGGAGCATGAAACGCTTTTTCTTGCCGTCTTTGTCATTACGAAGTTCGTTCTTTACATTGTATGTTAGCGAATCTCTAGGACTTAAGATACTCTGCAAACCCGTAAGAAAGAAATCAAAAACATCATTGAGTTTTGAAATGTGAGCATTTGACTGACCAAAAGCAGCCATTACCGAACAGTTGTTGGTAGTGTTTCCATCAATGGCCCGTCTGGTATCCTTATCGATTCCAGATTTTGCGCCAAATACTACCTCTGCATGGTCGGACTCCGACTGATAGGCACGTTTGTAAAGCGTGGTGGGACGGGCGCTGGTATATACAATCAGCGACTCCTCGTATATTCGCTTGCTGTCAAACTCCAGGTTTAAGACATATTTTTCTCCATTAACCCAGAAGGTCATCTGCATCAGCGAATGCTCATCCCTGCTATGATTGTCGAGCAAGAACGGGTAGTAGCCCATGCCGTCATTCTTCGACTCAGGTTTGTCGAGCATCACGCTACGGAAGTACGACAAGGCATTGAGCAAGGTGGTCTTACCGCTGGCATTGCTACCATACACAATACCAATCTTCAGGAGTTCCACTCCCTCAGCCACTTGATGGACATATTGCCCACGCATATTATCATCATTATTCGGCACAAAACTGATTGTTTGCCGCTCCCTGATGCTGTAGAAATTCTGTACTTGAAACTCCTGTATCATAGTCGTCGCTTTTTTAATAATTGATTTTTGAGTGCAAATATACTACAAGAAAACGAAAATTCCAAACTTAATTCGGTATTTCGTGAAATATTCACAAAATTTTTAAATATAAATAACTATTTAAGGCTCTTAACACCATAAGCTAAGGAGAAATGGGATGCTATATGTGCACAAAAGGAAGGTTTAGCTCGACGGCCCGTAAGGGAAAGTCAACGGTCCCTTTTGCTTTTTCATCAGCAAATGTACCAATAAGTATAGGGAAACACATGTAACGACAGAATGACTTTATTTTCTGCCGTATCTTTGCGATGTGATAAAAAACCCCATTTACAAACAATTAAAAACAAACGATTATGAACAAGACATGGAGAACAATTCTGAAAGTTATCGGGTACGTCATTGCCGCCATCCTCGGTGCAGCAGGTGAGGCGACGCTGATGTAAGAAGTAAGATGTAAGAGGTACTATGGAAAAAAAGGGCTTCAAAATCTCTCAGTACGCCTGCGCGGTGCTGCTCATCGTGAGCAGCATCGCCCTCGTAACTTATCAGGTGGTCGAAATAGACGATGTGGCTGCCGGACTGCTCTACTATGTGGCGCAGTCGTTCCTGTTGGCAGGCTCCATCTTCGGTCTCGACCAGTACATCAAAATCATTAAACGCAATGAAAATGAATAGCACTCACTTATCGCCGCACTTTACGTTGGAAGAATTCATCAACGCGGACAAATACCCCGATAACAAACCCACCATGCAGCACGTGGCGAACATGACCTACGGCTGCCTGATGCTCCTGGAACCCGCCCGACAGGTGGTCGGTCCCATCCTCATCAACTCCGGTTTCCGCAACCCTCGCGTCAACGCCCTCGTGGGTGGTGTCCGTAACTCGCAGCACCTCCTCGGCCAGGCCGCCGACATCCGCCCCCAGGCTCCTCAGCAGTTCCAGCGCCTCGTTGCCTTCCTCCAGGCTCACGAACTCACCGACCAACTCCTCACCGGCAACGGGTGGCTCCACATCTCGTGGAACCCCTTCGGCATCCCTAGACACTACATCCGGATAGGATACTATAAATGATTATAAAACGGTCTTTTGAATCTGAAATTACCAAATCGGCGATAAAACACCTCATTTGTCGCCGATTTCTTTGATTTCAGATTCGTTTTTCTTTTTTTTGAGCCGTTGTACCAAAACTTTTTTGTATCTTTGCCTTCGTCTTAGATACTTTCGCTCGAAAATAAAAAGAAAAACGAGTTTTCCTTTTGTATTTTGCTCGCTTATTCGTATCTTTGCATATTGATGAAACAAAGGACTGAAGAAGAATATTACAAGGAAAGCAAGCGGCTTCGGGCTGAGGTGTTAGCACAGGCTGATACATTAAAAGAGCATCCTATGCATTTCACCATTACAAACGGCATTACGATGGAAGTAGAAATAACAAAGACCGACTTAAAGACCATCGTAAGCAAAGCTTCACGCGACAATAAGTTTAATGCCATCAAGAACGCTTTGGCTAAAGATATTCGTGGCTATTTAGAAAAAGGTGAATATATAGGTTGGCGAACAGTTGCTGAAGGAAAGCACGGTGAGAGTGCATATTTTGCCTATTTTGACCGAGAACTCGGCGTTCGGACTGTATTAGCTATGCGCAAAATGAAAAACGGTGGTCCCTATAAGCCTTATGCAATCATTGATGAATACGCATTCTCAGCAACGGAAGAACTACTACAAAAAGGAACTCCGCTTTAATGGCCTTGCTTGCCGGACCAACCGGGGCTATCCATCTGAAGCGGAGTTTAAAAGTGCTTCTATTTAGTCGCTTGCCGGACCAACCGGGGCAAACATAAATAGGTTCCTTTCACGCTGCAAAGATACGAATAAGCGAGCAAACTACAAAATAAATCGCGATTAATTTTTAGTTTCGAGTGAAAGTATCTTCGAAATTCCATTTCAAAGATAAGCACTTTTTCTGATATTTGCAACTTTTCCGCAGTTTTTTCACCCAAATGCGTTTTTATTCCCAAAGATTTTGTACTTTTGCACTTGCATCTACCTATGATGGCTATGGAGTACACTGAAGTGTGCAGAGCTTAAGGGTGGAGCACTACATTGCGGAATAAGCGACACTGTACGCTTTGTTTTTGGTGGCTTGAACGTAGGAAACTCAAACCCTTAATCAAAGACAATGCAGAGGTGACGCCTACGGATGTGTATATCTTACGCAGCCGGAGTGTGCCGAGGGTTTACTATGCCCTCACGCACACTTTTGGGTGCATTGTATATATACCGTCTGAGGGTATCAAATCTGTTCGTTCTATTAAGGAGGCTTCCTACGGCCTAAGTCACGGAACGGGCAGCATGAGATACCCTCGCTTTTTTCTGCATTGTGGCAAAACTAAAAACGTAGAAACTTCTGACGCTTGGGTATCAGTCAGACCATTTGTTACTGACCGAAGACCTATGAGTTCTAAGTTTTTTAATAATATTGACTCGCCGCTGATCAATAAGTTCAAGGGTATAGCCGAGAATATGCACGACTTTTATGCCTTTCAGGCAGTAGTTGGTTATTTCCGTTCATCGGGTTATTTCAAATTGCGCAAGGAACTGAAAGATGTCAAGAAGATACAGATTCTGGTAGGCATTAACATTGATGACATCTTCCGCAAGCATGACAAGAGCCTGCTGATGCTTGGTGGTGAGGATCAAGCAAAGCAAAAATATACCGAAGACTTTATCCGCGATGTCAATGAGGCCCAGTATAGTGCAGAAGTGGAAGAAGGCATTCTTCAACTTTGTGATGACCTTGCCAACGGTACTGTGGAAATGCGCATCGACAAGTCGAAAAATCTTCATGCCAAGTTCTACCTATGCCTGCCGGAACATCATAACGAGGACTCTGATGGATGGGTCATCATGGGCAGTTCAAACATATCCGAATCGGGCCTTGGCATCACTCAGGCACCTCGCTATGAGTTGAACGTAGCCATGAAGGATTATGCCGATGTCAGTTATTGCAAGGAGGAGTTCCGCAAATTGTGGGAAGAGTCCATTCCGCTCTCGCCAGATGATATTGCCCGTATCCGCAAGAAGACTCATCTCGACCACATGCCTACTCCATACGAACTCTATATCAAGGTGCTTATTGATGCATTCGGCGACCAAGTGGAGGATAACTTCACGATGTCGCTGCCAGATGGTTACATGGATTTGAAGTATCAGCGAGATGCAGTCATACAGGGCTACCAGATGTTGAAAGAGTACAACGGCTTCTTCCTGGCCGATGTGGTAGGTACGGGCAAGACCATCGTGGGAGCCATGATAGCCAAGCGCTTCATCGAAGAAAACGGCAAGGACACCAATGTGCTGGTTGTCTATCCACCAGCCGTGAAGGACAACTGGATGGACACCTTCCGTGATTTTGGCATCACCCGTTACACGCAGTTCATCAGCAACGGCAGCCTTAGTAAGGTTTTAGAGGGAAAAGATAATTATAAAGGTGAGGAGGAATTCGACCTTGTCCTCATAGACGAAGCCCACAACTTCCGTTCGGATACAGCAGAAAGATACGACGAGTTGCAACGCATCTGCAAGTCGCCACGAATCAATGAGGGGCTCATTGACGGCACTCATAAAAAGATTATGCTGCTGTCGGCCACCCCGCTGAACAACCGTCCGGAAGATTTCTTGAACCTGATTCTGCTATTTCAGGATGCACGCAACCCGAACATTGATGGCATCAGCAATCTCAACGTCTTATTCCAGCCTTGGATTCAACGCTACAAAAAAGCCATGAGCGAGCGATTCCGCACAGAAGACAACAAGGTGCTGACAACCGCTGTTGACAAAATATACGAAGAGATGCGTACTCAGGTGCTTGACAAGATTCTGGTTCGTCGCACCCGTAAGAACCTCATCAATAATCCAGAATACAAAGCCGACCTTGACCGACAGGGCGTTGTGTTTCCGCATATAGAGCAACCCAAGGAGTGCATCTATGAGTTGGATGCGGAACTTTCGACATTATTCGGGCAAACAGTCGATATGCTCATCGATACGTATTCGCCTGAAGAGAACCCGGAGGGACAGGGAATCGACTATGCCCGCTACCGGGCCATCGAATTCCTGACAGGCGAGGCCCGCGAGAAATACAAGCAGGCCCAGCACGTCACCAATCTGCTATCGGCCATCTATCGCGTTCACATGGTGAAGCGACTGGAGAGCAGTTTCTATGCATTCAAACGTTCGCTTCATACCTTCCTACGCATCACGCACGACATGATTGAAATGTTCGAAGAGGACAAGGTGCTCATAGCTCCGGATTTCGATGTCAAGGGAATGATGGAGGAAATGGAGTTGGATGCTGTTATTGAGAAAATTGTCTCGAAGGGTGTTGATGAACATGACTTTGTTTACCAGGCTTCCGACTTTCTCCCCGGATTCTTGGATATGCTTAAGAGCGATGAGCAGAAACTGATTAACTTATGCGAACAATGGGATACTGTCGATGATGATCCCAAGTTCGATAAATTCGTACAATTGCTTCGGGGTGAATTGTTTGATGACCGCAATAAGCAAGGTAAACTTGTGGTGTTCTCTGAGAGCGTTGACACACTCGACTATTTGAAGGAAAAGTTGGAGCAGGTCTTACAACGAAAAGACATCCTTCTGGTATGCGCTTCAAATCGCAAGACACAGTTGTCACATATACAGAAGAACTTCGATGCCAACTACCGCAAGGGTGAGAAGCTTGATGAGTACAATATCATTTTGACCTCTGATGTGCTGGCCGAAGGTGTTAACCTGCATCGTTCAAACATCATCATCAATTACGACTCACCATGGAATGCTACGCGGCTGATGCAGCGCATAGGTCGTGTGAACCGTATCGGTTCTGTGGCTGACAAGATTTACAACTATATGTTCTATCCGTCGGAGGAAGGAAACCGTCAAATACGCCTTTATCAGAACGCACTTCTGAAGTTGCAGGGCTTCCACTCGGCATTGGGAGAAGATGCCCAGATATATTCCCATGAAGAGATTCTGCATGATTTCCAACTCTTCGATGAGAATGTGCGCGACAATGTGGACCGTCAGTTGGAATTACTGCGTGAGATACGCGAGCTCTATGCTACCGACAAAGAGCTTTACGACAAGATAAAGGTGCTGCCCTGCAAGAGCCGTAGCATAAGAAAGGCTGACATGGCTGATAAGAAACACGTAGCTCACCGTTCAAGCATCGTCTATATTGCCAAGGGGCAGAAGAGCCAGTTCTACAATATCTCGTGTGATAACCAGCCTGAGAAGATGGAGTTTGTCGATGCGGCAGAGATACTCAAAGCCAAGGCAAACGAACCAACGGGTGATTTCATGGCTGTGAAGGATGTTCATTACGTCCAGGTGGAAAAGGCGTTCCGTCAATATCTTATTGAGGAGGAACAGAACAATTCCACGGAAAAACTCTCTGCCAAGAAGAATGACAACGGCACCAAGGCACTTGCAGCCATGAGGGTACTGAAACGAGCTTTCCACAACGATGATATCTATGAAAAGCTCCTGGTACTGGAACAATACATTGTGGAGGGTGTTTTCAATCGACTGACCAAGAGCATCAACGCGCTCAACCGTGACGTGAACCGTCTGACCAAGGACGGATCAAAACTCATTAGCCATCAGGAGAAGATACTCCCAGTCATCGAGAACCTCTATGATAAATACCACCTCTCCGAGAATCGCATCAGGAAAGACGAGGAAGAGAGAACACCATTAATTATTACATCAGAGACATTTGAATAAAAGCTATGGCATACAGTAGAGAACAAATACAGCGCCTGTTCCAGTCGCAATTCAACCAGACGGCGTGGACGGATTTTATCATCAACTTCTTCAAGGCCCAAACTTTGAGGCGAGTACCCGAATCACTCGACATTGACCAGAGTGAGGGACAAGGCTACTACTGGGGCAAACTCTCCACCAGCGACGACTACGAAATTAGTTTCTTCTATTTGAAGATGAACCGCTCCATCGACCAACGACGTGTTGGTCTGCGCCAGCTCGTCAATCGCTACATCAAGATTGACTCTGATGCAGGTATTGCCGTGTTCGATGATGGAAGTCATTGGCGGCTGTCATTCATCACCGATATGCGTGGAGAAAAGACTTCGCCTAAGCGATACACTTTCGTCTTCGGCGATGCAGGGAAATACTACCATACAGCCGTCGATCGTTTTCTTGAACTCCAGCGGACGGGTATTTCGTATAAGAACGTCCGCGAGGCGTTCTCTGTGGAGGCCTTGACCAAACAGTTCTACAACGACCTGTTCGATTGGTACACCTGGGCACTCGACCCGTCAACAGGTGTTTACTTCCCCAACAATCCGAGCACTTATGCCGACGACACCCATCAGTTAGACACTAAGCTCATCCGGCTCATTACCCGTCTGATGTTCGTATGGTTTATCAAACAGAAAAACCTTGTGCCAGCCAACCTGTTTGACCAAGAAGAACTGAAGCTTTATCTGAAGGATTTCGACCCTATGAGCATGGATAGTGCCAACTACTATCAAGGCATTCTGCAAAACTTGTTCTTTGCCACGCTCAACCGTCCTATCAAGAACATAACCTACGACAAGGACGGCCATGAAATCATTGAGCGCCGGGGCTTTGCCCATCTGAAGGATAAGCCCGACGTCAAATCGCTCTACCGCTATCAGGAGTTGTTCAAAATCAGTGAGGAGCAGATAACTCGTCTTTTTGAGTTCATACCTTTTATCAATGGCGGTCTCTTTGAGTGTCTCGACAAAAACAAGACCAGCGACGGCGTGGACCAGGCTTACTACGACGATGGTTTCAGCCGCAACAATACCATCCGTGACGGCCATTGGACGCGCCGGGCATTTGTTCCTAACAAGCTTTTCTTCGATCCTGAGGATGGTATCATCTCCATCTTTAACCGCTATAACTTCACCGTCGAGGAGAACTCACCCTCAGAACAGCAAGTAGCCCTCGATCCGGAACTGCTTGGAAAGGTGTTCGAGAACCTGTTGGGAGCCTACAACCCTGAGACGGAGCAGACGGCGCGCAATCAGAGTGGCTCGTTCTATACGCCGCGCGAGATAGTGAACTATATGGTGGACATCAGCCTCCAGTCATACCTTGGAGATACGGATGAGGTGAAAGCCCTATTTGCTGACGACTTCGAATATGACGAGAGTAAGCGAGAGTATTATAATAAGGTAATAGAAAAACTGAAAGCCATTAAGGTGCTCGACCCCGCCTGTGGGTCGGGTGCCTTTCCGATTGGCATGCTTAACCGTATAGTGCAACTGCTTCAGAACCTGAAGGCTCCAGGCAGCAAGTACGACCTGAAGCTCCAGATCATGGAGAACTGCATCTACGGAGGCGACATCCAGACCATTGCCGCCCAGATTACCAAACTACGCTTCTTCATATCACTGGTCTGCGACTGTGAGAAGTCGGACAATCCCGATGAGAACTATGGCATTCCAAATCTGCCCAACCTCGAAACGCATTTCGTCTCTTGCGATTCTTTGATTGCCCTGAAGAAGCCCCGGCAATACAACCTCTTTGAGCAAGACGTGATAGCCCTGAAGAAAATGCTGCAGACTGTTCGTCATGAGCATTTTATGGCTAAAACGGTTTATCAGAAGACCAAACTTCGTAACCGGGACAAGGAACTGCGAGACGAACTGGCTCAGATGCTTACCGACGACAATGTCATAGCCAGTGCAGACGCCAAGCAGTTGGTAGCCTGGAATCCCTACGACCAAAACGGCAAAGCTTCCTTCTTCGATCCAGAATGGATGTTTGGCATCAAGGATGGATTCGATGTGGTGATTGGGAATCCGCCGTATATTCAACTGCAAGCAGACAAGGGGAAACTTGGAGACTTATACAAAGCATGTGGGTATGAGACGTTCAATAAGACTGGTGACATGTACTGCTTGTTCTATGAGCGAGGCAACCAATTGCTCAGCAAGAAGGGTGCGCTGTGCTATATCACTTCAAACAAATGGATGCGACAAAAATATGGTGAGAATCTCAGAATCTACATAAATAAAAGAACAGACCCAAAGATTTTGATAGACTTCTGTGAGACACATGTTTTTGAAAGTGCTTGTGTAATGACTAACATCTTACTATTTTTGCGCCAAGATAACCAGCATGCATTAAACGCGACACAAATTAACGATGACTATATCGAAACATCGAGCATAAAGTATTATACAGATGAACATCACGTGATTT
This sequence comes from uncultured Prevotellaceae bacterium, assembly GCA_902770195.1. Lineage (GTDB taxonomy): Bacteria > Bacteroidota > Bacteroidia > Bacteroidales > Bacteroidaceae > Prevotella. Next base: position 41,250 of record CACXSA010000034.1, read on the forward strand.
GCACCTTTTCTGGAACAGAGTCATGGGTGGTACGTTCCGGCACGGCAAGAACTATCAAACGCAAAGTTGAAGCGCAAGGAAAACCGTTGGAGAAATGGAACCTCCAAGTCTATCGTGGTATATTAACTGGTTATGATAAGGCTTTTTTTATTGACAGTTCAACACGTCAGGATTTATTGGATAATTGCAGAACGGACGCTGAATGCAAGTTGGCTAAGAATATTATTCGCCCGATGCTGAGAGGAAAGGATATATGTAAATACGGAAATAATTGGAATGACCTTTGGTTGATTAATGTTCATAATGGTGTTAAGGGCGAACTGAATCGAATCAACGTTGAGGACATTCCGTCTGTAAAACAGCATCTCGATAATTATTGGGGGAAGCTTTATGCACGCTCTGACCAAGGGGATACCCCTTATAATCTCAGAAACTGCGCTTATATCGGAGTTTTTGATGAACCCAAAATTATATATCCTGAAACAACCAAGTTCCTACCGTTCTACTTGGATGAAGAAGGTTTCTTGACGATCAAGACCTGTTTCATCATGGTTGGTGAGCATATTTCATATCTGACAGCCATGTTCAATTCTTCTCTTTTCAAGTTCTGCTTCCGCGATGACTTTGGCACCCTCTTCGGTGGTGCGAGGACGCTCAGCAAAATCTTCTTCGATAAGATTCCAATAAAGGAGGTCTCAGATAAGGTTGACGCAGAGTTCCACACCTTGGTGCAGGATATTCAAGCAGACTATTCCGATGAGAAGGCCAAGGCGATTGACCAGAAGATTTTCGACCTCTACGGCCTTACCCCCGAAGAGCGCGAAGTCATCGGGTATATTGATATTAAATAGAGGAGAAAAAGATGAAGGAGTTATCGTTCCATCTGTAAGGCTCTCATTTCTCGGACAAACAAATGATAAAAAGCAAATACAATAATTATTAATCAAAATTGTTTTACACTATGACAGAAAAAGAATACATCACTCAGTTAGAAAACAGATGCCACAACATGGCACAGCGTATTATCACTCGACTTTGTAAACGTGCAATGCGCGAAATGAATCTGTTAGAGGCAACAATGGCTGGCTCTACCGACGATTATCCCAAGGACTTTAAGTTCATTGATATTTTGTCAATTGAACTCCAAGACAGGACAGAAGAAGAGATAAATCCTTTCTTGGAAGATTATATTAGGACTGCATTGGAAGATGAGCAAAATAAATTGTCAGCAGAAGAGTCCTTCGTCCTTGAACAGGCTTATCTGGATTATCAGTTTAATGTGGATGAAGCTGAAATAACTGGCCAGATAAGAAGCCGTTTTTGCGAGTTGCTAAATGAGCATTATGACTTGAAGAAGATTCAGAAATTCATCGACAGACGATAGCATGACGGTAGGTGTATATGAACTGACGCTCCGTGCTCCTGACGGGCGCGAACGTCGTACCCTTGCCTGGTTCCCTAATGAGCAGGTGCGGCAGGACTACCTTCGCCGTGCCGCTCAGCGAGGGCTGGAGGTAATTGAAAATTCGATTGACAATAATAGCGTTTAAAGATGTAAAGAAAAAGAACGTTTAATCATTAAACTGAATATGAAACTTACAAAAGCAACGGATTTAATCTGTGAATTAGAGCAAATTATTGGTAATCAATGCTACAATCCTAATTCCCTTAATGGCTACACATGGGAAGAAGGATTAGAGTTTAGATACCCTGTGTGGTATGAGAACAAAGAGGGAGACGATACTAAGACGAGCGGTAGAATCAAAAATATCGACAAGTCAAAGATTGGCACGATTAGGTACAAATTTGGCTCTAACCATCTCTATATTGGCGAGGCTATCATAAATGCTTTAGAGTACTTGGAAAGACAATATGGTCTTGATTTCAATGAATTGACTAAGTTGAAATAATAAGGAATACCGAATATGCCAGACATAACAGGATATAATGTAAGAGCAGGCACGACAAGCGTTGACGGCCTTGCATTCAGGAAGTGCAGGTTGCTTTCAAACGTGACCTTGCCAGAGGGATTATTGACTATAGGTGATTGTGCCTTCAGCCTTTGCAGTTCCCTACGAGAAATACAAATCCCTGCTTCTGTGGAGCGCATTGGCGTTGCCGCCTTCTGTAAGTCAGGCTTGATAATCATCCAATTCTTGGGTATCCCCAAGGTGATAGAAGCAGATGCCTTTGCAGGGTGCCTGCAACTGAAGGAGATTGTAGTTCCCCGTGGCAGCAGAGACGTGTTCCACGGAAAGTTCGGGTTGCCGGAAGATAAGTTGGTTGAAGGAAGGGGGAATGTGCAAGTTAAGAAACAAATAGCGGAGAGTTTCCAAGAGCCTCCTAAAGTTAAGCACTTTGTTCAAAAAGCAATCCCACTCTCACGGTTCTCGTATAATGCCCGCTATTTCTACTGGTCTGTTGGCGATGATGTTAATTTGAGGGACGTTTTCAGCGGGCCGATAGCATTAGCTGGACCTGTCACGTGTGAGTTTCGCAGGAAGGCACTTTTCATCTTCGTGAAATCAGTGGCAGTCGGAATATTAAAGCAGGAAACCGTATATGAGTTACCAACCGACACCGTCTGTTTCACCTATAAGTACAAAGATAAATATGCCAGCCGTACACCTCGTATCTTCATCTTTGTGTGCGATGACGGTAAAACAGCAAGAATCTTTGATGAAGTGAAGCTCGTTCGTGTCAACACCGATACTATCATGGTCAGGTCATTGCTGAAAGGAAATCAATATAATCAAGTATTTAACAATGGTAAATAAAGACATTTGTCGCAAAAGATGATAACAAAAAAACATCAGTGAAGAACAAATATTGAGTGAATTGAAAGAAGACATCCAGTATGTTAGGAAACAGGCAAAGAAGCTTGCTGATAACAGCTTTCGTGACATTCGAAAGCGTGGAGCATTCATTAGAGAAAATGAAGCTAAAACGATGCCCTTTACAAGCAAGAACAATAATAAATGGTTCATCTTCATCGTCATCAACCAAACACAAAAGACACCTTGGTACTATGGCGCTTGCTGTATCATGCACAACGGGTCGGTTCCGCTGTACACTTGAATTTACAAGGCTGCCGCCTTCTTTAGTTCATTTGTGATAGCCCGATTGATAAAGTCGTTGATGGTCGTTCCTGTTGAAGCAACAAAAGCAGCCACTTGAGAATGTAACTCAGACGGCATACGCAGGTTCAGTTTGCCACTATAAGGTTTTGCTGGCTCAACGCCCTCTTCCTTACAGTAGTCCAGATAGCTTTCAATGCCGGCTTCAAAATCCTTGCGCAACTCCTCAAGAGTCTGACCTTCATACGAAATCAGTTCCTTGCTCAAACCCTGCACTTTTCCAAACAGGCAGTTGTCCTCCTTGCTATATTCCACACTACCCTTATAACCTTTATATTCCAAATAATCCATTGTCCAATTCTCCTTTATTTAATTAACCCATTATTCTTTAGATGCTGATATATCGTCTTTACCATCCACTCCTTCATAATACTACCAGGATGTGGACGATGAATATCTATGTAGCAACCCGTTGATGCATTCTTGAATCTCACGCGAGAACCTGACGTCGCACCTTTCTGATACTCGGAGTAACCAAAATGCGCTAAAAGACTCACCGTCTCCTCATAGGTGAAGTCCTTTGGCTTCTTTTTAAAGCGCTCTACCATTTTCTCTTTTGAGCCCATGACAAATTATTTTTGCGGCAAAGGTACTAATTCTGGTACTAATATCCAAGTAATTCAACTCTTTTTTTGCACTTTTTTTGTTCAATTGCAGTTTATTCCCCAAAGATTTTGTAGTGGCAAGAAGGAATATAGTCAGGTGATGGCTGAAAGTTGGAGTATTGCCGATGGTAAGAAAGACATGAAAGACCGTCTCAGCAGCTATGGAGCAGGTGAGTGTCCGGATATGATTCTTGCGGCTACCGATAATCAGGCTCAGGGAGCCATTGAGGCGCTGGAGGAAGCTGGCATTACGAAAATGCCGATCATCACAGGTCAGGACAATACCGCCATGGCGCAGGCTAATATCAAGAACGGCAAGCAGACCATGACCATCGACAAGAACCTGAAGGAAATGGCCTATAACACGGCTATGATTGTCAACAGTCTGATATCCAATTCGCCGGTACGTACCAGCCAAAGCATCTCCAACATTCCGGTATTCTACTCCAGCCTTATCGTTATGACGCAAGACAGCTATTAATTGTCCAAGCTCATGCAGGGTTTACCCTGACTAAATAAAAATATAATAGCTGGTCACGTGTGGCCAGCTATTCTGATATTCGTAAGTTTTTCGCACTATTATATTCATAATATGCCAAGGTACTGTCACTAAGGCGATGAAGAAAAAAACAACCACGTATTGTTTGGTGAATGAAAAGATATTTGTACCTTTGCATACCATAAAAGGAAATGGAGATGAGAATGATGTGTAACGACTTCATGCTGTCGCTTTTGAACGTTGTCTGCGAGATGGCTCTCTATCTGTTGCTGGGATTCTTGATAGCGGGAATGCTGCACGTTTTTGTGCCGCAGAACTTTTACCGCCACCTGTCGAAAGACAACAAGTTGTCTGTGGTATGGGCTGCCCTGTTGGGTGTACCCCTGCCGCTCTGTTCGTGTGGTGTCATCCCTACTGCCATCGGACTGAGGAACGAGAAGGCATCGAAGGGTTCCATAGCCTCGTTTCTCATCGCCACGCCACAGACGGGCATAGACTCCATTCTGGCCACCTACTCGCTGATGGGACTGGGCTTTGCCATTGTCCGCCCGGTGGCAGCACTCATCACGGGTGTTTGCGGCGGACTGTTGGTAAACCGATTGGTGGCTGATGACGAATACGGTGCTATAGGAAACAACTCACAACCAGCAACGCAGTGCCCCACTTCGCCGCTTGGTGCTGCCAATGGCTGTCAAGTTAAAATATGGCGCGTATTAAAGTATGCCTATTACGACATGATTCGCGACATCGGCTTGCGCTTGGTATTTGGACTGATAGTGGCCGCACTGATTCAGGTGATAGTGCCCGATGAGTTTTTCTTGCAGTTCGGCAGTCAGCCCTTGTTGCAGATGATGATTATCCTCCTCATTGCCGTGCCCATGTATATCTGCTCCACAGGCAGCATTCCCATGGCAGCGGCACTGATGATGAAGGGACTGTCGCCGGGTGCGGCACTGGTCATGCTGATGGCGGGTCCTGCTGTCAATCTGGCCAGCATTCTCGTTGTCCATAAGAGTCTGGGCAGCCGGTTCACCTCCATCTACCTGCTTACCATCATAGGCTTTTCGATTGCCTTTGGCTTGTTGCTCAACAGCATGGGACTGGAATTGTTTTCTTCTGCCATCCATGACACGTGCTGCATGGCTGCCAGTACGCTACCCCACCCCTTCAAGATTGTTTGTGCCACATTATTAACCCTATTTATAATATTTGCATTGATGAAGAATTTATTCTGCAAGTTTACCAAGAAGCCCTTAGACCCCGACACGGTGGTTTACCGCGTTGAAGACATGCATTGCAGCCATTGCGAAGCTGCCGTTGTGCGTGCCGTAGAGAACGTGCAGGGCGTAGAGAAAGCCAAGGCCAGTGCTTCGGCCAACACGTTGACCATTAAAGGCCCTGCCACCGAAGAAGCCATTCGGAAAGCTGTTGAGGGCGCAGGCTATACGTTCAAAGGAAGAAAATAAACTATGACAACTATGAAGAAATTGTTCTTGTCACTCCTGGCAATCGCCGCCTGTGCTGCCATGCAGGCTGCTGAGGTCAACCACCAACAGGCTATGGAAAAAGCCAAAACCTTCGTGTCGCAACAATCGGGAGGACGCCGTGCTGCGGCTGACATCCAACTGAAGACGGCAGAAACGGGTATCCGCCAGTTGTATGCTTTCAATATGGAGGGCGGGGGCTACGTCATCGTGTCGGGCAGCGACCGCACCAAGGAGGTGTTGGGCTATGCGCCACAGGGAACGCTCGACGGCGACATGCCTGCCGCTATGAGGAAGCTGCTGGAAAGCTATGCCCAGCAGATTACCGAGGCGGAGCAGAATAACGGTGACGCCGACCAGGAGGATGAGGAACAAGTCTATGCGGTGAAATACAATATTGAGCCGCTTATCAAACAGCGGTGGTCACAGGAACCTCCTTTCAACAACCTGACCCCGATGGTCAAGGACGGCGACGAGGAGAAACATGCTCCTACGGGTTGTGTGGCAACGGCTATGGCCATGTTGATGAAGTATTATGAGTGGCCGAAGGGAGCGACACCTATTCTTCCTGCCACCCAGCAGACTTCGGAACTGCCAGCCGTGACCTTCAACTGGGCTGCCATGGAAAATGTCTATAACGACAATTCGTCGGCAGAGTCGAACAATGCCGTAGCTCAGCTGATGCAATATTGCGGTGCTGCCTGCCATATGAAGTATTATCACAATGTCTCGATGTCGAACTCTACCTTGATGGGCCTTGGGCTGGTGCGCTTCTTCGGATACGACAGCGACAGCATCGAGGTGACGCGACGCAGCTATCTGACGGAGTGGGAGTGGCAGTACATGATTTACGAGGAACTGGAAAAGAAACGTCCCGTCGTCTGTGGCGGCGACGGTCATCAGTTTATCATAGACGGCTATAAGCATGGCGACTACTTTCACATCAACTGGGGATGGGCTGGTGACAAGGACGGTTTTTTCCAACTGTCGATAGGTGCGCAGTTTCCCAAGAAGACCATTCCGCACTTCCCCTACGAAATCGTAACGGGTGTTATCCCCACGAAAACGCCCTATACCGATATCAACACGCTGAATACTACGGGATTCATGCTGACCATGGATACACCGTCACAGCTACAGCGCACGGGCGACAGCGATTTCCCTGCCGTGAAAATCAAGATGGTGCTGCAAAACATCAACAGGCTGTCGAAGGACAACACCTACGACGTAGGACTGGGACTCTATAAGGACAAGAAACTGCTGAAGGTGGTTGAGGTCGCCATGGGACAGCTGGTGAAATATAACACCTATCTGGAGAAGATACAGGGCACGATGACTTTCGGAAAGGGACTTGCCGACGGGCATTACGACATTTATCCCGTCAGTCGTCTGCAGGGCGCAGATAAATGGGAGCAGAACGAGGACGTCAATTCCAACTTCATCGGTGCCAACATCAGCGGCAACCAGTTGACGCTGACCTCGCATCCCCGCGAGTTGCGCCTGCAGGTGAACAGCATCAAATACTCCGGCACGCTGCAACAGGGCGGAAAGGTGACGGCTGTGATGAACATCACCAACAAGGGCGTTTATGACTTCGACGGCATCATCGCCCTGTGTGAATCGAAAGACACTACCATGACGAATGGTAATCCGTTCAAGGAGACCCCGGTTCATATTCCGGCAGGAAAGACCGTCGATGTGAACTTTGAGTTTGTGGCTGGCGAAGCCAATACCTATCAGACAGGACTGCTTCTTGAGGCATTTGTGATGGGCGACCTGGTGCCGCTGGAGATTAAGCCCGGCATAGTTCCCGATTATTATGACGACATCGTGCTGACCAAGGCACTGACGCTGAAGAACACGGTAAAGGAGGAGCCTTACAAGAACATCAGCAAGAAATACGAAGTCGCGGGGCGTGAGCTGGACATGACGCTCAATCTGAAGAATCCTCATGCTGAGCACAACTATCGGGGCAAGGTGAATGTGATCATCTACAAGGAGGTAGGGTCCGGCGAGAATTTGAGCTACGAGATACATGCCGTGTTGCCTGAAAAGGAGGTGACGATTGCTCCAGGAGCGAGCACCGACGTCAAGTTCTATTTCGACAAGCTCGAGTTTCCCAATAAGTATGATATATGGATACGGACCACTTTTGAAGGCGATGTCTCCAACGACAAAAATGAGATCTATTCGCCCGTCACTGCATTGGCAGGCATCAATGTGTACAGGAAGAACCGCACGGTAGAATCCTGTGGCCCGAAGTCAGAATTCACCGTGCCGGAAGATGCTTTGGCCGTAGAGCTGAACAGTGCCGGCGTGAAGACCCTGACACCTAACAGTAATCCTAACTGTCTTTATTTCCTGGATGCCACGGATGCCAAGCCCGCTACCCTGGAGGGACGCAATGTCGTTCTGTCGAGCAATTCCGAGCAGACTGCCGAGCGCATCCTGCTGACCGACGGCTACGACTTCATGACACCCTGCTGGTTTACGGCCAAGAAGATTGAGTATAAGCGCACCTTTACCGATGGCGAGTATAATAACTTCACCACGCTGCTTCTGCCCTTCACAGTCCAGAAGTGCGAAGCCGGTGGCGAGGCGTTTACCCTCGAGGCGATGGAGCTGTGCTATGACCAGGCTGGCAAGGTGTATTTTACAAGCATCAAGGACATGCCGTCTGTCGGTACGCCATACATCATTCGTCTGAAGGCAGACAAGAAGCTGAGCAATGCCGTTGTTTTCTCGACACAGAATGCATACGTCTGCGACAGCGTTTACATGATGACGGCAGGCCGTTATAACATGACGGGCTCGTTCGTGAAGACAGCATACACGCAGGGCGAGACCTTCGCTTTTGCCGATGGTAAGAGTGGAAGCGTTGTTCCCAAGGGGACATCCTGCTCGCCGTTCCGCGCCTGCTTCCAGACAATAGGAATGCCCATGAATTTCGAGACGCTGGCGATTGACGCCACCACCTACGGTCCTACGGCTATCGATGTTATTCGCAACGATGCCGACGACAACGCGCAGCCCTGCTATAACCTCAGTGGTCAACGCGTCCTTCACCCCCGTCGCGGTCTCTACATTCGTGGTGGTAAGAAGTTTATTGCGCACTAAAACGGAGAAACGACGGACATGAATAGCGCAATATTCCGCAGGAATGAGTTGTTGCTGGGCGGCGAGACGATGGAGCGCATCGCCCAGAAGAGAGTGATTATCTTCGGCGTGGGCGGTGTTGGGTCGTGGTGTGCCGAAAGTCTGGTGCGCAGCGGCATCCGACAGCTGACAATCGTTGACAGCGACCGCGTGTGCATCACCAACATCAACCGACAGCTGATGGCAACGACAAAGACTGTTGGTCAGGTAAAGGTGGAAGCCCTGAAGGAGCGTCTGCTCACCATCAATCCCAAGGCTGAGATTACGGCGCTGCAACAGATATTCTCGGAAGAGACAGCAGCGAGTTTTCAGTTGGACACTTATGACTACATCATCGATGCCATTGACTCGCTGAAGGACAAGGCGACGCTGATTTTGTTGGCTTGTCAAACACAAGCCAAACTGTTCTCGTCGATGGGTGCGGCGCTGAAGCTGGACCCCACGCGCATCAAGGTGACGGAATTCTGGAAGGTGAACGGCGACCCGCTGGCCCGTGCGCTGAGAAACAAGTTTAAGAAGGGAAAGGTATTCCCCAAGCGCAAGTTCCTGTGTGTCTATAGTGACGAACTGTTAGAAAACCGCGGATGCCCGCCTGACGATGACGAGGTGCCCTCGACTTTCAACAAGCCTCAAACCAACGGTACGCTGGCCCATATCACTGCCATCTTCGGCTTCATGCTGGCAGGTCTGGTTGTTCAGGACATAACAAAAAAAACTTAAAAACAAATAAACTATGCATCGTAACACGGCAGTTTATGGTTTATTTGCTACTTTTGTACCCGATGAGACAGCTATTGACAGGAACATTACGATTCCTCGCCCCACTCCTGCTCGCCTTGTTCACGGTGCTGCCGGCTCAGGCCCAGGATGACGACGATGACGACATTGCCTACTCGTTGAAACTGAACGAGGTGGTGGTGCTGGCCGACGGTATGACCTTCGAGGAATACCTGCTGAAACAGGTGCTGGAACATGCCAAGCCCCTCAAGGCACATGTACAGACGCTGCGCTATTCGGTGACCTGTCAGCTGGAGAAAGACATCGACCTGACCAAGTTTCCACACCGCAGGACCATCACCTTTGCTGCCCGGCTGGCAGGCTACGGACAGATACTGAGTGCGCTAAGAGAGCACAAGCACTTCGGCATCACGATGGCTGAGGACATCCTGTACCACAACGGAAAGATTACAGCATCGAACATCCGGATGGTGGAGAAAAAGCAGGAGCTGACACCCAAGCAGGAAGCCTCGTTCCTGAAGCACGACGGCATGATGAGTGCCAACGTCTATGACACGTTCTACAAGAAAGTGCGCGAGAAGGTGAAGGAGCTGCAGAAGAAATACAAGAAGAAACAGGAAACGGGCATGGAGTACAGCGGCAGCTATACAGCAGGCAACAGGACCTATTATGTGGTGAAGCTGGAAAACATGCGCGTGCACATTGCTGACGGCTGTTGGCAGATAGCCCGCATCAGCTATAGCGAAGGACAGAACCGTATGCAATACGAGTTCAAGGAGATAAAGCCCAACCTCTTCCTGGCGAGTCAGGGAACCGCCAAGTTCTACCTCGACAAAGAGAAATGGCCCAAAGGATATATCTCCATGAAAATGAACTATACTTATCATTAAACCATAATCATGACAAGACGACTGGAATTTACCACACAGGAGAAGGAAGAAACACTGGCACTCTACCAGAAGATACGCGAACAGATAGCACCTACGCTGAAGGAGGGCGACGAAGAGCGTGTGCGCCAACTGGTGATGAACGCCATAGAGAGTCATCAGGTAAACCGCGACGTGTTTGGCCTGAACCCTATCCTATTGAGTTTTCAGACCGCCCAACTGGTGGTCGAGGAGATTGGCTTGCGCCGCGATGGTGTCATGGCAGTCTTGCTGCGCCCTAACGTGGAGCAGGGCTTGCTGACCATTGACGAGGTGCGCACCCATTTTGGTGAATCTATCGCCCGCATCCTGCATGGCTTGCAGCGCATTCAGGAACTCTATCAGAAGAATCCCGTCATCGAGTCGGAGAACTTCCGCAACCTGCTGTTGTCGTTTGCCGAGGATATGCGCGTCATCCTCATCATGATTGCCGACAGGGTAAACCTCATGCGCCAAATCAAGGATGCCAATATAGCGGTCAGAGGTCAGAAGTCTGAGGTCAGAGAAAATAGCAGGCGCGAGGTCAGTCAGGAGGCTGCCTACCTCTACGCTCCCCTTGCCCACAAGCTGGGTCTTTACAAGTTGAAGAGCGAGTTGGAGGACCTGTCGCTGAAATACCTGGAGCACGACGCCTACTACCATATCAAGGAGAAGCTGAGCGAGACCAAGAAGAACCGCGACGCCTACATCCAGCGATTCATCCAGCCCGTCAGCGACCGTCTTTCGGAAGCGGGTCTGACATTCCATATCAAAGGGCGCACCAAGTCCATCCACAGCATCTGGCAGAAGATGAAGAAACAAAAGTGTGCCTTCGAGGGAGTCTATGACCTCTTCGCCATCCGTATCATTTTAGAGGTAAGTGGTGAGAGGCAAGAGCTAAGAGAACAGCACCGGCGCGAAATCATGCAATGCTGGCAGGCCTTTGCCATCGTCACCTCGATGTACCAGCCCAATCCCAAGCGTCTGCGCGACTGGATCAGCGTGCCCAAGACCAACGGCTACGAGTCGTTGCACATCACGGTACTGGGTCCTGAGCAGAAATGGGTGGAGGTGCAGATCCGTACCGAGCGCATGGACGAGGTGGCCGAACGCGGCGTGGCAGCCCACTGGCGTTATAAGGGTGTGAAGAGCGAATCAGGACTGGACGACTGGCTCACCAATATCCGCTCGATGCTCGAGACCAGCGACGGCATGGAAGCGATGGACCAGTTTAAGATGGACCTTTACGAAGACGAGGTGTTCGTGTTCACCCCCAAGGGCGACCTCTACAAATTTCCCAAGGGAGCCACCGTGCTCGACTTCGCCTACCACATCCATTCCAAGATAGGCAGTTCGTGTGTGGGAGCCCGCATCAACAACAAGGTGGTGACGCTGCGCCAGGAGCTGCAGAGCGGCGACCAGGTGGAGATTATGACCTCCGCCAACCAGAAGCCCAAGCAAGACTGGCTGAACATGGTGAAGACCTCGCGTGCCAAGTCGAAGATACGCCTGGCGCTGAAGGAGACTCAGGTGAAGGAGGGCCTCTTCGCCAAGGAGACGCTGGCGCGCAAGTTCAAGAACCGCAAACTGGAGATGGACGAGAGCATCATGCAGGTGCTCATCCGCAAGCTAGGCTTCAAGGAAGTCAGCGACTTCTATCGCCGCATTGCCTCCGGCGAGCTGGATGTCAACACCGTCATAGACCGTTATATAGAGATACAACAGGGCGACCAGCCCGTCACAGGCAACAACGTGGCAGAGAGTGCTGCCAACTTCGTGCTGGAGAACTCTAAACTCTCAACACTAAACTCTCAACTCTCAGACGACGTGCTCGTCATAGACCGCAACCTGAAGGGCATCGACTACCAGCTGGCCCGCTGCTGTCAGCCCATCTATGGCGACCGAGTGTTCGGTTTCGTCACCGTCAGCGGTGGCATCAAGATTCACCGTGAGGACTGTCCCAATGCTGCCGAGCTGAAGAAGCGCTTTGGCTATCGTGTGGTACGCGCCATGTGGAGTGGCAAGGGCTCCAGCCAGTATGCCATCACCCTGCGTGTCATTGGCAACGACGACATCGGCATCGTCAACAACCTCACCAGCATCATATCGAAGGATGAGAAACTCGTGCTGCGCTCCATCAACATCGATTCAAACGATGGACTGTTCAGCGGCAACCTCACCATCATGATTGACGACAACACACGACTGGAGGGACTGATGAAGAAGTTGCGCACCGTGAAGGGCGTGAAACAAGTGGAAAGAATTTAAGGGAAAAGTGAAAAGTGAAAAATTTCTTGCCAAGGCAAGCGTCACCCTTCGGGATGCCGAGCGGCTACTGCATTGGAAAGTGAAAAGTGAAAAGGGTGGAAAGGATGTAGCATTGGTGCTGTCCAGTGGTGGTGCCAGAGGACTGGCCCATATCGGTGCTATTGAGGAATTGGAGTCGCAAGGCTATCATATCACCTCGATAGCAGGGTGTTCCATGGGTGCCCTCATCGGGGGCGTCTATGCTGCCGGCAAACTCAAGGAATTCCAGGAATGGATGAAGACCATCGACCGGAAGAAGATGCTGGAGTTGACCGACTTCTCGCTGTCGCTGAACCATCTGGTCAAAGGCAACCGCATCATCAATGCCATCATGGAGTTTGTGCCCGACATGCCCATCGAGCAACTGCCCATTCCCTACTGTGCAGTGGCAACAGACCTGAAGGCAGGCAAGGAGGTGGTATTCCGCAAAGGCAGCCTGTTCGAAGCCATCCGTGCCAGCATATCCCTACCCTCCTTCTACGAACCCGTTCAGCGCGATGGCATGATACTCATCGACGGCGGTGTGCTCAACCCCATACCCCTAAACCACGTGAAGCGACACCCTGGCGACATCCTCGTAGGCATAGACGTGAGCGGACATGACTACCTGTCAGAATGGGAAGAGGAGCGACGGCTTAGCAAGCAGAAAAGGAACAGCACCTCGCTAAAGGCGAGAATCCTCGACAAGCTGATTCCCGACAACCTCGACTTCAACTACCTCACGGTGCTCTCACGCGCCAGTTCGCTGATGATTCGCCAGAACTCCATCCTCATGGCAAAGCTCATCAAGCCCGATATCCTGGTGGATATCCAGATGAACCGCTATGGCACTTTCGACTTCGACAAGTCAGAGCGCATCATTGCCGTCGGGCGACAGCGTACTGCAGCAGAGATAGGGAAGTCAAAGCCATAGTTATGCATAGGAATGCATGCCACCCAGGAAATAGTTCACACCGAAGTAAGTCATGAGAATGGTCAGGAAGGCCAGCGTCATATATACATGATAGTTCAGGCGTAGCCGCTGGTGGGCAGGAGCCGCATAGATCATAAACGTGATGAGCGCCCACGTCTCCTTCGGGTCCCATGACCAATAGGTACCCCACGACACATTAGCCCAGATGGCACCGATAAAGATGCCGAAGCCCATGAATGTCAGGGCAGGAAAGAGCATCAGTTGCGACAACAGCTTCATCTCCTCACTTTTCTTAGGCATCAGGAGTGCGGTGAGCGAACTGATGAAGGTGAGCGACAACAGCGCATAGGCCATCATGATGACAGACACGTGAAGGGTCAGCAACGGCGAATCGAGCACTGGCATGAGGTGCGTCATCTGCGGGTCCATCTGCGAGATATGGCTCACCAAGAGGAAGAAGCCTGCCAAGAGGAATCCGAAGGTCAGCATGATGGGGAACCGGCGACAAGCCACCATCGTCAGCAGCATGATGAGCCATGCCAGTGTGAGCATCGTCTCGTAACCATTCGACATGGGGATAGTGCCAGTCACCACCCACCGCAAGGCCAGGCAGCAGCTTAATGCCAGCCATGAAAAGAGAAGAGTGGTCAAAGAATAGTGCGCCCGACCCTTGGCCCAGGAAGGGCAGAAGATATCCATGAGAAACAACAAGAACCCGACAGTGAGACACACCATAAACAAGATAGTGGCAAAGGGCACCTTGTTATAGAGCCGCTCCGCCTCCACCCGTACCTTACTGGGCAACGAGCGTTGTCCGAAAGTCTGCTGATATTCCAGCATCTTGTCCAGATACTGATTAGCCACCTCGAAGTGTCCCGCCTGAACCTCTCCGTTCAGCAGGGTGAACACATCGCGGATATACTTCTGGTGTTCCTCGTCCATCGTGTTAGGCAGCGTACTGGTGGGAGCATACCATGTCACCTTGGCATGTTCCGCATAGGGAAACACCTTGAGGGGCGTGCCTTGGTGCAGCTGCTTGATGAGCATCTGCTTCTCCTCCATCTTCATGGGCTTACGCTCCTGTTTCAAGGGTTCCTTGACCCAGTCGTCATAATAGAAGATGAAACCCGTAAGCACCTGTTCGGCAGTAAACTCCTGATAATGGCGCTTGCCATACAGCTTCTTGGTGAAGTCGAGGGCATAGGTCTGCATGGGACACACACGGTCGTTATACACCACGAAGAGCTGTCCAAAGCGGTGCGCCGTCTCTTCCGGCAACACACGGGGTGAAGCACTCGCCGGCGTTGCGTTTTCTATCCCACAGCAGCATACAAGAGCAACGGCTGCACGACGCAGCAACTGCCGATAGGCACCCTTAGGATCTACGAGCATCCAAAGGAGTGACACGAAGAGCAACGCATAGCCAGCATAGGTGACAGGGATGCCCCACGGGTCGCTGTTCATGGCGAGGATGCTGCCTTGCAGGTCTTCATCGTAATTACTCTGATAAAGGCGTATGCCTCGATACGAAGCTATCTGGTTCATCGAGATGGTAAACGGACGGTTATCCACCACGACCTGCGATATGTAGTCGGACGGTGCCTCCGTTCCCTCATGATAGGTTATCTCAAACTGCTTCAAGGTGATGCTGAAGGGCAAGGGATGCTCCTGCATATCAGGCGTCAGATAGGTGTCAACGGGAATGCCCTGGCGCAACACCACCACGCCACGCTGGGCTGTCAGGTGGGTCAGCAAGGCACCAGCCAGGATGACTACGAACGAGAGGTGGAGCACCACCAAAGAAGGGCGGCGCACCTTCCGCTGAATGAAAAAGAAAATGCTGACTGCCGTGAGCAGGGCCCACAATGCAGAAAACCACCAGGCACCATAGATATGGTCAGCAACATACTGGGTACCTTCGTATTTCTCAACAATCGTGGCAGCTGCCATCACGGCAACCACCACGACATACATAAAAATAACAGATGTTTTCATGTTTTTATGAACGGAACATAGGAACCATATATTATATGGATTCTATAAATTTTATCACAGCCTGACGGTCGGCTTTTTCAAGATGGTAGAACTTCTCGGCAGCCCTGAAGCCGTCCGACTGTTTGGAATAGCCATGCCACATGATAGCCTCCAGCACGCTACGTGCACGGCAGTCATGCAAGCGGTCGTCGGCACCTGTCAGACGACGGCTCAGTCCCCTACCCCATAGTGGAGTAGTGCGACACCATCCCGTGCGGATGTCGTTCTCCATGAACAGACGGTGTTGTAC
This sequence comes from uncultured Prevotellaceae bacterium, assembly GCA_902770195.1. GTDB lineage: Bacteria > Bacteroidota > Bacteroidia > Bacteroidales > Bacteroidaceae > Prevotella. The sequence continues at coordinate 57,278 of CACXSA010000034.1, forward strand.
CATATCAGTGTAGGGCCAGATGGTCTGGTTGGGATACTTCGGCAACAGCTTGGTGTAGTCGCCGTCCTTGGCCAGACCGTTGGCGTCGGCGTATGCCTTGGTGGCAGCATCCACCCACATGTTGTCGGCACCTGTCTTCCACGACGGACGGTGGCATTGTGCACACCCCATCTGTGTAAACAGTGCCTTGCCACGCTTCACGTCGGCATCGTCCAAGTTACGGGCAGCAGGAACGGCAAGACCACGGTGCCACACCATGAACTGGTAGTATTGCTTGTCCGACATCTCCTCTTCGCCTTTGTAGTATTCATCGTTCAGCAGATACTTCTCAAACGTGCTCTTAAAGCTTACGTTCGGTGTATTCAGCACCTCATAGACACGAGCCTTGATACCCTCGTCCGTGCCGTCGGCATAATAGGGATGCAGAATGCTCAGCGGCGACTGTCCGTGCTGTTTGATGTAGCTGATGACTGCGGCATCCTCGCTCTGTGCCTTGGCCCAGGCGGTAGTGCTGTAGAGCCAGTGACGGTCGCTGCGGGTGACGTTGGTGATGTTCCAGATAGCATTGGCTCCGGCACCGTCCTGCAGCGAGCCACGCGTCATGGCGTAGGTGAACTTCTTCACGATGCCCTTGCCGTTGTTATGGTTTTTGGTGTCGTTGTAAGGGGCACTATAGTAAGCCGTAGAGGCAAAATCGTTGGCGGCCTTGTCCCACATGGCGGGATTCAGGTTGACATAGGGAGCTTCCTTGCGGTATTGCTCACGCATGTCATCATCGCTGATAGCATCAAGCAGACCAGTACCATAGACACCGATGGTTGACTCCAGGCGTACCTCATAATTAGTAGGTACCGGATTGGTGTTAAAGGCGGTGGCAGGGATGGTCACCTCAGGATAGATAAGGCTGTACTGCTCACCATCAGGGAAGGTCATCGAGAGACCGCTGGGCATCTCGGTGACATTCTTCCATTCTATCTTAATCTGACTTTCGTCGATAGGAGCCTTGAAGGGCGACATGGCCTGCGTCTGTGGCATACCCGTCACCTCAGAGATGTAGCTCGATGGAGCAGTGGTATAGCGCACGCCGTCCTCGGTGTAGGCTTCGTCAGGATGATAGACCACCAGCAGATAGCCGTTGCCGATGGTATTGGCACGGTACTCCGTCTGGCGCTTGCCGTGACCATACGAGGGGTGGCAGGCTATACAGCCGTTGCGCACCCATGCCGGACCGAGACCCTTACGGGGAGCCACGTCGAAGGTGTAGAGGTGTTCGAAGAAGTCCTCACCCGTGTTGAAGTCTTCCTCCATACCACTGATGTTTGCTACGGCAGGAGCAGGTGCCGAATAACTGGCTTTCTCGGTGGTTCCCAGCTGGCCGCCAGGATACCACTCCTCAGCAGTGAACACGTCGTTGGCCTTGCCGAAACCGTTGCTCGAAGGAGTCAACTTGCCCAGGTCCTGCGTGTTGTCGCTACTGTCAGAACAGGCTGTCAGCATGCAAGTGCATGCCAACAGCCCGATAAGGCTTTTCTTTGTTAGTTGAATCATAGTGCATTCTCGTTAATATTCTTCACTTTTCACTATTCACTATTCACTTTTCACTATTCACTATTCACTATTTCCAGTCCTCGTCGTCCGTGAACTCAATGTTCCAGATGGTGCTGCAATACTTCACGAAGGGAGCAGGCATGGCACCAATCTTGCTGATGGCATCGTTGAAGGAACCGGTGACGCTGGTGTTCACGGCGCTGGCACCTACGTTCTGGAAGAAGTTGTAGAAGCTAATGCTGGCAGGGCTATCGTTGGTAGAGCCGTACCATACGTTGCGGATAGAACGAATGTTGTCCTGGAAGTCGGTGATGGAGTTGTAGCTATAGGGAGACTCCACGTAGGAGATGTCACCGGCAGCAAACGGGTTGGCAATCTTGGCCGTACCTACCTCGTTGGCAATGCCTACACACGAACCCTCATCGTCAGACAGCACCTGGGCAATGGCATCCTCAAGACTGGTGAAGGTGCTCTTGCTGCCTGTCACACCAGCCTGAATCAGGTTGTCGCCATAGTTGAGACCAGCCTCAGTGGTATAGTCCAGACCGGCAGCCTTTACCACGCTGACGCGGCTGGCATTCTTCTCACCCTCCCAAGCTACCTGCAACTGGAAGCAGCGCTGCTTCAGCAGGGTGCTGATGGTCTGGGCGTACTTCAGCTCCTGGGCACCGGTAATCTTCTCGAAGTTCTTGTAGGTGTCGTTACCCTGGAACTCGGCAACCTTACGAGGCTGACCGTTGCGGAACAGGATGAACTCCAGGGCGTGGAAGCCCAGGATGGTGGCATCCTCCAGCATCTCGGGCTTCATGCCGCCCTGAAAGTAGCTCAGCAACAGCGAACGGTTCAGTGGCCATGAGTCGATGGTGGGGTCGATGTCGAAGTCTGAGGCTGCACCCATCAGGAAAGCCTCAGAGCGTTCCCAGTTCTCGCGGGCAGCCTTGAAGTCCTCGCAGGCCTTGTTAATCTGTGCCTGCGTGATATTACTGGTGGTCAGTCCGTTCAGCGTTTTCTCCAAGTCTTCCACATCGTCTGCCAGTTTGGTATAAGTGGGTACGATGACATTGCTCACCAGACCGGAAAGCACGTTGCGCAGATACGCCTCCTGATCAGCATTCAGGTCGGCCATGGCAATGGTCAGGTTGGCAGCCTCAAAATTAGTCACCACATCACCGCAGGCTTTGATAGCAGCCTCTCCGTAAGTGGGGTCCTTATACTTGGCATCCGTGCTGATGGTCGATTCGCTGGTGTCTTCCGGAGCGTTGTTCTTATTATCGTCACTACTGCAAGCGGCGAACGAGAGGCTCATCATGAGAGCCAGTGAGAGATAGATAGTCTTTTTCATATCGTTTCTTGTTTATTGTTTATTCTTCGACCTAAAGGTACGAAGCGAGCAAAGCTCGAGCGGTTTATTATTTATTGTTTATTTCTTATTGTTTATTGTTTATTGTTTTCATCTCGTCCAGCTGCCGCTGCAGGTCATTGATGCGCTCGTTCAGACGGTCAACGTCAGCCTGTTCCTTCTGTACCATCTGACGGTGTCCCAACTGGAAGAAGCCCTCGTAAGCTACTCCGATGTTCAGCGAGGGCTCGTTGTTATACAAGTTCTTCAGGAAGCGCTTCGAATATTCAGCCTTGATGACAATCTCCTTGATGGGATGGTAGTTCAGACCCAGCGCCATGCGCTTGATGGCGGTATAGTCGTAGTTGGTGTTCTTCGTAGCACTGGCGTAAGGGTTGTAGGCCTCGTAGCGTCCGAAGACGTACAGCTTCTGGTTCTGCTTGCGCAGGCATTCTATCTGCGAGAAGATGTTATAACCCGCCTCTATACCCACGGCGTATGCATTGCCGCTGACAAAAGCCGAGTGCTTGTAGGGCGACTTCGAGTTCAGTCGGTTATACATATACTTCAGCTGGTCGGCATCGCCCAGATAGCCGTAGTCAGCCTGTCCGCGGACTATCCAGTTATGGGCATTATACGTAAAGTCGATAGACCCTATCACCACCTTACCTTTATACGTCGCACCAATACCGTTGGCATCGTTAGGATAGCTGTTGCCGATAGAGTGACCGTAGTAGCCGCTCACACCGATGCGCAGGCCAGGCACAGTATAGTTGTCCACGCGCAGGGCTATGCCGTACTTGTTGGCAATATCGAACTCCAGTGGCGACTTATGCCCCTTATGAATCCACCCCACGTTCGTAAACTGGTCGGCATTCAGACCAGCCAGGAACTGTGCCTCGTAGCGGAAGTCACCATAGCGTCCCCAAAACGACACACCCGTCTGATGCCAGGTGGAAGGCAGGATGGTATTCTCGCCCTCAGGACGATACACCGTGAAGAAATTCAGAGGTTCGTGGTGCGCATTGTTCAAGCCTACAGGCACCACGATGTGACCGGCACGGATGTTAGCCCAGGGGGCAAACGACTTCTGCAGCCAGAACTGCTCCAGTTCCACCTCGCCGCCCTTTTCCGTCTCCTGTTCCCATTCGCCGCCTTCCTCGTCTTCCTTCTCGTAGGCAATGCCGTTGCCGCCATGTTCAAACTCTATCTCAGTGCCCAGCGACCAGCCCTTGCCGAAGTCGTAGCCTAAGTATATCACAACATGGGGTATGTCGAAACGTCCGTGCGAAGGGTCGTCCTTATGCGCTTCAGGTTGACTGTAGCGGCTCACATGGTCGCTGAAAAAGTTACGCGTATAGTTTGCCTCGCCATATCCTCCAATCCTGAAGCGCGAAACATTCCTGGTCAGGCCTGTACTGTCGGCAGCACTCTGCTGTGCCTGTCCGTTCAGCCATACAGCCATTACTAATAATGTAAATACGATTCTTTTCATCATCTGTTCTTTGTTGAATAATTTCGAGTGCAAAGGTAAACAGAATCAAAAGAACCCACAATACCCAAAATTCGTGAAAAACAGCCGCTCCCCAATAGTTCTAGTCATTACTAATGAGGAGCGGATTGAAGGTCATTAAGTTCTCGTTTACCTAGTCGGCCTTTGGCCTTTGTAAAAGCGAGCAAAGCTCACTAAAACGGTCCATGGCCCATGCACGATGTCGTGCCCAGTGCCGTCAGGAAAGCTGTGAG